>JBCBRU010000747.1:0-4165 GCA_039819565.1 Myxococcota bacterium | reverse complement strand
CCGGGTAGCTCGAGACCTCCAGAGTGACTTTGATGGTCCCCGTGGTGGGGTCGATGATGGGACTCACCAACTTGATGCGGCCCTGAAGGGTGGTGCCGGAGCTGTCCAAGACCAGCTCCACGGCTTGGGTTCGCGTGATGCGGCGAAAGGCTTTGGCGGGCACGAAGACGCGGGCCAGGAGGGGCTCCGTGTCGGCCAGCTCGAAGAGTGGAGCTTGAACCGCGACCGTCTGACCCACGTCGATCTGACGACGCACGATGCGGCCCGAAAAGGGGGCACGGACCCGAGTATATGACAGATCCAAGCGAGCGAGGTTTTCCTCCGCGGTGGCCGCGGCGAGCTCGTGCTTGGCCTGTTCGCGCTCTTCCTCGCCGATGAGGTCGTCGGCGACCATGCGCTGGAGGCGGCCGTAGCGGTCCTTCAGCTGAGCGGTGCGGGCGGCCAGCTGTGCCACTCGCAGTCGATACTGGTCGTTGTCGATGCGAAGGAGCACTTGGTCGGCTCGAACCTGGTCGCCTTCCTCGACCGCGATATGTTCCACGGTCCCGGTCACGCGGGCCAACACGGGGGCCACCTTCTCCGCCTCGAGGGTTGTCGTGGCCATGTAATAGCTGGAGATCGAGCCGCGCTCCACGGGGGCGGCCGCGACCGGAACGGGAGGACGGCTCGGGGGGCCCGCGGCGGCGCGCCCGGACGCCGCCCCTTCCGCCGACTCCGCGCAGGCGATGGCCGGGGCCACGACGAGGAACAGAGACCACCGAAGGAACACGGCGGCAGTGTGCCCCAACGGCGCTCGGCGTCCAGTGAAGGTTGCTGCCGGTCACAGGAGTCTTGCCATTTGAAGGGGACTTCACCAGCCTGCCGGCCATGCTGGCCCTTCGCCTTCTGAGCCTGCTGGCCCTGTCGTCAGCGGAGGAGGGCATGGATCCCGAACAGCCGCTCACCCTCGAGGCGGCGACGGCGATCGCGCTCGTCCATGCCAATGAAATGATTCAGGCCCGCGAGGACGTACTGCTCGTGGACGCCGACTACATGACAGCGCTCTCCGCGGTTCTTCCTCGCGTGGATCTCGATCTCTCGGCGGGAGGAGGATTCTTCGAATCCCAGATCCTCGAGTTTCGAAATCGGGGGTTCGCCGAGAATACCCCCGACGACAACCCACCGGTGGTCTTCGGGGACTGGCAGGACGCCAACGCGAACGGATACGTCAACTCAGTATGGCGGCTGGGACTGAGCGCGCGTCAGCTGATCTTCGACGGCGGACGGTGGTGGACGGCGATCGACAAGGCGAAGGTCGATCGTACGGGAAGGGATGCCGACCTCCGTGCGGCCCGCAACCTCGTGCGGGCCAGGGTGGCCCAGACCTTCTTCGCTCTGGAGCGCGCCCGTCGATCCATCGATGTGCTTGCCGCTCAGATCGAGCTCGATCACGCTCAGGTCAAACGCGCGGGAGCCCTTCTGCGGGCGGGGCGGGGAGCGGCCGCAGACGTCGCCGCCGCTAAACGCAACCTGGCCGCGGACGAGATTCAGAGAGTCCAAGCTCAGACCGCCGAGGGGCAAGCGCGCCGCACTTTTAACTTGCAGCTGGGTTTGCCGCCTCGACGGCCGGTTCGGTTGGTCATGCCCGAGACCATGTCTTCGTCGGTGAGTCGCGCCGCGGAGGTCCCCCCTCTGGACGAGCTCCTGCGAATGGCGCGCGAACACCGACCGGAGCTGGCGAGCCAAGGCGCCGTGGTGAGGTCGGCGGAACGCGACGTGGGGATTGCTCAGGCGGACTACTGGCCGTCTCTCGCTCTCGAGGCGCGGTACAATCGAAGCAGCCGCCGGCCCGACCGTATCTTTGCCAACCCTCTGGAGAATTTCACGGCCTCTCTGGATCTGGTCCTTCAATGGAATCTCTTCGAGGGACGGGCTACCACCGCTCGCGTGGATCAAGCCCGGGTCCAGGTGCGCAAGGCGCAGGCCCAGCTCGAGGCCCTCGAGCGCCAGACTCTGGCCGAGGTCGAGGATGCCCGTCAGCGCTGGTTCGATCAGGAGCGCACCTTCGGTTTCGCTCAGGAACAGATCTCTGCGGCGAAAGATGCCTTGCGGCTCGCCCGAGGACTCTACGAAGCGGGGCGCGGTACGAGCCTGGAGCTTCGGACGGCGGAGCTCGAGTTGACCCGCGCCCAGATCGCGGCCATCAATGCTCGTCTCGATGCCGAAACCGCACGCGCCGACCTCGCGCAAGCAGTGGGCATCGAGAGCTGGGCCGAGTGAACGCGTCTGCAGCTCACCTATTCCTCAAGCGGTGTCAGCGAGCGGGCCCAGCGCTGAGCCCCTGACTGGTCGTGAATCGCCGCGTGGAGGACGCCGCTCGTTTCGATGTCGAGGACTCCGAAGAACTGTTCACCCTCCGCCGGAGAGAGGTTCTGCCGATCGTCGGGGCCGCGCGAGGTGTACATCACTTCTGGTCCAAAGGTGGGATCGAGGTCGTTGGGTCCGAAGGTCCCGGCGTGTAGAGGCCCCGCCACCAGCTCCCAGAAAGGGTCGAAATCCACGAACTTCGCCCGGTCGGGACGGTAGTGATGAGCTGCGGCGTAGTGCACGTCCGCGGTTACGAAGAGGAGGTTTCGAATCTTCTTCTCGCGGGCGAACGTGAGGATCTCGGCGAGCTCGTGCTCCCGCCCCCCCAGCTCGGGGCGCGCGTTGGCGAGACCTTCGTGGTGGGGGCCGTCCGGAATGACGAGGCCGAGAGGCATGTCGCTGGCCACGATCTTCCACAGCGAGCCTGACGCCTGCAACCGAGCCTTCAGCCAATCGACCTGCATCTGGCCCAGCCAGTCCTTGCGAGGTCCAGCGTTCGGATCGTTGGGGCCTCGAAAGCTTCGGGCGTCGAGGACAAAGACCTCGGCGAGGGGACCGAGGGGCACGGAGCGATGGATCGGCTGGGTGGGGTCGAGAGGGAGGCTCTCTCTGAACGCCTGGCGCGCGCGGTCCGCAAGCACGCTGACCTGCGCCTCGCGATACCTCTCGTCGTCGAGCATCTCATTCGGGTACCAGTTGTTGAGCGTCTCGTGATCATCCCACTGTGCGATGACCGGAGTGTGCGCGAAGAAGTCTCGAAAGGACCGGTCGAGAAGGTTGTAGGCGTACTGACCCCGAAACTCGTCGAGGGTCTCCGCAACCTTTGCTTTCGCCGGTGTTATGGTATTTCGCCACACCCCACTCTCGAGCTCGACGGTGGAGCGAAGAGGGCCGTCGGCGTAAACGTGGTCACCCGAGTGGATGAATGCGTCGAAGCCGAAGCGCTTCATCGTCTCGAAGCTCCGGTAGCCGCCGCGGTCGGGATCGATGCCCCAACCCTGGCCGGCCACGTCACCCCCCCACCCCAAACGCAGCCGCCGGGCACGAGGGCTGGTGGTGGTGAGCTGACCCAGCATCGCGAAGCTGCGGGTGCGGAGATCGCTGAGGTCCTCGAAGATGACCCGGTAGTACACCGGACGCCCCGACGGCAGCGAAGTGAGGTGGGCCCGAGCCGTATAGCCACACCCCGGGACGGCGTCGGTGCCTCGTACCACCGACCTGTCCCGAAAGCTCGGGTGGGTCGACCACTCCACCCACATGCGGGCGGGCCGATCGGTTTGCGCCCAAACGAGCCCTCGGTGGGGCGCCGGATCGCCGCTCATCACCCCCAATATCCCCGGCCGTGATCCCCCCCACGCGTCCCGGGGGAGGAGAAGCCCTCCTGCGGCAGCCGCAAACGCCCCGAAAACGTCCCGTCGAAGCCATCTGTCGCCATCCATGCTCTAAAGCATGCCTCTTTCGACTCGCCTCCGCCGTGAACCGGTCGCAACTTTCTCGCCGCTAGGGTTTGAGTTCGGCATGAACACGAATCTTGTCCCCGCGCTCGTCCTGACCCTGTTCGTGGGCATCCAGCAGGTGGCCGAGGCGGCGCCTCCGGGCGTCGAGCGGGCCGACTCTCGCCAGTCTCGCCGCGCCGTGCAGGACGACAAACGCGACCGGAACGTCCTGGCGGCCCACGTGGCGGCTTGGAAGCAGGCGGTGGCGAAACGCGACCGGGCCCAGGAAAAGGCGGCGGATGTGGGCATCAACGCCTGGATCCAGCGGGAGCTGGAAGAGGAGCGCCGAGAGGACCGCCAGAGCCATCGGGAGCAGAACCGTT
>JBCBRU010000746.1:0-4188 GCA_039819565.1 Myxococcota bacterium | reverse complement strand
TCATAGCGCCGTACACGAGCCGAAGGACCGGATAGGTAGCGTCCACCAGCTGATGGTCGTCCTCGATCCGAGTCTCTCGGTAGCGCCCCTTCAAGCCCGCGTTGAAGGCGTTGGCGGCGTTGGTCGAGAGCTCCGAGCCGAAGAGGTCTAGCGACAGGGAGTAGTGCAGGTTCGCCTTACGCTGGATCGTGGGCAGATCAATCACTCCAAGGGCACGGACGCCCTCGATGTCGGAGGGGTCGTCGATGCCAGCCGCCCGCATGGCCTCACAGGTTCGCTGAATCACGCGGGAGACTCCCGACTCCCCTACGAACATGTGGTGCGCCTCCTCGGTCAGCATGAAACGACATGTGCGTGAGAGCGGATCGAACCCGGACTGGGCCAGACTCTCGAGCTGCATCTTTCCATCTCTGTCCGTGAAATAGGTGAACATAAAGAAGCTCAGCCAGTCGGGGGTCTCTTCGTTGAAGGCCCCAAGCATCCGGGGCTTATCCTCATGCCCCGAGCGACGCTCGAGAAGCCCTTCTGCCTCCTCTCGCCCGTCCCTCCCGAAGTACTTCTGGAGTAGGTACACCATGGCCC
Source organism: Myxococcota bacterium (assembly GCA_039819565.1). GTDB lineage: Bacteria > Myxococcota > Kuafuiibacteriia > Kuafuiibacteriales > Kuafuiibacteriaceae > JAHQVK01. Next base: position 3,606 of record JBCBRU010000746.1, on the reverse strand, counting down.
ATAGGTGACGCCCCTCCTCCACGTTGACCTGAAAGAGGTTTCGCATGTCATAGAGGGACGGCGCGGTACGACCGAGAAAGCGCTGTTGCTCTACAGAGGCCGGCTCCGTATCTCCCTGAATGACCAGCAGGCGTCGAAGCATGGCTCGATACTCGCCCGGGACTTCATGCCAGACCGGCTCGCCCCGATGTTGCCCGAACGGGATCACTCGACCCTCCTCCTCGGGAGCAAGCAGGATTCCCCAGCGATAATCCGGCATCTTTACGTAGTCGAACTTGGCCCATCCGCTCGAGCCCACGCCGACCGCGGTCCGCAGATACACTGCCGCGTCCTGAAAGCCGTCGGGCCCCATAGCTCCCCACCAGTCCAAGTATCTCGGATACCAGCGCTCCAGGGCCTTGAGCACCTTTCGGTCGCTGGAGAGCCCGACGTTGTTGGGGATCTGGGTGTCGTAGCTGACGTTGATGCCGTCCATTCTCATCCTCCGCTTTGGTCAGACGCGCGCCTTATCGAAACGCGCCCGTTGGCCGCTGCCATACTTGCGCAGCGCGCCCTCGGCCCCCACCGCATTGGGCCGCTGAAATATCCAATTTTGCCAAGCCGTCAGCCGGCCAAAGATCTTGCTCGCCAAGCTCTCTGGACCACCAAAGCGCAGGTTGGCCTCGAGCCCCGTGAGCGCATCCGGCGAAAAGCTCGCCCGCTCTTCGATGAGCACCCGCAGCTCGTCCTCCCAATCGATGTCGTCGAAGGTGGCGGTCACCAAGCCAAGGTCCCGCGCCGCGTCGGCTTCGAGAGGCTTCTCGAGGTGTTCGCGTGCGCGGCCTACCGCGGAGCTCTCTCCCCGAAACCGAGCCTGCAAGCGGGTCTCGCCATTCGTCGTCGGGTAATATCCGAAGCTGGCCTCGCTAATCCGGAGTTGAGAAGCAGGAGCGTCCACGTCCTCGAAGACGCCGTCACCCATGTAGAAGCGGTCAGCCGCCCAGGCCAGTTCGGCGAAGGTTCCCGCAAAGGCGCTCCCCGGCGGAGCCAGGGCAAAGAGGGAGCGGGAGGTGAGCTCGAGACGGCGGAGCGTCCGGGCCACCTGGAGGCGTATCTCGCGCACGAGCCAGTGGTCCGCATGTGCCGCCAAAAAGGCATCGTGAGCGAGCAAGAGCTCTGGATCCCCCTGGGTTTCGAGGAGGAGCAAACCCACCTCCGGCTCGTTGAAACGGAGGTGAAGAAGAGCGTCGTCGAGGGCTCGGGACCACTGAAGGAACCAGTTTTCGTGCCCCTCGTCGACCAGCGCCCGGGGGCTCGCCGGAGGAGCGCGCTCTGGTCCGAAAGAACGGAGCGTGGCCCATCGGCCTTCGCTCTCCACATCCATCTGCAGCGCGGGGTAGCGTAGGTTGCGTCCCGTCGCCGTTCGCTCCAGGGCTGCTAAGACGATCCCTTGAGCCTCGCCATCCCGATCCGAACGGGCGCTGAGGGCCGCGACGCGAGCATCCACCGCGGAATCGAAGTCGGACGGAGCGGCCACGCTGTCGACGAGCCCCCAGTCAACGGCTCGCTGGCCCTTCACCCCCTCTTCCGTGGTGCAAAAAACGTCGGCTCGGTCCTTTCGAACTCTTCGTTTATCGATGACTCGGGTCAGGCCTCCGGTGCCTGGAAGGACCGCGAGGAGAGGAACCTCGGGCAGCGATACCGCCGAGCTGCCGTCGTCAACGAGGAGGATTTCGTCGGCGGCGAGCGCGAGCTCGTAGCCGCCGCCCGCGCAGGCGCCATTGACCGCCGCGAGATAGTATTGCCCGGCGAGCCGACCGGACTCCTCGATAGCGTTTCGGGTCTCGTTGGTGAGCTTACAAAAGTTGACCTTGTGGGCGTGGCTGCTCGAGGCCAGCATGCGAATGTTCGCGCCGGCACAGAAGACCTTCTCCTGCGCGGACCGAAGGACGACGACTTTCACGCCGGGATGCTCGAAGCGGAGCCGCTCGACCGCGTCACGGAGCTCGATGTCGACGGATATGTCGTACGAGTTGAGCTTTAGGGCGTAGTCCTCAGACCGGAGCCCGCCCGTCTCGTCGACGTCCAAGGTCAGGTCCGCGCGCTCCCCCACGACCTCCAGTCGCCAGTGTCGGTACGCTTTGGGGTGGGTCCGGAAGTCGAGGGGCGTCTCGCCGGCCATGGGGGCGAGCCTGGCTTGGGCCGGAGCTCCGAATCAAGTCTGATCGGCAACAAAAAGCATCTTTGCCTCATTAGAGTGCATTATAATGCCATTTTATCTCGAAAAGCCTGGAGTGCGTTCAGCAGCGCCTCGGGCTTCGCTCGATGGGGAGCATGACCGCAGCCCTCGACAATGACGGTGGCTACCGGACCGCCGCTCAAACGCTCTGCCGTTCGGACCTGCTCCAAAGTGCCATATTCGTCTGAGTCCCCCTGAATGATGAGAGAGGGAACGACGATCCGAGGTAGGGCTTCGCGAATGTCCCATGCGCGAAACTCGGGGGATAGCCAGGCGTCGTGCCAGCCGAAGAAAGCGACGTCGAGGTTGTGGCCATGGTGACGAGCGAGCCGCGCTCGAAGGCTACCTTGCGAGTAGGCTTCGCCGGCAGCCCGGATTGAGGTCAGGGCGACCGACTCTACGAAGTAATGGGGCGCGATGCCGACGAGCGCCCTCAGCCCCGGGGGCGCGCCTTCCTTCCGCCCGGCGTAGAGGGTCGCGATGCTCGCCCCGTCGGAGTGCCCAACCAGGACCACGTCTTCAATGCCGTGCCCGCGCAGGATCTGATCGATCTCTCCTGCTGCCTCGTGCATGTATCGCGCCGACCGCGGCAGGGAGACGGGCGGTGATGCACCGTACCCGGGGCGTGAGTAAACGAAGACTCTCCGACCGAGGGTCTTCGCGAGCCTATCGGGAAAGTCCCTCCACGTGCTGACGGAGCCCAGGCCCTCATGAAGAAGAACCCAGGTCGGGCCCACGCCCTCGTCGCCAAACCATGCCGACTCTAGGTCGCTCTCGTTGGGTGGCCTCTCCGGCATGGCTAGCTTCGTAGCTTGAATCGCTGGACTTTTCCCGTAGCGGTTTTGGGGAGCTCCTCTCGGAACACGATATCGCGCGGGTACTTCCACTTTCCGATCTTCGTCTTCACGTGCTCTTTGAGTTCCCCCCTGAGTGCGTCCTCGTCGCCGATCTCCTCTTTGGTCACCACAAAGGCCCGAGGCTTGACGAGCCCCTCCTGCTCGAACGGAACCACTGCCGCCTCCAAAACCGTGGGGTGGGAGACGAGGGCCGATTCGACCTCGAAAGGCGAAACCCAAATGCCGGAGACCTTGAACATGTCGTCGGTCCGCCCGCAGTACACCAGGCGGCCCGAGGCCGACCGAACGTACTTATCGCCGGTGCGGGTCCATTCTCCCTCGAAAGTCCGTCGCGTCTTGTCGCGAAGGTTCCAGTACCCCAAAGCGCTGGACTGACCTCGTACCAACAGCTCGCCCACGGACTCCTCCTCCACCTCGACGGCGTGGGCTCGACCGAGATGCTTCACATCTTTCTCTCCAATCGACCCGAAGACGTCGAGCCGGGGACCTCCGGCCGCGCTGTACCCGGCTACGACCTTCGTCTCGTGGATG
>JBCBRU010000745.1:0-4210 GCA_039819565.1 Myxococcota bacterium | reverse complement strand
CCCAACGGAGCCTCCTTCCGCTCGCTCTTCACAGAGCGCGAGCCGGGGACTTCTCCGCGCTCGCCGCCATGCACAGCCAGACGCGCGCTTGGGCGAGCGGAAGGAGGCTCCGTTGGGCTGGGATATAGAGAGCCCCGCGCACGACGTTGCTGATCAGCCCCCCGTCGAGGGTGGTCGTCCGCGGCGCACCGGTGACAGGATCCGTCATCGTCACCTCCTGGGAAGGGAGCTCCCGGAGATACTCAAAGTTCGCGGCAAGGTCCGGGTACGCAGCGGCGCAGGCCGGGTCCGCCCGACAGGACGACAGTAAAGCCTGCCACGAAGCCTGGGCGTCCCGGGGGGCATCCCTAAAGAGAGAGCGCTCGTTGGAGGTGACCCCATCGAGAACGGCCGCCTCCACTTGCTCCGGAAAGCGGGCGATATAGCGAAGCGCGGTTCGGGTCCCGAAGGAGCCCCCCCACAAAGCAATCCGCCCCAGGCCCAGGGTCGCGCGGACCCGCTCGAGATCCTGCACCACGTTCTCGGTGCCGAAGTATCGAGGATCCAACTCGAGGGCCTCCGCACAGCTCTTCGCGAGCGCCGCTTCTCGAGCTGGGGTCGACGCCTCGAAGAGGCTCGGCGAGGCGCACGCGAGGCGATGGGAGCGGCCCGTGCCCCGCTGATCCATGAGAATTACGTCACGATGAAGAAGCGTGGGCCGGAGGACGCCGTCGAGCCAACGCGCCATGTCGATGCCACTCTGACCCGGCCCCCCGGCGAGCAAGACGAGGGGTGGCCGACGCTCTCGTCCCCCCCGCGCTCGTACCCGAGCCACATGGAGGCTCAGCGCCGCTCGGTCCGGAGCCTCCGGGTCCAGAGGCACCTCCACCTGGGCGCATTCGGCGACCTCTTGGTGACCCGGGAGGACGCAGGGGGACCAAGGCTCCGGTAGATCAGGGGCCGTGCAGGCCACAGCCAAAAGAAGGATTGAGGGATATTGTCGCATGGGCAGCTCCTTTTCGGTCTGCCCTTCAGTCCTCGTCGGCCCCGTTTTCTTACGGACTTTTTTCGACCGCTCGACCTTGCTCGACCAAGCACCCTCGCCCCGAGAGCAAAGCCGGCACGCCGAGATCGCCTACCATATGAGCGGCTCCAGCGACGACGAGGGAGGTGCCCCGTCGACCGTAGAGGTCCCACGTGAAGCGCTCGAACGCCCGGTTGCGCCGATCCAAGATGCGCTCCCTCCACTCCGGGCTCCCTTCAAAGGAGGCTTCGGAGAGCGTCCGCAGGCCTAGAAAGTCCTGGGCTTCGTAGAGGTCCAAGAGTTCGTCCGGACCGGCCGGGGGAGCGGCGAGACTCTCTCGGAGCAGCTCGAGCTGCTCCGATTCAGGCAGATCTGCGAAGAGCTGGATCTGACTCTTCGCCGACTCCATGTAGAGGAAGGACGCGGGCTCCGAGCGCGCCTCGGCCCGCTTCTTCACGAGACTCTCGATGCCCGTGTCGGGGCTGAGATCGGATTCGGCCATGTCCACGCCCAGCACCAAGAGCGTGAGCGCCCAGGGAGCAAAGTGAGCAAGCACCCCGCGCTTGAGCTTGGATGGGGCGAGGCGGGTCTCCAGCGCCGTCCAGGTCGCCTCATCGAGCTCGGTCCGAGTGAGGAAGCCGAAGCCTCCGAGCTGGTAGAGGTCCCTCAGTAGAGCCCAAAACCCCGGCTCCTCCGCTTCGAAGGCTACCGCGTCGACCGCGTCGACGAGAGCGCCGATCGGGAGCGGAAGCTCGGTTGCGTTCTTTCGGCGCACGTGGATCGACCCCAGCAGGAATCCCCAGCCCGGCCGATTCGGGCAACGTACCCGCCACACGAAAGGGTTCTCGGCGAGCGGCCTCGTGGCCAGGGCCCGCTCGCCCGGGTCCTCCGGGAGAGGCAAGCTCGGGGCGGTCAGCTCGGCCCCGGAGGGCGCCGCGCAGGCGGAGAGGCCGAGGGTCAGAGCCCATAACCTATGGCGAGAGACCATTTCGGACCTAAGGTACCCGGTTCGGGCAGAGCGCGCCACGGAAGCGAGCGGCCACAGCGGGAAGACAACTATCGCGCCGCGGACCCAGAGTCATCGTGGCGGATGGGCTATACGATGCCCCTTTGCCTGAGCTCTTCGAGCCGCTCAGCTCCCAGCCCCAGCCGATCGAGATAGATCTCCTCGTTATGCTCACCGAGAGTGGGTCCCGCCCAACGAATCTCGCCTGGTGTACGAGAGAGCTTGGGCACCACGTTTTGCATGGCCAAACTCCCCAGCGCGGGGTGCGTCACCCGCACGATGGCCTCGCGCGCCTCGAAGTGGGGGTCTGCGAGCATGTCGGGCGCTCGGTAGATCTTTCCCACCGGGACCCCATGCTCCGAGAGAGTATCGATGAGGTCATCAGCATCCAAGGTCGAGGTCCATTTCGCGACCCGCTCATCGAGCTCAGCTTGTCGCTCTCCGCGCGCGGAGTGCGTGGCGTAGCGCGGGTCGTCGGCGAGCTCGGACGCCCCCATCGCCTGGGCGAGACGCGTGAAGACCGTGTCTTGGTTCGCCGCCACCAAGATCATCTTTCCATCCCGCGTGGGGTACACGTTGGACGGAGCCACGTTGGGGAGGATGGACCCGGTTCGCTCGCGGATGTAACCCGTCTTGTCGTACTCGGTGACGAGGGACTCCATCATGGCCAGCACCGCTTCATAGATGGCGGAGTCGACCACCTGGCCTCGACCGCTCCGGGCTCGCTCATGGAGGGCCGCCAGGGCCCCTACCGTAGCGTGGGTTGCGGCCAGAGAGTCACCGATGCTGATGCCTGTCCGACTGGGCAGCGCGTCGGGATCTCCAGTGATATACCGCAGCCCTCCCATCGCCTCCCCGATGGAGCCGTAGCCCGCGCGCGGAGCGTAGGGGCCGGTCTGTCCCTGCCCTGAGACCCGCACCATGATGAGGCCTGGGTTGTCCTGGGAGAGGGTCTCGTAGTCGAGGTTCCACTTCTCGAGGGTGCCGGGGCGAAAGTTCTCGATGAGAATGTCCGCCTTCTTGATGAGTTCTCGAGCGAGGGCCTGACCTTCCCCCTCACGAAGGTTGAGGGTGATGCATTTCTTGTTGCGGGCCACCACAGGCCACCACAGAGAGTGCCCCTCGGCCTGTTGGTGGCCCCAGGTCCGCATGGGGTCGGGGCGGTCCGGGGACTCCACCTTGATGACCTCCGCCCCCATGTCCCCGAGCAGCTGTCCGCAGAAGGGCCCGGCGAGGAGGCCGCCGAACTCCACGACGGTGATGTCGGATAGGGGCCCAGCGGCCGCCGGTGGCGATGTTTCCATGGCTGAAACGTGGAGGTAAGCCATCGCTCCCTCTCGAAACAAGCGCATCCCGAAGCTGAGAGCTCGCCCCGAAGTCCCCGGTCGAGGCCCAAAGTCCCTTGATCTCCCGATTCCGCGCCGACATCGATGCTCCGATGCAGCGCCAGAACGTCACGTTGGTGGAAGTGGGGCCTCGGGACGGCCTTCAGAACGAGGCTCAGCTCCTGTCCACCGAGGACAAGATCGAGCTGGTGGCGCAGCTCGCCGCGGCCGGCCTCGAGCGCATCGAGGTGGCGAGCTTCGTGCACCCCAAGCGAGTGCCGCAGATGGCGGACGCGGAGGCGGTGGTGGCTGGGGTCAAGGCCCGGCTCAAGGGCGCGGAGCATCGCCCTACCCTCCTCGGCCTGGTCCTGAACCGACGCGGCCTCGATCGTGCGCTCGCCGCGGGGGTGGACGAAGTGGGCTACGTGGTCGTCGCCTCGGATACCTTCGGCCAAAAGAACCAAGGCGTGACCGCCGCGGAGGCCCTGGAGGTCTGGCGCGAGCTCGCTGCCGCCGCTCGGGCCGCAAGGGTGCCGGCGAGCCTCACGGTGGCCGCGGCCTGGGGCTGCCCGTTTGAAGGGGTCGTGCCTCCGGCGGGGGTGCTCGAGATCGCCAAAGCAGGTCTCGAGGCCGGTCCAAGCGAGATCGGTCTCGCCGACACCATCGGGGTCGGAGGTCCGCGCGAGGTGAGTCAGCTCGTCCAGGGCGTGGTCGAGGCCGCGGGAGACATTCCCGTGCGCGGGCACTTCCACGATACCCGGAACACCGGGGTGGCCAACGCCGCGGCCACCGTGAGGCTCGCCGGCACCCTTGCGGCCCGAGCGGCGGCAGCGAGCTCGCGCCAGACCTCCAGGGCCTCCGCGGCGGTCACGCCTT
>JBCBRU010000744.1:0-4216 GCA_039819565.1 Myxococcota bacterium | reverse complement strand
GGGCCATAACTGGGTCCTCCTCGCCAAGGATGCGGACCGAAACAAGTTTATGAGCGCGGCCATGACCGCACAAAAGACCAACTACATCCCGGAGAAGATGAAGGGCCAGGTTCTTGCTCACACCAAGATCGTCGGCGGGGGGGAGTCAGATACGATCGAGTTCACGGCGCCGGAAGCTGGCGAGTACGTCTTTCTCTGCTCCTTCCCCGGGCACGGGGGAGTCATGAACGGTAAGCTCCTCGTGAAGTAACTCACTAAGCTCGGCGGCTCACGCGCGCTGTTGTCCTGGTCTCGAGAGCATCATCTCTCGAGACCAGGCACCGGGCCAAGCAGCTCGTTGATCCTGCCTGGCCATCGCCCAAACACCGCCGAATCGACGGGCTTCTAGCGCCGATCGGTGGACATGATGAGGTTCGCCGCCTCCGCGGCGGCTTCAACCTCCGCGTCATACCGATCTCGAACGGATGCGATGATGTGGGCGGCCTCGGCCGCCTTTTGGTTTCCCGTCTCTTCTGCGAGCACCTGATGGGCCTGCGCGGCTCGGTCGAGGCGCTGGGCGGCAATCACGAGGCTCGCTATCCGGTCGCGGAGCTCGTCCAGGGACGCACCTTCCGCGAGGGGAGCCAGCGCTACGGGCTGAACCGTCTCGGTGTCGGCAGAGCTCGAGCTGGGCCCGCTAAACAGGAATCCCGCTCCTACAATCGCCACCGGAAGGGCGAACCAACGCAGCCGGGAGCTGCGAGGCTTTCGGTGGAGGGCCTCAGGGTCGGACCACGCCTCCGGAGGAAAGCGGGTGTCGAATCGTTCTCTGTCGTACATCTGGACTCCTTCAGTCGTGGGCGCTGCGGACCTTCCGCTGCGCCGATGAGAAGAGTCTGACGATTTTGATAATGAATATCAATAGCGTCGAAACTGCGGATGTACGGAAGAGGTGAACTCAATGCGTCCGGGCCGGAGCAGGCAGGGTCGGCTTGGCAGGGGCGGCCCAAACGTTGTCCGAGATCGTCTTCTCGAAGGACGACCAGGCATCGAGGGCGGTGGTGTCCTCGGCTGGCGGCGAAAGGCGCTCGCCCGGACGGACCCATCGTCGATCCGCGTCTTCGTCGATCCTGGACAGCAACACAATTTGCTCCGATGGGGTGCCGGGGGCCCATCCCCCGTCTTCCCAGAGCCAACGCCGACTCGAGATGGTCGGCAGTTCCCTCGACGCCCCAGCCGTGACCGTCACATCCGAGGCCCTCGGCGGGCCGAGAAGCCCCGCCGCTTCATCCGGACCCAGAAGCTCACGGAGAGCCACGGCTACGCTCGGAGCGGAGGTGGAGCTCGTGCGGGAAAGAAGACCTCGAACGAGCGCGAGGACTTCGGACTCGGGGCGCCTCTGGGCCCAAGCGAAGGTGGCCAACGGCGCGTAGGCTTGAACCCAATCGGTACCCACTCCGGCGTCGAAGCCCTCGGCCGGGGCCGCCAAGGCGCCGAGGGCCTCGATCACCGCCACCGACTCCCGCTCGACCAGAGCTTTCCAGGCGATGGGCCCGTCCTTCTCGAGGACGCAAGACAGGCCTATCCACCCTGCGATTCCTTCCGAGACGAAGTTGGAGCCGCCTCCCCGACGCAAGTCACCTTGACTCGACAGCCAGTCCCGAGCCATCGCGCCGGCGAAGTCGGCCCGTCGGCGCCAGCGGCCGAAGCCTTCGTCGCCCACGACCCAGTTTCTCTGCTCAGGAACCCAAAAGAGATCCCCGTGAACTTGCATGGACGTCCCGGGCGGGCCTGCGATCACCGAGCGGAGATCTTTGCCCGCCCCAGGGAGTCTCTGGGCCACGCAGCCTCGCATGACATCGATGTCTTCGAGCAGAGCATCCGCAGCCGAAGCCATGTCTCGGGTGTGCCAGGCGGTCATGTCTCCGCGTTCGGAACGGGCCAGAGGTGTGGGTTTCCATACCCACGCAAAGTCGAGCGGGCCCTCGATCTCCCGACCGCTCCCGGTGGTCCAGCCCCCTCCTGGGGTCTCGGCGCTCCACGTCCAGCGGCCGTGTCCAGCTACGCCCTCCACCGGCACCGACGCCAAGGGCTCCCGGTCCTCCGGGTTCGGAGGGAGCGCATGCTTCGCTCGAAGCGACGGGTCGCGCAGGATCTGCTGAGGATCCAGGCCGAGTCGAGGAAGGATAAGGTCAGAGGTCAGCCAGACCTGCGACGCATGAATCCAAGGCACGCCTTCGTGAGGTACGGGCAATCCGAGCTCGGCGACCTCGAGCTCGAGCTCGGCATTGCATCCCTCGGCGGAAGCGCACCCTCCCAACGCTACGGCAAAGTGGTCCGAAGCCACCTCAAAGGGCGTGTTGGCCCCCTGCACGGTCACCGCCTTCAAGGTAGCCCCCGCGGGCAGCTCGCCGTGAAGTACGCGCTCGGGGGATTTAAGGCCTTCGAGCCTCCACCGAACGTCCACCGTTCGCGAAGCAACGTCCACGGTCAGTTGAACATCGCCGCCCTCAACGGACATCGAGGCTGCGTCTCGGGTCCAGCGCTTCTCCCAGGCGGCCCGATTCGCATACTCCGCGCTGTGGGAAAGATACTCACCGCGAAGGACGAAGCCATCGTAGAGATAGCTACCGCTCGCGACCAGGACCACGATGGACACCGCGGCGAGTACTCCGCCGCCTCCGCCGAGCCGGCGGAAGAACACCTGACTTCGGTGCCGGACTCCGCGCTCCACGCTCCGTGGCCATACGAGCCATGCCAGAGCGATACCTAAGGCGCAGGTGGCCAACTTGAACAAGGTATGGCTAGCCAGGACCTCGCCCCATGGGGCCCAGCCGACCAAGCTCGAGATCTCGATCTCAACCGGTAGTCCCACCTGACCTGGGGGATAGGTGACCAACGAGAGCTCATGGTTCAAGACATAGATAAAGGCGAACAGCATCGTCAGGGAGTGAGCCGCCGAGGGGGATCGGAACAGAGCATGGAGGAAGATTGCGGTCACCGCGACCTCCAGGAGCGCGACCGAGTAAACTCCCCCCGCGAAGAAGAGCGGGGTGCCTAAGCTGAAGGCGGCTGGCGCCGCCAGCGCCATGACAATGTAGCTGGCAAGTGTCATCACCGCGGCGAGCGACGCGATCATGCCCGCGGCCGCGAGCACTCGGCCCCCCAAGCGGACCCCGAGAGGCGCTGCCGTGGCAAAGGTGATCTCATCGAAGCCAGGTCGCTCGTCTCGCCTCATCATCACGCCCACGAACCCGGCCACCACGAAGACGTAAACGAGATAGTTGAACTCCGAGAGCATAGGGATGAGCACTGATGGCCTGGGTACGAGGGGGCCTTCCGCATGGCCGACCACGTGGACGAAGGACCCCAGGACGCCCATCAGCGTCATGAGCACCAGAGCCATCCATAGAGGCCAGGATCGAAAGGACCGAGCCAGCTGCCATCGCCCCTCGTCCAAGGTCGCGCGGAGCCAGGCCGGCGCCTCCGGCCTCGGGAAGATCTCTCTCTCCGCTGACGAGGGCTTAGACGGCAAGCCGTCCCGGACTCTCACCACGGGCTTACGTCGGCGCTGCCCGAGCACGAGGTCTTCTCGCCGGAGCCGAAGGAGCACCACGGCAAAAGGAATGAGGGGGGCTACGCACCAGATGAGTCGATTGAGGAGAAGCGGCGCCGACAACGCGATAAGCCGCGTCGTCTTCTCGGCCGGGGTCCACAGGTTCGTCTGCTGCTCGGCTTCGGCGTAACCGCTCGGGTCGAAGAGGGTGGCGATCCCAGGGTCCATTCCACCCCCTCTCAGCACCACCATGGAGGTCATCCAGAGGGCCACCAGCAGCGCGCTCACTCCGAAGGGGCCCGCGGCGCTTCGAGTGCGGATGGCGGCCATCGTGAAGAGCGCTCCGATGCCCAGGGCAAGGGGAAGGGAGAAGACGAGAAAGGCCCAGACGAGGGCGATCCAAGGAGGCGGTCCCACCATGGAGGGGGTGAGCACGCCGAGGGCAAGGAGAGGATCGGCGAGGAGAAAGCCGGCCGCGCCCGCCAGCCCGAGGAGGCAGGCGACCCCAGTCGCCCCGAGATATCGGGCGAACAAGAGTTCCCGTAGCGAGATCGGCGCGGACAGAACCACTTCGTGAAGAGAAGCGTCGATCTCGCTACGGGAACTCTTGTTCGCCCGATATCTCGGGGCGACTGGGGTCGCCTGCCTCCTCGGGCTGGCGGGCGCGGCCGGCTTTCTCCT
>JBCBRU010000743.1:0-4229 GCA_039819565.1 Myxococcota bacterium | reverse complement strand
TCTCCGTGGAGCGCTACATCTTCGACGGAGAGCACTCGTGCGCTCGGTACATCGTGCACGAGGTCTTCGTGTCCCCGGGGGTCGAAGGAGACGTCGTGCAGTGCCACGTCGGGGGCGAGACCGAAGTCTCCATCGGAGGGGTCGTGTCCGGGGACGAGAAAGTTATCGGCCTCGCCAAGTTTCTCCGGCCCACGAACTACTACTGGTTCGCCATGATGATGAAGCTCAAGGATCCTGGCGTTCAAGCCCGATACACGGGCCGGCGCACCGTCGAGGGCACGGACTACGCGATGGTGGACGTGGGTTTTGGCGATGAGACCTCCGATCGCTACCTGCTCTACATCCACCCCCAAACCGGTCTCGTGGACCGTTTCCTGTTCACGGTGAAGGCGCTGGGAGTGACGGAGCCGTTCTTGATGGAGGTGGCCTACGAATCCGTGGACGGAGTGCGACTCCCGACCCGCCGTCGGTATACCCCGGCAACCTGGGAGGGGGCTTCGAAGGGACAGCCCTGGACCGCGGAGATCATGACCAGCATCCACTTCAACAACGGATTCAGCCCGTCCTCCCTGATGGCCGACCTCGCGCGCTGAACGCTCCGTTGCTCCTGCTGTCAATATATGAGGGGGCCGGAGAAGGTGCGAGACGCAGGGAGTTCCGTCTCCCCGATGATCTGAAGGACGTCGCGCTCGATGGCTCGTGACATCGCTGAGATCGGAACGTCGTTGGCTAGCCCCTCGAAGGGGTTTTCGGACCAATCCCCGATCTGATCCATGGTGAGGAAGACCCAGCCCACGAGGGTCGAGAAGGGGATAGTCATCCAGAACATATAGGGTCCGTGACCTGCGAGCTCACCGAGCAGGCCGAACGGCACGAGGTAGCAGAACAGGTGGGCGAAGATGCGGTTCACGGTCGCGTACTGACGAGGAAAGGGGAACTTCTTGATGCGTTCCGACTTACCCTGCTGGGTCATGAGTTCGTCGAGGAGGCCCTGAAGATGAATGTGAGAGAAGCCATCCACCCATCCTTTACGCCGGATCTCAGCCAGGGTCGCGGACTGGCGGGCAATCAGGTGGGCGGCGGGATTGATCTGCGAGAGGACATCTTCCACCTCCGTCTCAGCGAGGCGTCCATGCAGAAGCTCGGGGAGCTTCTCGCCGTACTCCGGGGCTTCGTTGGTCTTTCGAATGAGGTCGAACCGCTCTCCGCGATGCTCCCAACTCTGAACCTCTCTCAGCTGGTGTCTCAGCGCGTCGAGCCAAGCGGTATGGCGCACCACCAACAGCTTCCGGACGGCGTCGGCTTCGGCCTGCTCGTTCTCCGGCGCCGCGATGAGGTCTCGCGCTCCGTAGGCCCAGCTTCGACTCGCGTTCACGATGGCCCCCCAGATCTTTCGGGCCTCCCACGTTCGATCGTACGAGGCGTTGTTCTTGAAGCCGAGATAGAAGGCGACCGCGACCGCGACCGCCGAGGTTGGGAGCCAAGGCAGAGCCAGCGCGGTGAACCCGAGGCCATAGAGAACGCAAACGAAGGTGCTCCAGAGAAATCCGCGAATCACGTGGGCGCGGCTCCACATGATCGTTTCGCGAAGTGAGAAGGCTCGGCCGGTGTGCATGGCGGAGAGTGTGGCAGCTCTCGGGTAAACCGGCTAACGTGGACCGCAGCCGCCGGTGCTCCTCACTCTCGCCATTCTGCTCGTTCTCCTGACCTCCTTCTTCTGTTCACTCTCGGAGGCTTCGCTTCTGAGCGTCAATCAGGTGCGCATTCACAAGAAGGCGCAAACCAGCCGTACCGCCAAGCTGGTGGCACGCATGAAGGCCCACCTCGATCGGCCTATCGCGGCTATCCTGATCCTCAACACCGTAGCCAACACCGGGGGAGCGGCTCTCGCTGGGCGCGAATATGAGCGTCTGTTCGGAGGGGCGAACATGGGGCTCTTCACCGCCTTCCTGACTCTCGCGGTGCTCGTGTTCTCCGAGCTTCTGCCCAAGAGCCTCGGCGTGCAGTACGCCATGGGGGCGTCGCTATGGGTAGCCCGACCCGTGTCCGCGCTGGTCACGGTCATGGCGCCCTTCACTTATCTGGTGGAGCGGGCCACCCGCTTTCTCTCTCGGGGGCGAAAGCCGAGCGAAGCCGGCTTTTCGCTCGAGGACCTGCAGACCACAGCGCGCCTCGCCCTGGCCTCGAAAGCGCTGAACCGGGGCGAGCACATGATCATTCACGCCGCATCGCGGCTGCCGAATCTGTCCGTCCGGCACATCATGATTCACCGGCAAGACATCGTGTTCTTCTCCCTCGCCGACGACGACGAAACCAACCTCGTCAAGGCCCGGCGATCGATGCACTCCCGACTGGTTCTGGCCCGCGAAGACCTCGACGACGTCGTGGGCATCGTCCCCGTCAAGGAGGTGCTGTGGCGCTTGGCCGAGGAGCCCGAAGATCGCGAGGAGGAGGGTCTCAAGCGGATCCTCGGGGAGTCGGTGCGCGAAGCGGTGAAGGTCGACGCGGATGTCGAGGTCACCAAGCTCCTACAGATCTTCTCTGAGGCTCACGCCCACATTGCCCTCGTAACCGAACCCCTGGACCTCGGCAGCGACGCGGAGGAGCGGGAGGAAGCCGGCTTGACGGACCGCGTGGTGGGCATCGTCACTCTCGAAGACGTCATCGAGGAGCTCATCGGCGAGATCGACGACGAGCACGATCGCAGTCCCGACAAGTCCGAGCGTATCGGTCCGTCCACGTGGCGCTTTGGCGGCGGGACGCCGTGGTCAGAGGTCTCAAAGCGACTGCGCATCGACGAGCAAGCCCACACCCCGGACGAGGAAGAGTTCGATCTGGATGGTCGCTACGACCTGCACGATCTGGCCGCGGACAAGTTGGTGGGCCGCCTTCGCACCGGAGCGGTCTTCGCCATCGGCAAGTGGCGTTTCAAAGTGCTCCGCATGCGGCGCGGCAAGGTGGTCCAGATGGAAGTGCGCCTGCTCGGCGCCGCGCGCAACGTGCTGGCCTGAATCCGGGGCGATCTAGCTCGAGGCGAGCCTTTCCCCGGCGATGTGACCGGTGATGCCCCCGATCATGCTTCCGAGGACCATCCCCGCCACCGGGCCTCCGAAGGGGAGCAGGGCGCCGGCCTTGGCCCCGAGCTGGGCGCCGGCCAGAGCTCCACCCCAGCCGCCCGCGACCCGGCCGAGCGCCTTCCGGGTCTCGGTGGAGCGGCCGTCGTCCCGGGCGCGGTCAGAAGCTGCGGAACGGGCGATGTCTCGGACGTCGAGCACCGCTCCTACGACGACCAGTCCTCTCCCCACGCCGCGGGCGGTACGGAGGCTGCGCTCGCTCGACGATCCGCGAGGGGCGTCCATGCGGAGACCGGCGAGCGCCTTGGAGACGCCGTCCAGCCCGGAGTGAACGCGGAGCGGCGCTTCGTAGACGTCGTCTTCGTTGGAGCCGACCTTCACCGGGACCTGCAGCCGGGCGTCCATGAGTTTCTTGCCGAGGGCCGCGAGGGGGCCTCCCGGCGCCGAATCCTCCGTGTGCTCCGCGGGGGAGGGGCCAGGTGCGGACACGGGGGCAGCCATCTCTTTTCGTTATCGGGACGAGGCGAGGAAGGGTTGCGTGTGGCTGCGCGAGAAGGCACCCCCGTCGAACCCATGAGCTGGCAGCGGGCACGATTCAAGGGGCAGGAGGTCTGGGCCGAGGTCGTCGGGCCCGGCGAGCCCAAGGTTGAGGGGGGGCGCGTGCCCATCCGCTACCAGGCCCGCCCGGGCGCGAAGGTGTATCGGGCCTCGGTGGACCGAGTGGAGCTGGAGGCGGGAGCCTCCCCCGAGGCCCTCGATGAGGGGGTCTCTGCGGACGCCGCTTCGGCAAAGCCGACCGCCAAAAAGGGGACCCCCGGCGGGTTCGGGAAAGCGGGGACCCGCACTGCGGCCCAAGCGGCGATGGCCGTCGAGGCGGCGGGGAAGCTGGTGGCGGAGATCGAAGGGCGCGGGGTGTTGTGTTTCACCGACGGCTCCTGCCGCGGAAATCCGGGCCCGGCCGGCTCCGGAGCCTGCGTCTGGCTTCCCAGCGGACGGCGGGGAGAGGCGAGTCGCTCGCTCGGCCGCGCCACGAACAACGTCGCGGAGCTGACCGCCATCGGACTCGCCCTCGAGCTCCTCGACGAAGAAGGGGTCGCGCAGGATCATCCTGGGGCCATTTTCACCGATTCCGCCTACGCTCACGGGGTCTTGGCC
>JBCBRU010000742.1:0-4231 GCA_039819565.1 Myxococcota bacterium | reverse complement strand
TCGGGGTGGAGCTCAAGGCGAGCCTCCGAGGAAAGCGAGCCTTCGAGGTGGTGTTGCTGTCCACGAGACCGGACTCGAGCCCGTAGGCCCGGACCACCCCGTCGTTGAGATCCGTGGGTACCTTGGAGGCCTTCTTCGGCCAACACACCCACAGGCCCCCGCTCGGGCTCAGCCGCTCCGCCGCCTTGGGATAGACCTCCTGAAGTCGAGCCACCGTCTTCGTGAACAGCAACACCACCTCGAAGGCTCGCTTTCCTCGGAGGCTCGCCTTGAGCTCCACCCCGAGAGGCAGGCTGCCGAGGGTGTCCTCGAAGTCGTCCGGGGCTCCGAGGAGAGCCACGCGGTGCCCGTCTTTGATCCCCAGCTTCTTGGTGAGAGGTGTCCCCGAGTAGCCCGCCATCGCTGCGAGGGTGGCGGCTCGCGAAGCCACTGTCGAGATGGGCCGAGAGGCACATGCGGAGGAAGACGGGCGCCCGGCACCCTTCGGAAGATGCGAACACCTGTGACTCTGATGGTCCTCACCGCGACCTTGGGGAGTGGGGAGCCGGCGGCCCACGCTGAGGGGGGCGGCGCGGAATTTGGTCTCGTTTACAGCACGACGGTCATATACCTCGGAGCCTGGGACGTGGCTCTCCTCGCCTCCGACATCGGGCAGCACGCCCGCGGCTCGCCCCTGCCGAAGAGCTGGGGAGGCGCGGAGATCGTCCACGGTACCCTCTCGATCCTCGTCTCTACTTTGGGTTGGTCGGAAGGGGATGTCGTCGCGGGTCCCGCTCTCGGCGCCTTGGGGCTTCAGCAGGTCACGCATGGCCTCATCACGCTGGCCACCCCGGACGGAGCTAGAGCCCTCGAGGGCAGCCTCCTCGCGGCCAGCGTGGGCTTCGCGGCGAGCGCCGTCCTCGTCGCGGGGTCCGATGAAAGCTACGCAGCGACCGGGTTCGTTTCCCGGGACGATCTCGAGGTCCTCACCTGGACCTACGGCGCGGCCTCGGCGGTCTCCGCTTTGACGGCGGGGCTCCTCTGGAAGGAGAACGTCCCTCCTCCCGCTTCAATCGTGCCGCGGGTGGACGCACGCTTCGCCGGCCTCACCGTGGCCGGGCGATTCTAGTCCCCCCGCGGCGCCCGGTTTCGGCCTTCCAAAAAAAGTTCCCACGCGGGGCGGGCGTCGGGTCAGGCAGGGTGATGAGAGCGTGGCTTTTGACGGTAACCCTCGGCGGCGGACTTTGGGCCTGCGGCGAGGCGGACGTGGAAAACCTGGGCGGGGAGCCCTCAGGACCGAGGCCGGAGACCCCGAGCCAGGGGGAGGGCCCCAGCCCTGGCTTCACCCCTTCGCTGCGCGGACTTTCGAAACCCGTGGTGGCCGTGGACAGCGATGGACAGCTTCATGTCGCGGGTATCGACGACGCGACCGGGTGGCCAGCCTTTTGGATCGACGGAGAGCTGCGGGCCTTTCCGGGCGGGTCCGACGCTCGCGCTTTCGAGCTGTCGATGGTGGGAGGCCCCAGCGGCATGCTTCACGCGGTGTGGATCAGCGGCGGGATCCTCTTCTACGGCCGCGTGGCCCCGGAGCTCAGCCGCCGCACCGCGGTCGTCGAGATCTCTCGGGGGGGCATGTACCAGTCTGAAGTGGCTGTCTCCGACCGAGGGGATGTCGTCATTGCCGGCGTATCCGGGAACGTTCGGGAGGCCAACATGCGGGTCGAGATGTTTCGCGGCAACGTCGAGAGCGGATTTCGGGGCCCAGAGCAGGTCATGCCGACCTGCCCTCGAGGCTGCGGCGGCGTGGCTGAGATACTTCATCTGAGCGGGGTCAACTATGAACGGGGATACCTGCACGTCGCTATGACCCTCACCGACGCCCAAGGCCCCCGAACGATTCTGATGACGGAAGGTCGCGGATGGTACGTGCAGGCCCAAATCCCGGCGGTGGCGCTGATGGACGCGGCCGCGCTGACCCTCTCGGCGCGCAACGAGAGCCTCCTCACGGTGGACGAAGACGGCCGAGAGCTGCGCCTTCACGACATATATGGATCGCGGACCACCCGGCGTGCCCTCCACCGTCTCGACCGGATCGAGAGGGCTCGGGCGGCGCGCGATGAAAGCGGCGTCCTCCACGTGCTGGTGGCCGGGCGGACGGATGAGGCGCGGGTCATCGACTACCTCCGCGTCGACGTCCGAGGGGTTCAGACCCAGCGCCTCGCTACCTCGACCCCGGAGCGGACGCTCGGCTTGTCGCCGGGAACGGGAGCGCTCGTTGTCACCGACGGGGCCGTCGTCGCTCCCATCGTTTCCTTGGGTCGCCGCTTCGACGCGTCCGCCGAGCTGGTGACCCTCTCGCTCGGCGAGTAGAAGCACGTCATCGAGAGGGAAGCGCTCATCGAGCTATACCGAGACTTCGGTCCGGTCGTGTATCGCCGTGCCCGCCGCCTCCTCGACAGCGACGAGGAGGCGCGGGACGCGATGCAAGAGGTCTTTCTGCGCCTCGTCCGCTCGAAGCGTCCCCCCGGCTCGGATGCTCCGATCCTTCACTGGCTCTATCGCGTGACCACGAACCTATGCCTCAACCGCCTTCGCCAGCGCCGCAGCCATCCCGTGGCCCTCGACCCGGACGCGGTGCGTCAGCTCCTCGACGAGGCGAACCCGGAGCGGCAACATGCGGATCGGCAGGCTATCCTGCACATAATGAGCCACTGCGACCCGCTCACCCAGCAAATGGCCGTCCACTATCACCTCGACGGCATGAAGATGGAGGAGGTCGCCGCGGTGGTGGGCTACTCGCGAAAGACGGTGAGCAAGAAGCTGGCGGCCTTTCACAAGAAAGCGCGCCGCCTTCTGGAGGACTCTGAATGAGCGCAGACGAGCACCTGAGCGACCTCATTCTCGACGCCCTGAGGCGCGGTCGAGGCGACGTAGGGCGAGGACATCTCGAGAGCTGTCCTCGGTGCCAAGCACGCCAGGCCGAGCTGGCCGAGGCGGATCGAGCCTTCGAGGCCCGGTTCGTGCCCGCCGCGCTCGCGACCGAGACCCTTACGGCCGCCCAAAAGAGCCGCAGCGGCTGGCCCTGGCCGGTGCCCGCCCTGGCCGCCGTGGCCAGCGCCGTGGCGCTCCTGCTCTGGCTCGGTCCGGAGACACCGGAGGTGCGGCGGAAGGGTTCCCAGAGCCTCTTCGAGCTCTATGTCCTGGAGGGCGACCAGCGCTATCCTGCCGGGGACGCCGTGGACGCCCTAGCGCACCTCGAGGTCCGAGTGCGGAGCCCCGGCTTCGCTCAGGTTTTGTGGGGGGCGGCGGACGGAGGTTGGACCGCTCTCTTCCCCGCCCCCGGAGACGCGCCGTGGTCCGTCCCGGTCGGGGGCGCTTCCCTACCCCGCGAGGTGATTCTGGACGGCGCCCCGGAGACGGAGCGGATCGGGGTGGTGGTGTGCACCACGGCCATGGCGGCGCGCGAGGCGCGCGAGGTGCTCGAAGGACGCCGCAGGTCAGACTGCCAGACGGATCAGCGGGAGCTTCGCAAACGATGAGCGCGTGGGCAGCCGTGGCCCTGTGGGCGACCCTCGGAGCTGAGGTGCCGGACCGAGTGGGCATCTTCGTGGGGAGCAACGGCGCCCCCCGCGATCGGGAGGCTCTCCTGCACGCCGAGGCCGACGCCCGCCGCATGCGGGATGCCTTCGTGGAACTCGGAGGCATGGACGCGCCTGACGCCCATCTCCTGCGGGGCCCGGACGCCGAGCAGGTCCTGGCCTTGGTGGCGCGGGCGGAGGGGGCCAAGATGCTCGTGTTCTACTACTCCGGCCACGCCGACGAGCGCGCTCTTTTGCTCGAGGGGTCCGAGCTCTCCTTCGCCGAGCTCACGCGCGCCCTCGACGCCACCGGCGCGCAGCTCAGCCTGCACATCGTGGACGCCTGCCGCTCGGGCACCCTCACCCGCGCCAAGGGCGCCCACCTCGGAGCCCCCCTGAGGATGAATATCGAGCCTCAGAGCGAGGGTCGGGTGGTCATGACTTCGAGCACGGAGCTCGAAGACTCCCTCGAGAGCGACCGGCTGGGGGGCTCCTTCTTCACCTTGCACATGACCACCGGACTCCGCGGCGCGGCGGACACCGATGAGGACGGCCGGGTCACCTTGGATGAGGCCTATCGCTACGTGTACGGGCGTACCGTCGAGAGCACCCTAGCCACGGGAGCGGGGGTGCAGCATCCGACCTACAAGTACGAGCTCTCGGGTCAAGGCGCG
>JBCBRU010000741.1:0-4248 GCA_039819565.1 Myxococcota bacterium | reverse complement strand
TACCTTCCGGAAGACCGTTGAGGGCGGCGGCCCCGAGCTCAGCGTGCTCTCGAGCTTTGTCGTGGGCGGCGTCGATAGCTCCGCTCGCGCGCAAGGAACCCAGAAGCTGTTCGCCGACCTGCGCGAGGGCAAGATGACCTACCCCCTCATCGTGGGGATGAGCCGCGACCCGAAGCTGGTGGGACTGCTCGAGGAGGCGGTCCTCGGGTCAGGAGACGTGCCCCCCTCGGTCGGCGAACAGCTTCTGGGTTCCTTGCGCGCGAGCGGAGCTATCGACGCCGCCCACGACAAAGCTCGAGAGCACGCTGAGCTCGGGGCCGCCGCCCTCAACGGTCTTCCGGAAGGTAAAGCGCGTTCCGCGCTCGAAGCGGTCGCTCTTGTGGCCGCCAACCGACGGGCCTGATCCGACGGAGAACGAAACGAGGCAAGCGTGACTCAATCCATCAAGAGCGCTCAACCGCGGGACCCCAGCCACGTGACCGTGGGCGACGCCGACGGCTCGGGGCGAATGTTCGACGGCATTGCGCGCCGCTACGATCTCCTCAACCGCATCAACTCTCTGGGCCTCGACGCGATTTGGCGGCGCGCTACGATCCGCGCCCTCCAGCTGCCGTCCGAGGCTCGGGTGCTGGACTTGGCTACCGGCACCGCCGACCTCCCTCTCGAGATCCTCCGGCAGGCCCCCACCGCGCAGGTCGTCGGACTGGACCCTTCGCGGGGCATGCTCGCCATCGGCGAACAGAAGGTCTCTCGCGCCGCCCTCGACGAGCGCATCGAGCTCGTGTTCGGGGACGCGCAGGAGCTTCCGTACGAAGACCAGAGCTTCGATGGCATCACCATGGCCTTCGGCATTCGGAACGTGCCCGACCGGGGGCGGGCTCTTCGAGAGATGGCCCGGGTGCTGAAGCCGGGCCGCAGGGCCTGCATTCTGGAGCTCTCCGAGCCACGGAATGGACTGATGGCCTTCTTTGCGCGGCTCCATGTGCAGCTGTTCGTCCCGCTCGTGGGGGCGCTGCTGTCCGGGCGCAACGAGTACGGCTACCTCAAAGAGTCGATTGAAGCTTTCCCTCGGCCGGAAGCCTTCGAGGCGCTGATGCTCGAATCGGGCCTTCGGCTGGTGGAACGGCGGAGCTTCGCCTTCGGGGCCTGCGTGCTCTACGTTGGCTCACCCGCGGAGCGGGCATGATTGGAGCGCGCGTAGATCGCGAAAGCTCGGGCAGCCTGTCGGCGCGACGGCCGGTGCCGGTGCGCTCCGCCCTGGGCCTCTTGGCCGCGGCCCCCGCTGGCGATCTTCGACCTACCTTCTTTTGGCGCGATGAGGACGGGGTGGTGATCGGCCTCGGAGAAGCGGAACGGGTCGAAGCCTCGGGACCGGCGCGCCTCGCCCGGGTCGAGGCGGAGCTCGAGGCTCGCGTGCGCGCTCGCCCCGAGCTCGTGAGCTCGCGGTGGTTTGGGGGCTTTTCCTTCGAGGACGAGATCGCACCCGGTCCCTTCGCGCCCTTCGGCAGTGTACGTTTCGTAAGGCCTCGTTTCGCTTGGACCCTCGACCGAAGCGGGACCCGCGCTGCGATCACCGGGGATCCCTATGTCTCCGCTTCGGAGTGGGCCGAGGTCTTGGACTGGGCCACGTCGGCCGTCGAAGAGCCTCGACCCCTCGCGGCCGGATCTGCCGAGGTCGAAGCGGTCGACCCGGTGCGATGGCAGCATGCCCTCGAAGCCGCCTTCGCCGCTTTCGCTGCCGGATCTGCGCAGAAGATTGTCCTCTCCCGAGACCTGATCGTCCGCCGCCGGGGCGGCTTTCCCCCCGCTGCGGTGCTGGCCGGCTTGCCGGCCCGGTCGAGCGCTGAAGCTGCTTTTGCGTTCTTCGCCGAGCGGGAGATCGGCCCCGCGGGGCTCGAGGATGTCCTCTCGACCCGACGGGAGGCCTGCTTTCTGGGGCTTACTCCGGAGCGGCTCCTTCGGGTGGAGCCGGGGCGGGTCCGCTCCGAAGCCTTGGCCGGGACCTCTTCTCCGACCGACCCCGACGGTCTGGCCCTCCTGGAGAGCGACAAGGATCGTGAAGAGCACGCCTACGTGGTGGAGCACCTGCGCGAGCGCATCGCCCGCTTCGCGGCGGGACCCGTCCAGGTGCCCTCGGCTCCGTCGGTCCGTCGCCTCGGCACGATCGCGCACCTCCTGACCCCCATCGAGGCCCGCTCCGCCTCGACGCCTCCGATTCTCTCTTTGGCCGAGAGCCTCCACCCGAGCCCGGCGGTGGGGGGCGTGCCGCTGGGCACCGCCCGAGATGTGATCCGTACGGCCGAGAATCGTCCGCGAGGATGGTACTCGGGCGGGGTGGGCTGGCTCGAGTTGGGGCCCAAGGGCCCACAGCGAGGGGAGTTGCGCGTGGCCCTGCGCTCCGCGCTCCTCGACGGTCGGGAAGCTCGGGTGTCCGTGGGTGCCGGCGTCGTGCCTGCTTCGACCGTCGAGGGCGAGTGGAGGGAGACGGCCCTGAAGGCCCGCCGCACCCTGCTTGCCCTCGGGGGCCGGGTCGACTGAGGTTTCCCTGTGACGCCGCACGGGGGAGTGCTTCTCGAAGCGTGGTGCCAGCTCCTCTACGATGGACTCGTCGCGGGTGGGGTGGCCACGGTGGTGGTGAGTCCCGGTTCTCGGAGCACGCCTCTGGTGTTGGCGGCCTCGGGCCGCGCCGATCTGGAAGTGGTGACGGTGGTCGACGAACGCGCCGCCGCGTTCTATGCGCTGGGCCGGGCCCGGGCTGAAGGACGGCCTTTAGCGCTGGTACGGACCTCGGGCTCCGCCGCCGGCCACGACCTTCCCGCCGTGATCGAGGCCCGCGCTGCGGGCGTCCCCTTGGTGGTGCTCACCGCCGATCGCCCCCACGAGCTGATGGATGCTCGCGCGCCCCAAACCATCGACCAGCTCCGCTTGTTCGGTGAGCAGGCGGTGGGCTTCTTTGACCTCGGCCTTCCGGATCCCACCCCCCGGGCGCTGCGCGCGGTGCGGAGGGTGGGCATGCAGGCGGCGGAGCTCGCCAAGCACCCACGACCGGGGGCGGTGCAGGTCAACGTGCGGGCGCGAAAGCCCCTCGAGGCACCGGCCACCGAGGGCCCGGGAGAGGCTGAGTTTCGGACCGACGTCGAACAGCTTCGGGAGGAGGGGGCGCCTGAAGTGAAGAGCCTCGATGACCTCCGCGCCGCCTTCGCATCGGCTCGGCGCCCTCTTCTCGTGGCTGGGCCCGCGCCGGTGGCTCTAGCTTCGGAGCTCGAGACGCAGCGCTCACAGCTTCGAGCCTTGGGCGTTCCGGTCGTAATCGAGGCGACGTCGCAGCTCCGCTTCGGACCTGGGGGGCTCGGGGCCGCCGGCCTCGAAGCGGTCCTTCGTCACGAGGCTTGGCGTCGATGTCTCGAGCCAGATCTGGTCGTCCAGCTGGGAGAGCCGCCGGTGTCGACGGGGCTTCAGCGAGCGCTATCGGAGTGGTCTTCCGCCCGCTGGGCGGTGGCCCCGCGCGGCTACCCCGACCCCGATAGCCGCTCTCACGTGGTGCGGGCCGAGCGTGGCCCAGCGCTGGAGGCCCTGGTCGCGGCTTCGCGGGAGGAGGGCTTTCTCGATGCGTGGCGCCGGGCTGAGGCGGCGGCGGCCGCCGCCGTCGAAGAAGGCTCCAGCCCCACTCCTCCTGGCGAGGAGCTGAGCGAAGGGATCGTGACCCGTTGGGCTCGAGATGCCGTGCCCGCCGGAGGACGTCTCATGGTGGGGAACAGTCTTGCGGTGCGTCACCTCGATCTGTACCTGCCCCCGGGGGGCTCGGCTCTGGATGTCCTCCATCAGCGCGGCGCGAGCGGTATCGATGGCCTGATCGCGGGGGCCATAGGGGCCTCGCAAGCATCCCCCTGCGTCCTCCTCCTGGGCGACGTGAGCGCCCGCCACGATCTGGGAGCCCTCGCCCTCGGGACCCTCGCGGGTGAGCTCACCGTGGTGGTGCTGCACAATGGTGGGGGAAGGATCTTCGAGCAGCTCCCCCTCGCGCGCCAGCTCGGGGATGGGCATCCTCAACTCGAACCGTTCTTGACCGAGGATGCTCGTTCCCTGGTTCCGGTCGCCGAAGCCTTGGGTTGGACTGCCACCCGGGTGGGCACCACCTCGGAGCTTCGGGAGGCCCTCGCGGCCGGGCCCTCGCCTCGGCTCATCGAAGCAGAGGTCCCTCCCCATGGGGCCCGGGACGACATGGAGGGCTTCGTGCGTTCGGCGGCC
>JBCBRU010000740.1:0-4254 GCA_039819565.1 Myxococcota bacterium | reverse complement strand
GCGGGCGGCGCGCTCCCGGGCGGCCTCGAACCGCGCCGTCGCCCGCTTCCTCGGCGATGTGGATCCGGACGAGGTGATCTTCACCCGCGGAACCACCGAGGCGATCAACCTCGTCGCCGAGAGCTTTGGCCGCTCCGCGGTGGGCCGCGGAGACGCGGTGGTCGTGAGCGAGCTGGAGCATCACTCAAACCTGGTCCCTTGGGCTCGTCTCTGTGAGGAGCGCGGGGCGGAGCTCCGGGTGATCCCCCTCCTCGACGACGGGAGTTTGGACGCCGACAAGGCCCCCACGCTCATCGACGCGAACACCAAAATCCTCGCCGTCTCGCACATCTCGAATAGTTTGGGGACCGTCAACGACGTGGCCCAGCTAGCCCGCCTCGCTCACGCCCAAGGCGCCAAGGTGGTCGTGGACGGTGCGCAGGCGGCGCCCCATCTCGAAATCGACGTCACGGCCCTGGGGGCCGACTTCTACGCCTTCAGCGGACACAAGGTCTACGGGCCGACGGGAGCCGGAGTGCTCTGGGGCCGTCGCGAGCTTCTCGAGGCGATGCCGCCCTGGCAGGGGGGCGGTGAGATGATCGCCAGCGTGAGCTTTGAGAGCGGCATCGACTACGCGGACATCCCTCATAAGTTCGAAGCGGGAACGCCGGACATCGCGGCCGTGGTGGGTCTCGGGGCCGCGCTCGAGTTCGTGGAGGGGCTCGGGCTCGATGCGATCGCCCGCCACGAGGCGGCCTTGGTCGAGGAGGCCATGGGGGCGCTCGGGAGCCTCCCCGGAGTGCAGCTGGTGGGCACGGCCCGGCACAAGGCCGCGGTCGTCTCCTTCGTCATGGACGGCGTCCACCCTCATGACGCCGGCACCATCTTGGACGGTCAGGGCCTGGCCGTGCGCACCGGGCATCACTGTTCGGAGCCGGTCATGGAGCGATTCGGCCTTCCCGCCACGATTCGGGCGTCCTTTGGGGTTTACAATAGGGCGGAGGAGATCGCCCGCCTCGTGGCCGGGGTAGGCGAAATCCGCCGCGTCCTGAGGAAAGATCGGTGACAGATCCCCAAGACCTCTATCAGGCGGAGATCCTCGAGCACGACGAGAACCCCCGCAACGAAGGACGGCTCGACGACCCCACCGCCTCCGCTCGGGTCTCCAACCCCCTCTGTGGAGATCGCGTGCAGGTCGACCTGCAGATCGAAGACGGCGTGATTCGAGACATCCGTTTCAAGGGACGTGGCTGCGCCATTTCGCGGGCTTCGGCCTCCATGATGACCGAGCTCGTCCAGGGGCTCCCCGCCGATGAAGCGGCGGAGCTGGAGGCCAAGATTCAGCAGTGGCTCGACTCCGAGGCTCGCATGCCTCCCGAGGGTCTCGAGCGACTCGAGCCCCTCGGGGCGGTGCGCGCCTTCCCGAGCCGGAAGCGCTGCGCGACCCTCGCCTGGTCCTCTCTGACCAAAGCCCTCAACCTCCCGCGACCGTAGCCTCCTCGTACCCTCCAGCGGCCGTTTGTCCTCGTTGCGAGGCCATGGCATTCTGAAGAAGGGGGAGCGATGGACGCAGAGCATTACGAAACTGAGGTTTCAGCCGTTGGCCCGCATGCCGTAGACGTCGACGTCACCCCGCTCCCCGAAGATCTCCGTAACGTCGCCTGGTCTCGCTATCTCGGCCGATTGGTCGAAGGGCTCGATGTGCGTCCGATCGTCAGCGAGCGCTTCGGCGGAAAGACGCGCGTCGATCAGGCCGGCATGAGTCGCATGTTCGAAGTCCAAGGTGGCCCGCAACTTGTTTTGCGACGCCCCCCCAAAGGGCGGAGCGTGTTCAACGAGTTCGCAATGCTCGTACAGGTCGAGGGGAGCTGCGAGGTCAAGCGGGGCCGCCGCACCACCGTCACACGCCCCGGTGAGACCCTGCTCGTCGGCGGCAACCACGACGTCGACTTGGGCTACGATGCCGACTTCAAGCAGGTCGTGATCCAGCTCCCTCGGGCCCTGGTGTTTCGTCAATACGAGTGGCTGCGGGACATGGACGGCGTCGTCCTCTCCGCCGAAGATCCGGCGGGTCAACTGCTCCGCTACAGCCTCACGGGCCTCGCGGCGGTGATTCGTCAGCTCACCCCCGAGCAGCGGCTGCACGCGGTCAGTGGCTTGATGGCGCAGCTCGGGGTTATCGGGCCGGAGCGAACCCCCGCGGCCGCGCCGGAGCTCTTCGATCGCGCTCTGGCGCTGATCAAGACCCACCTATCCGACCCGGACGTCTCTCCCGAGCGGCTTGCAGGCGCGCTTCAGGTCAAGCGTCGGACGCTGGACGCGGCCTTCGCGGGTCGAGGGGAGAGTGTCATGAAGACGGTCTGGGACCAGCGTTTGGACCGCGCCGCGGAGCTTCTGGCCGGCGGCACCACGCGGTCCGTCACCGACGTGGCCCTCGCCTTGGGCTTCAGCAGCCTTCCTCACTTTTCGAGGGTCTTCAAAAAGAGGTTCGGGGTGTCGCCGAGCCGCTATGCTCGCCCGATGCGGTGAAGCTCGACCGTAACGTCACAGGTCGAGGGTGAGACGTTCGCCTTGGGCGCGGGACACGCAAACATACATGACGTCGTTTCGGGCCCGCTCCTCTTCGCTCAGGATGCTGTCGCGGTGCTCGACCTCGCCCTCGAGCACCACGCACTGGCATGCCCCGCAGAGGCCACTCGTGCAGTTACTGGGGACCCCGGCCTTGGCCTCGTCGAGGACCTCGAGGAGGCTCCGCTCCGGCTCGACCTGAAGGACCTTCTTCGAGCGGGCGAGCACCACTTCGAAACGCCGACGCTCCCGATCGTCTTCGTGGGGGCTGAAGGACTCGAGGCGCAGGGCATCTGCCGGCCAACCCAGCCGCGTGGCCTCGGAGACGAGCCAGGCCATGAAGCCCGCGGGGCCGCACAGGTAGGCTCTGCGCCCGGGACGCCACGTGCCAAACACCGATGCGGGATTCAGAGCGGACCGCCCTTCCTCGTCTACATGGACGACCGCGTCGACCTCCCCTTCGGTCAGGAGCTCGACCTGCGGAGCGTCCTCGCCGCGGACCGCGTGATGCAGCGTAAAAGGGATCTCGGCCTCGCGGAGCGCACGGGCCATGGCGAGGAGCGGGGTGACGCCGATGCCTCCTCCGACGAGGATGACCTCGTCCTCGTCAAGGGCCAGCGGGAAGAGATTGCGGGGACCCCCCACCTCCACGGTGGCCCCCACCGTGAGCTGTTGATGCATGAGCTTCGAGCCCCCGCGGCCCGCGTCCTCCCGCTGAACGGCGATCTGATAGCTCAGTTCATCGCCGCCCACGATGGAGTATTGCCGGACGACCTGCGCTCCGAAGGGTTTGCCCAAGAAGAGGTCGATGTGAGCTCCAGGCGTGAAGCTGGGCAGCTTGCGTCCATCGGGGTCGACCAGCGTGAATCGCTTCACGCGGCCGCCGGCGTCGACAACCTCTCTCACCGAGAGCTGACGTTTGTCCTCCCTGGGCCCGGGTGCCGTCATCGGATGGCAGCGACCGAGCAAGGGGCGGTAGATGAGGCTTTGCTGGTCGAAAACGTGCTTTCCGAGGGTGTAGACGTCAGCGTAGCGATACCACGGGATCGAGGGATACAAGTGATGAATCAGATGGTGGTTCTGGCCGAGCAGCAACGCGCGGGAGAGTCCTCCGCCCTTGATCATGACGGTGCCATGAAAGGGGTGAACTCTTTGCAAGATGCCATCCGGGTGTTGAATGTGGGCGAAGAAATAGACGACCAGGAAGATTCCCAACCGCTGGGGAAGCATCCATAGAAGGAAAAATTCCCACGCCCAAGGGGAGAACGCGAGGAAGTAGATGTGTAGTCCGATATAGATCGAGAGACCTACGCAAAACTCGATCACTTCGTCCAGCGGGCGGCTACGCACGTTCTTGAAATAGAACGTGGTCCAGATGACATCGATGCCGATCCAGGAGAGCACCGCCCACAGGCCCTTCGAGGTGACGAAAGAGTCGTCCGGATCCGCGCGAACGTCGCCAGTGTGTTTGTGATGCTCGAGGTGTAGGTAGCGATAGATCCGGGCGGTGATGCCGGGCAGCAGAGTGAAGGCCCCGAAGAAGCCGAGCACGTCGTTCACCCCCCGATGGCGGCTGAGCGAGCGATGGACGGCATCGTGAAGCGGGGTGAACGACGTGCTCGGCTTCTTCGGGGCCTTCACTCTGCTGCCCGGCATCACCGCCCGGATCTATCGCTACCTCCACCTCGAGCATCACAAACACACTGG
>JBCBRU010000739.1:0-4266 GCA_039819565.1 Myxococcota bacterium | reverse complement strand
GGGATCAGTCCTCCGGCTCGACGTCTCGGACACCGGTATTGGCATGACCCCGGAGACGGCGGCCTCGGTCTTCGATCCCTTTACTCAGGCTGAGGCCGGCACCACGCGCCGCTTCGGCGGAACCGGACTCGGACTGGCGATCACCCAGAAGCTGGTGCTCGGGATGCAGGGCACCATCAACGTCGACTCTCAGCTCGGAGTGGGGTCGACCTTCTCCATCCGTCTCCCCCTCAGGCCAGCCGCTAATATCGAGGCTTCCTCGGAGATCAGTCGGTCGATACTTCCGGAGACGTTCTCGCTGCGGGTTTTGGTGGCGGAAGACAACCACGTCAATGTCGTCGTGGCCCGCCGCATGTTCGAGCGCCTCGGGATAGAGATCGAGGTCGCTTCGAACGGCAGGGAGGCGGTTCGGATGGCCACCGAGAGCGCTTATGACGTGGTCTTCATGGACATGCAGATGCCCGAGATGGACGGCATCGAGGCCGCTCGGAACATCGCTCGAATGCCCGCGCATCCCCCGATCGTAGCCCTGACCGCCAACGCCTTCGCGGAGGATCGCCGGCGCTGTAGGGAAGCGGGCATGGAGCATTTCCTCTCCAAGCCCGTACGGCTCCTAGAGCTCAAACAGGTGCTGGTACGCATCGACCGTCGGTCCCGTCCCAGCGCCGGCTAGCTCGAGGCTAGCCAAGCCGCGCAGCGCTCCGCCCGCGGCTCGAAGTGGGCGAGAATCGCGTCATAGAGGGCCCGAACCCGCGCGGTCTGAATGCGGCTCGGGAACACGGCGTGGATGGGGTAGCTCTTGCCTGAGAATTCGGGGAGGACCCGCATGAGTCGACCCGACTCGAGATCATCGATGACGTCGAACAGGCTCTTGCAGGCGATGCCCAAGCCTTCCAGGGCCCACCGGCGGGTGAGGAAGCCGTCTCCGCAGAGGGGGCTCTGAAGCAGCACCGAGTGGGTCTCGCCGCGGCCCTGGAGCTCCCAAGAAATCGTGGGCACGCTGGACAGCTGAAGGATGAGGCAGCGCTGGCTGCGTAGCTGTTCCGGGGTCTCCGGGGGGGGGTTTCTCCGCGAGGTAGGACGGGGATGCGACCAGGACGGTCGGGCTCTCCAAGATCTTTCGGGCGGTCAGCGTGCTGTCCTGGAGCTGTCCGTAGCGAATGGCGATGTCGAGCGCATTGCGATGAAGATCGAGGACATCGTCGCTCGTCTTGAGGACCACCCGCAGCTCGGGGTGGGCGCTGCACAGCTCCACCAACACCGGATCCAGCACGCTGTAGGTGGTGTCGGTGGGGGCCGACAGGTTGATGGTGCCGGTGAGGCCGGCTCGGTGCCCTCTCGCGTCCTCGACGGTCTGACGCCACATCTCGACCAGCTTTCGGCTTCCGTCGATGAGGATCAGGCCCTCGTCGGTGGGATGGATCGAGCGAGTGGTGCGGTGGAAGAGACGAATCCCTACGGCCCTCTCCACCCGCTGCACGGCCGCGCTCACCGCTGCCGGGGTGAGCTGCATCTGCTGAGCGGCTCGGGTCATCGAGCCCGCCTCGGCGACCCTCACCAGCAGCTCCATCTCCTGGATGTTCATGCCCTCAGAGATGGATATATGAGACGGGCTTCGCTCCATTGTCAAAGATCGGTTGAATGACCTACAACCCCCGACCCCATGCCCGAAGACGGTCGGTCCTGATATCGAACCGTCCATTATGACCTACTACAGCGTCCTCGCGGTCACCCCTACCACCCAGGATTGGGTTCCGGACTACATCGGGCCGGCCAACCGGCTTGTGGCTCAGCACGGCGGAAAGTATCTGGCGCGAACCGCCAGCCATGAGCGCCTCGAGGGTGAGGGGGAGAGCGCCGCCCTTCGCATCATCATCGAGTGGCCGTCAAAGGAGGCGGCATTGGCCTTCATGAACGACCCCGGCTACAAACCCCACCTCGAAGCCCGGACGGCAGGCTCCGAGAGCCACCACTTCCTGATCGAGGGTAAGGACGACTTGGCCTAAACCCTCGTGCGCATATCGCCGGCTTGTGCTGGCGGAGCGAGGCACGAGCGAGGCACAACCTCCGCCATGGTTGGCGTGCTTCTGATGGCTCTCGACGCTGCGGCGGGCCCGTTTGCTCCTCACCGCTGGCAACAGCGAGTGGTGGTCCTTCATGACGCGGGGCGGGGAGCTGACTGGGTCGATGCGCAGATCGACGCGCTCCGGGCCGTGCGTCCCGAGAACGTAGAGCGAGACATCGTCGTCTGGGTCTGTCGTGACGGGGGATGCGCGGTTGATGATGAGGCCGGCCTCAAAGGGACAGGCATGCGCCTCGACCCCCGCTCCGTAGCTTCAGCGTTGCGCGTGACCGCTCCCAGTATCTATCTCATTGGAAAGGACGGCTCGGTCAAACTCCACCGTACGGACCGCGTCGATCCCGCTGAGCTTCACCGTCGAATCGACGCCATGCCGATGCGGCAGAGCGAGATGAAGGCTCAGCACGGAGGCTAGAGGACCGTTGATCTGGAGCTGCACGGCGCTCCGGCGGCCCGATGGTGCACGCTCGAGTTGTAAGGCCGGTTGGGGCCAGCCTTCGCCGGAGTAAGTTGTCTTTCGGACTCGTCCGGATGGCACGCCCCGTTCTCATCAGGCCACTCGAGCGTCCACGGCAGCCTCGGGGCGGCAAGGACGCAGCGGGAGGTCGAGGCGGGCGGTAGGGCCCTGGTTCAGCGTCAGGCTCCCTCTCATCGCCGCCACCCAACCCTTGGTTACGCTCAATTCCAGGCCGTACGGTTGCGCGTCGGCGCTCAGGTGAGGGACGGGGGTGTCTGTCCGTACTTCGAGGCGGAGGCCGGGGACGGCGAGGCCGACCCGAATCTCGATGCTGCGGGCGGCCGGGGCGGTGATGAGGGAGAGCAGGATCTGTCTGAGTCGAACCGGGTCACCGAGCACGTAGGCGGGGACCTCCGGGTCGACGATGCACCGAATGTCGGGGCTCTGAGGGCCGCGCGATCTGGTCATCGCCCCCACTTCCGACAGCAGATGGGTCCAGCTCACCGGTACTGAGGCCGGCTCGAGCTCGCCGCTCGAGAGCTGCGTGATGTCGTCGAGCCGTGCAAGCAGTGTGTCGGCGCGGCCATGGATGACTTCGCAGATGCGGCGCTGCATAGGGTCGAGCCGGCTCGCCAGGAGCGCCCGTCCCCCCTCCAGGGCATCACGGGCCGGGGCCCGGAGCTCTTGGCTCATCGTCGCGGGGAGGCTTCCACGCAGACGCGCCGAAGCCTCGGCTCGAACGGCCCGATGTTCGAGCCTACGCGCCTCGTCGCGAAGCTCCGCCACCCTCCTCTGCGATTGGTCCAAGGCCCTCCGCAGATTAATCCCTTGGGCCGAGCGCCTCGTTTCCTGGAGCAGGAGGAAGGCTGCGAGGCTGGCCACGATGGCGAGGCGGAGAAGGAAGGCTCCCGAGGACCAGACCTCGACACCTCCAGCGAGGGTAGCCGCGGTCATGAGCGTCAAGGGCGCGCACGCAGCATAGCCGAGGGCGATGTACTCGGGGGTCTTCGGGCGAGCGTCCACCCGCACCAAGGGTAGCCAGAAGAGGAAGCTCTCAGCCCCGCCGGTGGCATAGATGGTCGCCCCGAGGGCGCAGAAGTCGAGGAAGCACCATGTATCCTTCCGCCGGGCATACCTCGCGGCAAAAACGACGAACCAGAAGACCAGAGCTCCGAGCCAAAAGGTCGGAGTGGGGTCGATCCATTGGGTCGCGACGAGCCCCGTCCACAGTGCGAGAGCGCCGACGAAGCGAGCTCGACCGCCCGACCTCTCGTCTCTTGCGAGCTTGACGGTTTTCACGATCAGTTCGCCATATCCGTCCACCTATCAGGCCTCTTTCGGCGCGAGGGTTCGATCGGAGATGGCTGCGGACGCATCTGATGCGTCCGGGAAGGCTCGCGCCTCGAATGGAGACGAAGGGGGCTTCAGGGCCTGACGACGAGGTCGTCCATGATCCGTATGGACGCGGTGACGGCCCGCGCGCCGTCCGGGTGTTGAACGAGCGCCACAGCCGCGTAGCGCCGGCCACGATGCTCGATGACTGCACTGTCGGAGTGATAGTCGCGCCAAGTTCCGCTTTTGCGCGCGAGGAATCTCACTTTGCGACCCCGGAGGCCGTGTACGAACTTGTGGCTTTGTCGGGGAGGGCCCATGGCCGCCCAGATTCGCCGGGTGCTCTCGGGATCCCCCAAGAGCCCTCGATCCAACAAGGTGTAGAAGCGAAGGACCT
>JBCBRU010000738.1:0-4268 GCA_039819565.1 Myxococcota bacterium | reverse complement strand
CGCCTTCGAAGGGACGTACGGAGACTACCTGCTCGCGAAGGTGTCCAAAGTCTTCCCGGCTCTGAGTGCGGAGCTCTAAACGGCCGTTGACCGGTCAGCTTGCGCGCCAGGGGGCTTTCCGGACGGGGCGTGATGGCGAGCAGGTAGTCTCCGTACGTCCCTTCGAAGGCGTGAACGCTGGCTTGGTCCCAGCGGCCTTCGACGTCCGAGGGGTCCGCCCGATCGCCGTAGCCGGGAATGGGCTCTATCCGAGCGTGAAAATTTGGATCGAAGAAGAAGGCGGCCGAGAGGCGGTCCTGGGGACTGTCGTTGCGGACCCGGTGGGGCGTCGATCGGAAGTGGCCACCGGTCATCCGCTCGAGCATGTCGCCGATGTTGCAAACGAACGTCCCGGGCAACGGAGGAGCGGAGATCCAACCCCTCGGGGACCGGACCTCGAGGCCGCCGCTCTCGTCCTGATAGAGGAGGGTGAGGAGCCCGTAGTCGGTGTGCTCTCCCACACCCCAGTGGCCTGGGTCTCGCTGAGCCCCCAGGTGGGGATAGTTGAAGATGCGAAAGAGTACCAGCGGGTCCTTCGTGCACCGGTCATGAAAATAGGCGGGATCGAGATCTAGGCTAATCGAGAGCCCGCGCATCACGAGGTGACCCAGCTCCGTGAGCGCGGAGAGGACCTCGAGTACGGTGGACCGAAAGCCATCCACGTCGGGAAATAGATTGGCTCCATGGAGAGGCAGGCCCATCGCCACGTCGGGGTGATCCGAAGAGAGCTCGGCGCCGAAATAGAGCCCTTCCTTCTGGTCCGGTTGGCCGCTCGTGAGCTCGCTCCCCTGGCTGAAGAAGCCGCGCCAGGCACGACCCCCGAGCTCCATACGGATCCGATTCTTCTCCTCGAGGGGCCGCGCGAAGAACGCTCGACTGAGGCTCTCGAGACGGGGAAGGAGCCCCGCGGGTACGCCGTGGCCCGAAACATAGAAGAAGCCCGACTCAACACAGGCTGCGCGCAAGGCACGCGCCACCGCGGTCGGGTCGTCGCCGCGACTGAGAGAGGAGATGTCGATGACGGGGAGGGTCGATGAGCTCATGCGCGCGGCCCGCTTGTTCCCAATCCTAAATTTCACCTCAGGGGTTGTCAAAGCGCCGGCCGTCGTCCCGAAGAGGCCTGGCGTCAGAATACAGGGGAGAGCGCCTCGGAAAACCGCCAGACGGGACGGCGTGAATATTCGAGAGCTCCACGTCTCGCTCTAGGGGTAAGCCAGATAGGGGCACGCTCCCGCGTAGGCTCCGCTTGTCACCGCGTCCAGAGAGAATGCGGCCACGTCTCGATAGTTCAAGGGGCCGGCCCGAGTCTCATGGGCGATGGGCACGCCGCGGCTCTCGCCGTCGCTGAGCATCCCCGGGCGAGTCACCGTCCAATCCAGATCTCCAGCCTCCTCGGCGAGGAAGCGAATGACCGCGTCGTGCTCGCTCCACAGGGCGCGCACGCCGAGAACCCATCCCACCAAAGGGCGAAGGATGTAGCGAATGACGGCTGGGTGGGGATGGTTGGGATCGGAGCTGAGTCCTGAAGCCTGATAGACGAATCGACGCGCCTGGTGCTGACGCATGGAGCGCACCACCTCCCGTACGAACGGGAGCAGGACGGGGCGGTCCGGCTGCCCCTTGTAGCCTAGGGCCGCGAACACCATATCGACCCCCGCGATGGCCCGCGCGACCGCCGCGGTATCGGTCACGTCCACCTTCATGACCTCGAGGCGCTCGTGGTCCGCCAGGTCCGAAGGGAGCTTGTCGGGCGACCGCACCGCGGCGCGAACGTGGAGCCCCTGGTCCAGGGCCCGCCGGAGAACATAGCCGCCGGTCACTCCGGTGGCGCCAAACACCACCAGCCTCTGTGAGGACAGGTCTCGTTCCGAGGTGGACATCTCCCGGCGAAGAGTAGGCGCGCCCTCGCGGACGCTCCATGCCACTTCTGCTATGATTTTTGCCTGTTCGTCCACGAGCCGCCCATGAGTAGCCCCATGACCGACTGGATCACGGTCACCCGTCCGTGGAGCTCAGATCTTCAGGTGGTCGACGGGCCCGTCACCCTGGAGCGTGAGCCCGTGGCCGGGGTCGCCTTCGCGCTCCTGGTGGAGGGGCAGGGCACGCTGCACGTTCAGCGACGGGTCTTCGACCTTGGCGCCGGTGAAGTGGTGCTCCCGGTACGGGGCGCGGCCCACGAGCTCCGGGGCTCCCGCGCTTCCACCTGGCTGACCGGCGTCATCGGGGGCTCTCGATGCCCGATGACGAGCTTGTGGGCCGGAGAGCCCGACATCATTCATCTGGACGCCCGAGCCGTCGCCGAGGTCTCCGCGCTCCGACCGCTCGCTTCGCTCATCGTGGCTGAGCTTCGCGCTCGGGAGACCGGGCTGGAGCAGATGAAGGCTGGGTTGCTGGACGCCCTACTCGTGGCCATCCTCCGGGGGACCATGCGACTCGAGGAGGGAAGCTCGTGGCTGCGCGGACTCGATGATCCTCTGGTGGCTCCTGCTCTCGAAGCGATCCACGCGGCCCCTTCGGAAGCCTGGAATCTGGACCGGCTCGCCAAGCTCAGTAGCGTGTCGCGGTCGCTCTTTGCGCAACGGTTCACCGAGCGCGTGGGCGAGAGCCCCATGGCCTACGTCCGCCGCTGGCGCATGTCGCTGGCCGCCCGGCTGCTCGTCTCTGAGCGAGACCGCTCCCTGGAGGCCGTCGCCGGAGACGTGGGCTACGCGAGTCCCTATGCGTTCTCCCGCGCCTTCAAGCAGGTACTGGGTTTGGCGCCAGGACGGTTTCGCCGGATGCGCGCGCTGTCGAAGTGACCGGCGAGAGCAGCGAGCCCAGGCTTCTCCGGTCTCCTGAGAACCCTCCGCGCATGCGCTCTCGATTTGATTGGCCAAGGCGCCGCCAGCCCGCCCACCGTGTCGGCATGAGTTCTCACGTGAACCGTCCTCCACCCATGGACTGGGCCGGAGAGCGAGGCCAGAGCTGGGGCGCACACCTGGATCCGCTCGAGGCCATGTTGACTCCGGTCAACCCGCCGCTGCTCGACGCCCTCGAGCTCGGTCAGGCTCATCGCGTCGCGGACCTCGCCTGCGGAGGCGGAGGCTCGACCGCCGCCCTCGTCCAAGCCGCGCCCCCCGGGAGCGTCGTCCATGGCTACGACATCAGCCCTAGCCTCTTGGAGCTTGCTCGGACCCGGGTGGGCCCACCCGCGGAGTTCTTCGTCGCCAACCTGGAGACCGCTTCGGAGCCGGAGGAGAAGTACGAGCGCTTGGTCTCGCGCTTCGGCACCATGTTCTTTTCAGACCCTCCCGCGGCATTTCGAAACATCGCCCGGTGGCTGAAGCCGCGCGGCAAGTTTGCTTTCGCGGTGTGGGGCGCCCCCGCCGAGAACCGGTGGGCAAGCGTGGTGCGAGAGGCGGTCGCCTCGGTGGTCACGGTGCCCGACAACCCACCGGACAGCCCCGGACCCTTCCGCTATGGAGAAATCGCTCCGTACCTCGAGCTCCTGAAGAGCGCCGGCTTCATCAACGTCCACCCTCAGATGTGGCGCGGGGCTCTCCGGCCCGCCGGCGGGGTGAGCCCGGAGGAGGCGGCGAGCTTCGCCCTCTCCGCCTTCTCTAGCTTCGCAGCGCTCCTCGAGGGCGCCGGCCCAAAGGCTGGCCCCGCCGCCCACGAGGCGCTCCGCACCGCGCTCTCGGCGTACGTCGAAGACGGAGAGGTTGCGCTTCCGGCCGCCGTTCACCTGGTGACCGGGAGCCTAGCTTCGCGAGCCTGAGGCCTCAGCTCGGGGTCGACGCCTCGCTCTCACGAGGCCGAAGCCGGCCACGAGCCACGCAAGCGGAGCCCAGGCCGAGCCCGGTCCGCGATCCGGCGGAGGTTGAAGACAGGTACATCCTCCCGAGGCAATGCGTCCTTCGGCGGGCCGGAGATAGATATCATCGAGCAACGTAATCTCCGCAGCGCGCTGCGCCCCCGCTCGGGCCCCCGCGTAGTCGGTCAGCTCCACCGTCAGCGTCTCGTCCCCCTCTTCGAGCCGATCACCGAACAGCGGAATCTCGATGCGCCGGGTCCCGGCTTCCCCGTCGTCCCAGGTGAGGAGTCCAGCGACGCCCTGGAAGTCCTCCCCGTCCCCGGCGGTGCCGGCCCGGGTTCGGTAGCGTACGGAGGCCGGGCCATCCTGGCCCTCCGCGCGCGCCACCTCGACGGCGACGGAAGCCTCGTCTTCGTCGATCCGCACCACCGGTTGG
>JBCBRU010000737.1:0-4282 GCA_039819565.1 Myxococcota bacterium | reverse complement strand
GCCGGCCTTGCTCACCTTGAGCGGGGGCCGGCTCGCCCTCGGAGTGGCCGCGGCCCCGGTGCTGCTGGGCGGGCTCTTCGCCCTCGGCGCGTTTCGGGCGGGCGACCTCCAGGGGGACCTCGACTGGCTCGCTCAGCACGGGCGGGAGGTGGCCGCCGGGGCCCCCGTCGACGACGCGCGGCTCGAGCGCGTGCTCTCCCGCCATCCCGCCAACGTTCTCGTCTCCACCCAGGCTGCCTACGTCCACGAGGTGCGGCGGCCGCGGCGCTTGCGGGCGGCCATGGCGGCGGTCAATCGAGCTCTCTTCCTGGGCCCCCAGTACGCGGACGCTCACGTCCTCGCGGGGCGGCTCCTTCTCCGCGGCGGTCACCGTAGCCAGGCCTTCGGAGAGCTGCGGCGGGCCTGGGAGCTCTCCCGGGGGCGGCAGGACGTCATGGCCCTCGCCTACCAATGGGCGAAGACCCCGGAAGAGCTGTTGCGGTCCGTCCCTCGGGCCGAGGCCGCCCCCGACGCCCCGCGCCCCGGAGCGCTTCTGCGCCTCGGCTACTCCCTGCTCTCGACCGGGGATATGGATCTCATCCGAAGGGTCCTGGAGGCGATGCCTCCGGTGGAGGACCTGACCTCGGAGCATCTCGAGCCCCTCGTGCGGCTCGCCCTGGCGGCTCGGCTGCCCGAGCTCGCTCTCGACGCCGGTCGCCGGGGGGCGGAGCTGCGTCCTCACGATCCGAACATGAAGCTGACCTTGGCGCGCCTCGCCCACAGCGCCGGCCAGCTCGACAAGGCCACCCAGCTGATCCGTGAGGTGGACATCGACCACCCCGCGGTGGAGCCGGAGCCGGTGCTCGACTTCCGCCTCGAGCTGGCCCTCGCGGACCGCGACATCGCCGAGGCCAAGGAGGTCATCCAGCTGTTGAGGCAGCGTCTCCCCGTCAATCGAGACAGTCAGACCCGACTGGCCCTTCGGGCGGCCCGGGTCCACCTCGAGGATGAGCGGCCGGATCGCGCCGTGGGGGAGCTCGATCGGGCCCTGGAGTGGTCGCCCGCGAAGCTGAATCTCAGGATGATGCGGGCGGAGGCGCTCGCGGATCTCGGTCGACGAACCGAGGCGCGGGTAGACGCGGAGTACGTCTTGCGACGTGATCCCCGACACGGTGCCGCCAGAAAGCTCCTGCAGCGGCTATCAGTCTCGGATTGACGCAAGCGTGACGTCCTGTCGGGATGGACGCGCTAATGCATCCGACGATTTGAACGTCGGCAGGCCTTCGCGGCACTGGTGATCCAAGTGAATCCCCCTCAGTCCGTCTCTACCCCTCGCGCCGTCGAGGGCCTCGCCGGGGGAATCCCGCTGGACCCGGGCGAGCTGCTTCAGGCGCTCCGCCGTCGCAAGTGGTTCATCCTCCTCGCCACCATTCTCATCGGCGTCGCCGTGACGACGTGGACCATGCGACAGCCGAAGGTCTTCGAAGCCACTGCGCAGGTCCTGATCGAGCCCGTCCTTCCCAAGGTGCTCGGCGAGGACGTCGGGATCGACGATCTCCAGGCGCAAACGCGCTCGGAGCTGGAGTTTTACAACACCCAGCACAAGACCATCACGAGCCGGGCGGTGATCGCCGACGTGGTGGCCCGCCTCGGCCTCGTCGAGGACCGATCCTTTCTGGAGGCTGCGGGTCTGCCCTCGGCCCCCACCAGCAAGGCGGTCGAGGAGACGGTCCTGTCCATGGTTCGGGTCGACCCCGAGCGCCGGAGCCGCATCGTGCGCCTCGTGGTGGAGGACCTCGACCCGGACCGGGCCGCGCGCATCGCCAACACCCTCGGCCAGTCCTACATCGACTACTCCCTGGAGCGGCGGCTGGAGAACAATCGCACCGCCTCCAAGTGGCTCGACGAGCGGGTCGTGGAGTTTCAGAAGCAGCTCGAGACCAAGGAGGAGGACCTCCACCGCTTCAAGGAGCGCAACCTCCTCGTCTCCGTCTCCCTCGAAGATCGCCAGAACATGACCGCGGCTA
The DNA here is from genome assembly GCA_039819565.1 of Myxococcota bacterium. Classification (GTDB taxonomy): domain Bacteria; phylum Myxococcota; class Kuafuiibacteriia; order Kuafuiibacteriales; family Kuafuiibacteriaceae; genus JAHQVK01. Next base: position 2,276 of record JBCBRU010000737.1, on the reverse strand, counting down.
GCCTCGGCATCCTCAATGAGAAGCTGCTCGAGACTCGGGCCCAGCTCATCCAGCTCCAGGCCAAGAAGGGCACCGTGGATCGTCTCCTCGCGGGCGGGGTGAGCACCACCGCGGTGGTTCAGGGGCTCGAGCGCAACGAGGTGATCAACGCCCTTCGCGCCTCCGCCGAGGAGCTCGAACGGGAGCGCGCCGAGCTATCCGTGCGCTACGGCGACAAACACCCCGCGATGGTGGCGGTCGACGAGCGGCTCGCTCGGGCCCGCAAAACCCTCGACGAAGAGGTGTCCATGGTCCTCTCGGGCTTGGAGAACCGCATCGCCACCCTCAAGGCCAACGAGCGGGAGCTGAGTTCGGCCATGAACGGCGAAAAGCAGAAAGCCCTCGAGCTCAACAGCATGGGCCTCGAGTACTCGAAGCTGACCCGCGATCTGGGGACCACGGAGGAGATGTACGAGTCGCTCCTCAAGCGACAGACCGAGGCGAGCCTCTCCGGGCTCCTGAAGTCGAATTTCGTGAGCTGGTTCGAGAAGGCGGAGCCCCAGCTGGTGCCGGTGCGGCCCTCCCTTCCCAAGAACGCCGGCCTCGGCTTTGCCGCCGGTCTTCTCCTCGGGGTGGCGGTGGTGCTGCTCGGGGTGCTCCTGGACAACACCGTGCACAGCCGCGCCGACATCGAGGAGCTCTTGCGGCTGCCCTTCCTCGGGGTGTTTCCGCGCATCCTCGAAAAGGACGGCACGGTGCCTGAGAACCGGGACCTCTTCGTGCTCGAAAATCCAAAGAGTGGGGCGGCGGAGTGTGCCCGGTCGGTGCGGACGAACCTCCTCTTCATGTCCGCCGACAACCCCCCGAAGAAGCTCCTCCTCACCAGCGCTCGGCCGGGCGAGGGCAAGACGACCACCATCACCGCCCTCGGCATCGCCATGGCCCAGGCCGACAACAAGGTCATCATCCTCGACACCGACCTTCGTAAGCCGCGCCTGCACAAAGCCTTCGGCGTCTCGGGAGAAGTGGGACTCACCAACATCCTCTTCGATCGAAACTTCGAGGACTGCGTGAAGGCTACCCAGGTCCCGAACCTCGATCTCCTCCCCTGCGGGATGCTTCCCCCCAACCCCGCGGAGCTCCTTCACTCGGAGAAGTTTCGGAACCTTCTTCGCGACCTGACGGAGAAGCACGGCTACCATCGGGTGCTGCTCGACTCTCCCCCCATCGGGGTGGTGACCGACGCGGCCATCCTCTCGAAGCTGGCCGACGGGACGGTGTTCGTGGTGCAGGCGGACAGCACCCCGAAAGAGGCCATCCGCCGGGCCGCGCGCCAGCTCTACGACGTGGGAGCTTCCGTGCTCGGGGTCATCCTCAATGACTTCGAGATCGGCTCGAAGGGTCGTGGCGGCTACAGCGACTACTATTACTACCAGTACTATCGCGGCTACGGCGAGGAAGAGGCCAAGGCCAAGGCTTGATCCGTGGCGCCTCCTAGCCTCCTCCTCGAAGAAGTCCAAGACAGCATCGCGCAGGACGAACGTCGTCTCTCCGCTCTCCGGCTCGTCCAAGACCTCGAACTCCCCGAAGGCTCGATTGCAGGAGACTTCGTGCGCTGCGCGGTCTTCGACCGCTTTCACCAGCACCCGGAGTGGACCCAGCTCCGCGCCGTGGACGTGGTCTACTTCGACCCGGAGCGCACCGAGGCCGTCGTGGACCGTAACCTCGAGACGGAGCTCATCGCCCAGGCCCCCCGTCGGCCGTGGCGGGTCACCAACCTCGCCGCGAGCCGCCCGGGGGCCGAAAAGCTCGCCGAGGCTCTCGGGGTGTATCTGGACACCGCGAGCGCGGTCGCCGTCCGGCTCGGCCCTCGGGAGCGCATCCTCGTCAACGCACCTTTCGGTCTCGAGGACCTCACGGGCGGCATCGTGCGCCCCACCCGCCCCGAGGCGGCGGGAGAGCTTCGGCGGCGGGTGCGGGATGAGAAGTGGTTGAGTCGGTACCCTAAGCTTCGGCTCGAAGGGCTCGAATAGTTCCTCCGGCTTCGCTCCTGGGCCAGCGATGGCCTTCGCTCTGGCTCCCTTCGGCCCGGAGTCGACTCGACCGCTTCGCTCCCGGGCCAGCGGCCCTCGACATGGCTCCCGTTGGTCGGGAGTGGATCCGCCCGCTTCGCTCCCGGGCCGGCGACGGCCTTCGCTCTGGCTCCCTTCGTCCCGGAGTCGACACGACCGCTTCGCTCCCGGGCAGGCGACGGCCTTCGCTCTGGCTCCCTGCGGGCAGAACTCGAGAGCGGGGGT
>JBCBRU010000736.1:0-4286 GCA_039819565.1 Myxococcota bacterium | reverse complement strand
GTAGACTCGCCGATGCGGGACGACTTGATCTCGGCGTCTGCGGGACGGGTCACCCTTCCATCCACGCTCACGGAGGGCATCTGCATGCCGGGGGCGGTCCCCCTGGACAGACCCGTGTCTTGACTGGGGTCGACCACCACGGGCTCCGGGATTGCGTCGAGGTCGGTCGTCGGTCCCCCCGACCCGGGGCGCCCCCCGGCCAGGTCGCTCGGTACGGAACCCGCAGGGAGCGTCTTGGCGTCGTGTTGAGGGGCAACGTCCGCCCCGCCCGTTCGCTGCAGCTCTACTCGAATCTCGCGAATCGTCTCGACGAACTCGTTGAGCACGGGGAAGCGGGCCTCGGGTTCGTCCTGAGTGGCGCGCTGGACCGCTTGGACCAGCGCCGCCGGAAGCACGCCGAGAGCAAGCCGGTGGTGTCCCCGGGTAAAGGTTCGCTCCAGCATCGTAGCCAGCGCCCATTGATCCGAGCGAGGGGTAGGAATGCTCCCTTGATACTGCTCCGGAGCCACGTAGGACGTGGGTCCAGCGGGGACCGCGGCCACGCCGATGGAGGACCAAGAGACGTCGAGCAGCTTCACGTGATGCTCTCCCGCGAGGGAAATGCGCATCACGTTCGTGGGCTTGAGGTTGCCATGCACCATGCTCTGAGCGTGGAGCCAGGCGAGAACATCCCCGAGCTGCTCGTACCAGGTGAGGACCCCGGCGAGGCCGAGCGGGTCTTGGCCTTTCAAGGAGGTGTCCTCGACCTGGACTTCGGCCAGGGTCTGACCTTCCAAAACCTCCGTCACCTGGCCGAAGGCGGAAGGCCCGCGGTCCTCGATGACGTCGTAGGTCCGGGCAAGGTAGGGATGTCGAAGTTGAGAATGCACGGCGACCGAAGCGCCGAGCCGGCCGAACGCGGCCATGCCGTCTGGCCGGCCGAGAAAGCCCGGTTTCAGCAGCTTGACCGCTACCGGTCCGTGCGGGCCCTCAGCCCGAAAAACCCGGCCGAAGGGCCCGCTCCCGAGCGGCGCGACGAGCTGATGACCCGCCACCACGGAACCCACGTCGTACATCTAGAGGCTCGTAATTGAATCAGTCCCCGGACTCTCGGTCGAGCCCGGATTCGTCGGGGTCGGAGCCCGTGAGTCCCTCGAGATCAGAAGGGAGGGACGGCTTACGATGAAAACCGTCGTAGGCCGGGGTCATGCGGTCCGGAGCCAAATCGAAGGAGTGCCGGTAGAGCGACGACGCGCCATCCACCCGGAGCGTCACCCCGTTCACGTACCGCGCGGCGGGGGACAGCAGGAACACCGCCGCCGCCGCCACCTCACTTTCGGTTCCGAGCCGCCCCGCCGGGAGCTGCTTCGGGAGCTCCTTGATCGCTTCGCGGACCCCGTCCGGATAGTTCGAAAGACCGCTGGAGGCGATCACGCCCGGAGCGACCGCGTTGATTCGGGTTCCCGTCTGGGCCCATTCCAAAGCCAAGGTCTGGGTGAGGTTCACAACTCCGGCTCGGGCGGCCCCGCTGTGCGCCATCATCGGCATACCTCGGAACATGTCAGCCACGATGTTGACGATCGCCCCACCGTGCTCGGCCATCGAGGATGTGAAGGCTTCCTTGCACATCGCGAAAGTGCCGCTGAGGTTGGTCTCGATGACCGCCCTCCAGCCGCGTTCGCTGATGGCTACGGCGGGCGCCGCGAACTGACCGCCTCCGTTGTTCACGAGAAGGTCGAGCCGCTCGTGGCGCTCCATCACGCCCACGAACAAAGCTTCGACCGAGGCTTGGTCTCGAATATCGACCTCGGCCGCGTGGGCCTGGCCTCCGTCCGAGGCGATTTCGTCGACCACCGCCTCGAGCTTCGCTCGCGTGCGTCCGGCCACAGTCACCTCGGCGCCCAGGGCTGCCATCTCGTGGGCGATGCATCGACCGATGCCGCTGCCCCCACCCGTGACGAGAGCGGTGCGCCCGGCGAAGAGGTCGTTTCGAAAAACCGTTCTGTAGCTCAAAGTGTTCTCCAAACGAGGACCCCAGCGAGCGCGATCGCCAGCACGGCCAGCACCGCGGCCACCACGACCAGGCCGGTGGGAGGCCCGGTTCGCACCGGTTCCGTGGGGTCGAAAACCCGGTCGGGCACGCGCATGTCGAACGGTAGAGAGGCCGGCGCGGGAGACCATGGCTGATCTCCTTCGGGCGCCGGTTCAGAGCGGGATGCGGGATCTACGGCGGCGCTCCGGGCCGGCTCGATCACGGGCTCCTCGCTCATCTCCACGTTTTCCTGAACCGGTTGGCGGTTCGAGCCGCCCTCGACGCGGCCGGCTCGAGCGGCAGCAGGATCCGTCACGATGGCCGTGCGCTCGACGATCCGTCGAAGCTCCGAGGAGCTAGGCGTCCCCACGGGAGCCGTATCGTCCACCAGCGTGGGGGGGTCTTGGACCGGTTGGGCTTCCAACGCGAGGGTTGGGGTTCCTTGGACCGCCTCCTGAATCTCGTCCTGGGTCGGAACTCGGAGACGATCGAAACGACCGTGCGGATCCGAAGGCGTGTGCCCATCGGGTTGGGTCACGACGGGAGGGGAGGCGTCGAGCGGAGTCGCGTCTTGGGGGGTAGGGTCGTGGGCGGCACGGAAAGCGTCGAGGATCTCGGCGCTGGCTTGGTCTTCGGACCATCCCGTGGTGTCGATCTCGGTCGCCGTTTCGAAACTGGGAAGCTCACCGGACGGAATGGCGCCATCGGTGTCGAGGGTCGGCGCAGCCAGGGCTTGCGAGTCGTCGATCGTCACCCGTTCGAGAATGGATGCAGGGTCGGTGTTCCCGACTCTTTCGGGCTCGGCCGCCGTCTGATCCGTCGTGTGGTCATCGGGCTTGTTCCGATGGGCCGAGGGTCGATCGGGATAGGTGGGATCGGCAGGGTCAGCCGGCTCCTCATCGCGCGCGGACATGATGCTTCCCTCAGGGTCGCGACGTCCTCGAGTCACGGGCCCCCGGGTAGGGCTTCTGCAGGACCAACTGCATCAGCTGTCCATCCCGAGCGGCGATGACCAAGGTCTGCTCGCGGTTACCTACCGTATCGCGCAGGTCGGAGGGTGTGTCGACCCTCGCCCGAAGAGCACGAACGATGACGTCGCCCGGCCGGAGGCCCGCCTCGGCCGCTGGTGCGCTCGGATGCACTCGGGTGACGAGCACGCCGTTGCCGTAGCCGTTGGGGACCTTCATTCGCTCTCGATCGACGTCGGAGAGCAGCTCGACTTCGAGCCCTGAAAGCGCCGGCTCGGGAGCGAGCGTAAGAGCTCGAGAACTACGACGCGTCGGAGCCGGCAGCGCCGCTGGGGTTGGGGTGCCGGGCTCGGCCTCGAGCTGAACATCCTCCAGCACGCTCTTACGGGGCCCCTGGGCCGACTTGACCTCTGGGGGCGCAACCGTCTCGCGCGACGAAGCCCCTGAACCGGCCTCCTTCGGTCCGAGAAAGTACAGGCCCATGGCGAGGAGGACCGCTAGGCCCACCAGGAGTCCGGCGGCACGCACCGTCCAAGGGCACCGAGAAACTGCCAGCGCGTCAACCCCAACGGCCCAGCTCGTCGCGCCAGGTAGGTCGAGCCCGGAGATCAAAACCCTCGGTGAGCAGCTGATGAGGCTGAAAACTCCCCTTGTACTCGCTGCTCGGACACCCTTCGACCCGGTAACCGAGGTACACCCAGCGCCTTCCCGAGCTGCGCGCCGTCTCCAGCTGAAAGAGGATGCTGGCGGTGCCGAGGGACCATTTGGCGTAGTCGGGATCGTGGTAGGTGTAGACGGCGGAGAGCGCTGAGGGAGTAAAATCCGTGATCGCCACGCCTACCAAGCGCGGCTCTCCCCCGTCCTCAGGTGCGTCGTCCCAGTAGCTCAGCTCTCGTCCACAAGGATGGGGAAACGCGAATTGATGGTAGTACTCCTCGGCGTCGAGGGTGTCTCGGGGCCAGTCTCTGCGGGCGCCTTGCTCCGCGTGCCATCGGTGGTAGAGCCCCAGCCGTTGATCATCGACGCGCGGGGCGCCCTCCTCCACGCGCAATCGACGGCGCACGCGATTCCACGTCCGGCGCTGCGACTTCGACATGCGGAAGCTGTCGACCGGAATGCGCAGCGGCACGCAGCTCTGGCAGGCTCCGCAGGCCGGACGGAAGTAAGCCGGGCCAAATCGCCGCCACCCTCGCTCGAGGATTGCGTCGAGTTCGGGCCCCGTCACGTCCGCGCCCGACCCGCGGCAGGTGTATATGCCGCGCGCGTATCGGGCGGCCCTCGACCAAGTGGCCGACCTCTATCGCGCG
>JBCBRU010000735.1:0-4297 GCA_039819565.1 Myxococcota bacterium | reverse complement strand
GCCTCGTACTCCTCACCGCGGCCTGTGGAAACCGCCCTGGCGCCGGGAAGTATCCCTTCCTGAGCGCGGAGCGACGCGCGGAGCTCCGAGGAGGGCATGGCTCATCTGAGGATCACGCAACCGGAGAGCACGGGGGCGGCGAAAAGCACGGCGCGTCCCATGACTCGGCCGAACACGCCTCTTCTGGACACGACTCCGGCGAGTCGCACGGGAGCGGTGCGGCCGCGCCCGGCTCAGCGGAGGGTCACGCGTCGAAGGAGACCTCGAAACCCCACGCTCCAGCCGAGCCCGCGGCCGAGCCGAGCGCCGAGACGCCGCCCTCCGAGCCCGAGCCGGCCGTAACTCCGGAGGCCCACGCAGCCGCGCTCGGTGAGGCCGTGGCCGCCGCCGAGGGCGCGGCAGCGGAGACGGGTGCGGAGGCGGAGCCTGCGGCGGAGGCGGTTTCTGCCGCCGCGGAGAGCGCCACCGAGGCGGTGGCGGAGACAGCAGAGGCGGTGGACGAAGCCGCAGTCGACACCGCTGCCGCCGCCATGGACACCGCTGAGGCCGCCCAGGCCGTGACCGATGCCGCGGAAGCCGTGGCGCCCCCGGGCGAGAGCGAGGCCGAGGCGGTCGTCGCGACCGCGGCTGCCGTCGAAGCCCCAGCTGCGGTCCCTGCAGTTTCGAAATCCAAACTCAAGAAGGGCAAGAAGGTCTTCACCGCCAACTGCGTGGCTTGCCATCAGCTCACCGGCAAGGGCCTCGCCGGTGCCTTCCCTCCGCTCGTCGGCTCGGAGTGGGTTCTCGGCGACCCGGCCCGCCCGGTCGCGATCGTGTTGAACGGGCTCATGGGCGAGATCGAGGTCAACGGGAAGAAGTACAACAACGTGATGGCGGGCTTGGGAGCGATCCTCAAGGACAAGGACGTCGCCAACGTCGTGACCTACGTGCGAAACGCCTGGGGCAACTCGGCTTCGGAGGTCGATGAGGCTTTCGTGAAGAAGATTCGAGCGAAGTTGGACGGAAAGGGGATGTGGACCAACCCCGCCGATGTGACGGCCTTCGCCGAGGGCCTGTGATGTCCCCTCGGTCGGTGGGTTGAGGGACGGCTCCGGGCCGGGTCGGCTATGGTTCCGGTCATGGGCTGGGCCTCCTTTGCCGCTACCCTCGCGCTGATCGCTGCCGACCCCGCGTTGCCCGCTCTCCCGTCCGCTCCCTCACCCTCGCCGCAGGACGCGCCTCCGCTGGCTGCGCCCACACCCCCTCCTCCGACTCCGTGGTGGGCCTGGACGGCCGTGGTCGTGGTGGTCGCCGGGGGGGCTGCGGCCGCCGCCCTTCTCGCGACCTCGTCGTCCGGAGGTCCGGGTTTCGAGCCGGGAACGGGAAGCGTGGAGGGGACCTACTGATGCGCCCGGCGCCGGCGGTCTTGAGCCTTCTGGGAACGGCTGCTGTCGCCGCCGCCGCATGCTCGGACGAGGGCGGCATCACGGCCCGCATCGAGTTCTCCGAGACGCCGGCTTCAGTTCCCGGCACGGTCCGGCGCGGACTCCGGTTTGCGGTTCTCCCCGAAGGCACGGGACGCCTCGAAATCGAAGTTCTCGCCCCCGACGAGACTCGCCTAGGCCAGGCTCTGCTGGATCTACGCCCGGGCCCCGGCGAGTCCCTGTTGGAACCGAACGGGGGCCGCTGGCGCATCGACGGGATTCCCGCCGGTTCGGACCGGAGCCTGGTCGCTCGCGCGTTTCCGGAAGGGACGACGAGCAGCCTCCCCGAACCCAGCTTCACAGGTCGCCTCGATGGCCTCCGGGTAGAGCCGGGCCAAGTCACCCAGGCTGGGGTGCTCGTCCTGAGTCCGAGCGGCGTTCGAGATCCTCGCTTTGATCAGGACGCCCCGGCTCTTCCCAGCCTCAGCCTGGAGTCCGACCCCCGCGGAGAACAGGTGATCGTCCGGTGGGCGCCCGGCTCCGAAGCGGATCTTGCCGGATACCTGGTGGCGGTGGACGCGATGCTCACCGGAGCCACGCCCATCCTGGCGAGGGGCGAGGCCTTCATGCCCGGCGACCCGATCGCCCCAAACGTGATCGTCGCCGCCCGGGCGGCTCGCGGTGAGCCCACTTCGGTGATCCTCGACGCCGCCGAAAGCGTCCCCGTCCGGGTGCTCCTCTACGCCTACGATGCCGATGCGAGCGGGGATCCGCTGAACTGGTCCGCGGCCGCAGCGGCGACCACCACCGCGCTCGACACCACCCCACCGGGAAGCCCGTCCGCCTTTACGGCCCGCCTTGGCATCGGCCTCACCTTGTCCTTCGTCGCCCCCGGTGAAGACGGAGCAGAGGGGCAGATCAGCGCCTTGGAGCTTCGCGGGGGGCCCTCCCCCGACCAGCTCACCTCCGATTTCGAAACCGCTCCCCCGTTGCCTCCGCCGGTGGACGTTCCTCCCGCGCCCGGCTCCATGGTGCAGACCCAACTCTCGGTCGACCCCGCCCTTGTTCCCGCGTGGGTGGGTCTGCGCGCCCGCGACCGAGCTGGAAACCTCGGCCCGGTAGCGGTGGCTGAAGTGCAGCGGTCTGCGCCTTTGCCGCTTCGAGTCGATCGGGTCTCCCCGGCCATTGCGATCGCCACCGCCGACCTCGAGCTCATCGGCTCGGGCTTTGGGGGGTCACCAGGGCGTCTCGAGTGGGTCGAGACCAGCACGACCCGGGCCCTTCCCGTGCGCCGTTGGACCGATAGCCTCGTGGTCACCGAAGTCCCCGAAGGGGCTCGCTCGGGACAGCTCCGACTGCTCCGCCCCGACGGCTCTTCGACGCAGGTAGCGCTGGCCGTCATCGCTCGGCGATCGCTCCCCGTCGCGAGTCTCGACCCGTTCGAGCTGATTTCGGGCCCCTCCACCCCCGCGGGGGTGCAGGTGTCCGCGCTTCACCGGGAGGAGGGCCGCTTCGGCTCCCCCACCCACGCCATCGAGCATCTCGTCGACGGGACGCCCCTCGGCACGCCCTACGTACCGCTCATCGAGCCCCGGTCCTCGGCCGTGGCGGGCGACTACCGAGCTGACACCAACCTCTTCGCGTTCGTGTCGGGAGGCGGTCCGGACCGGCTCACGACCTCCGTGGTCAGCGGCTCCACGGTCGCTCCCAATGCGACCCGCCTGCCCGAAGGGGTCTCCGCGGGAGACGTCGACGGCCTCGGTCTCATCCTCCTCGGTGGCGGCTCGGCCGACCGCCCCCCGGCCTTTCTCGCCTTCACGGAGGCAGGCCTCCTTCGCGCCGCCCGCGTCGCGGACCTTCGCCTCGAACCCTTCGACGACTTCATTCAGGTTCTGTCGTCCGGACCCTTTCGGGCTCTCACGGGTGTACGAGGGCCCGACGGAGGGCGCTTGAGCGTACTGGAAGGCAGCGCGAGCCCCGCCGAGCGAAGCCTGTGGATCATCCCCCTCGATGGGGATCCCGCCGGCCTGGTGCGGTGGGGGAGTCTCGGTCCTTCGGAAGCTGGAGCTGCGGTCCGTCCGGCGCCATCATCGACCGACTACCTGGTGGCTCACGAGCGCCCCGAGACGACGGGTGAGGTGCACATCGCCTTCGGACTGGCCCGGACCCCCGGCCCCCTTCCCCACCGGCTTCGTTCCGCGGGAGGCACGGCACGCCTGGAAGACGTCGGCTTCGTGCTCGGCCCGAGCGGGCCGAGAGCCGTGCTCCTCTGGAGCGCGTTGGCCTCGGGCCAGGCTGAGCTTCGTTGGACGGAAGTCGAGGTCTCCGATCTCACCTCGGCGGCAGTGACGGTGCGAACCGTCGCGCTCGATATCGCTCCGGAGGACCTTCGAGGCCGGCTCGGGTGTAAGCGAGCTCCGTCTCCCGGCTGCTTGGCGGTGTGGGGCTCGCGAGAGAGCACTCCGCTCCTCTTCGAACGCCGGTAGTGGTAGTGCGCCCCGCATGGCCCTGAAAGCCGGAGATACCGCCCCCGAGTTTGAGCTCCCCGACCAGGAAGGACGCCCGATCCGACTTTCCGACCTTCGAGGTCAGAACGTCGTGGTCTTCTTCTATCCGAAGGACGGTACGCCGTTGAGCACCCGATAGGGGAGCTGATGAGCGTCGGCAAATCGTCGGTGGGAGGCGGTCGCGTCCGCCGAGATACCGAGGACCTCCGCGTTGGCCCCTCGGAACCCTTCGTAGGCGTCTCGAAAAGCGCAGCTCTCCTTGGTGCACAACGGCGTACCGTCCTTCGGATAGAAGAAGACCACGACGTTCTGACCTCGAAGGTCGGAAAGTCGGATCGGGCGTCCTTCCTGGTCGGGGAGCTCAAACTCGGGGGCGGTATCTCCGGC
>JBCBRU010000734.1:0-4298 GCA_039819565.1 Myxococcota bacterium | reverse complement strand
GTCGGGCTCTGTGTCGGGCTGGCCGGACCCCTGACCTGGGCGGAGCGCCGGCAGTCCGCGATGATTCAGGACCGCATCGGACCCAATCGGGCCAGCGTGCGTCTGTTCGGGCGGGACATGACCTTCTTCGGCCTCCTTCATCCCCTCGCGGATGCGATCAAGATGATCTCCAAGGAGGACACCATCAACGTTCGGGCGAATCGGTTCCTGTATGAGATCGCGCCCTTCGTCGCCTTGGTGCCCGCGCTCGTGACCTTCGCCGTCGTTCCTATGGGTCCGGATCTGCATCTCGGGGATACTTGGCTGAATCTTCAGGTGGCGCGCATCGACGTCGGGCTTCTCTACGTGTTCGCGGTCGGGTCACTCGCCGTCTTCGGGGTCACCCTGGCCGGCTACGCCTCCGGCTCCAAGCTGGCCATGCTGGGGGGCCTCCGTGCCTCCGCGCAGATGATCAGCTACGAAGTGACGATGGGGCTGTCCGTAATGGGGCTGCCCCTCATTTTCGCAACCCTCGAGCCGTACGCGATCGTCGAAGCCCAAGGACAGCATCTTTTCGGAGTGCTCCCCATGTGGGGTATCTTTCTGCAGCCGGTGAGCTTTTTCGTGTTCATGCTGGCCGCGATGGCCGAGAACAAGCGGGTGCCCTTCGATCTGGCCGAAGGTGAGTCCGAGATCGTCGGATACTTCGTGGAGTACTCAGGGATGAAGTTCGGAATGTTCTTCATGGCTGAATACATCGAGGTCATCGTCATCGCGGGACTCGTGACGACCCTCTTTTTCGGGGGTTGGCAGGTTCCCTTTCTAGTCGACGTCGACGCCGCGGGCGCCGCCATCACCTCGGTTCGGGACGCGGCCGGCCAGGGTATCTTGCTTCCCGGAATGTCCGAGGCGCTCCTCCTTCCGGGCTGGCTCGTGGCGCTGCTTCGCATCGGGAGCTTCCTGTTCAAGCTCCTCTTCTTCTGTTGGTTCCAGCTGATGATTCGCTGGACCTTGCCCCGCTTTCGCTACGATCAGGTGATGGACCTCGGCTGGAAAAAGCTCCTGCCGCTCTCCCTCGCGAATCTCGTGGTGACCGCCGCCGCAGTGCTCTTTTTCTCCGGAGGTGCAGCATGACCGACGACACCCGCGAGCTTCCGCTTCTGCCCGTGCCCGGTACCAATCGCGTCAACGTCAAGACGATGAAGGTGGAGACGGGGCTCCAGGAAGAGCTCTATCTCCCTGGGTTCGCTTCGGGCCTCGCCAAGACCATCAAGCACTTCTTCAGGAACGTCCTGCCCGGCAAGGACAAGTATACCTCGACGATTCAGTACCCCGAGGAGAAGGTCGAGTACCCGGAGCGCTTTCGCGGCCTCCATCGATTGGTGCCCCGGGAGGACGGAACCCCTCGCTGCGTGGCCTGCTACATGTGCCAGACCGCGTGCCCCGCCCATTGCATCCGCATCGTGGCCGGCGAAACGGACGAAGAGAGCGTCGAAAAGTTCCCCGTCGTGTTCGAGATCGACGAGCTCCGTTGCGTGATGTGTGGCCTCTGTGTCGAAGCCTGTCCTTGTGACGCCATTCGAATGGACACCGGGATTCATCCCGCTCCGGTGTATCGGCGAGAAGACGCGGATCTAGGAAAGTCGGATCTGCTCTCGCTCCTGGGCCGTCACGAAGCTCAGGATGCGCCTCGAGATCGCACGCCCCCTCCGCCCTCCGCGGCGGGCACGGGTCGGGTCAAGCGCGAGGATGGCGACGGTGGAGCCGGGGGCCGGCAGGGCGGCTACGAGCCGGTGAAGGCCAAGACCTGGGTGGATTGAGGCCCCCAAGCCCCCCGGTATGCGGACCGCTTCGCTCAGCTTGACCCTCTTTCTGGCCTCGGTGGGCTGCAGTCGAGGCTGCGGCCGCACGCCTGAGGTCTCGTCGCCGGAGGTCGATCCGCTGGCGAGCTTGGGGCTGGCCGGAACCGCCGGTTGCCCCTTCGACGCTTGGGTCGTGGGCGACCTACCGAGCGGTTTCGACTGCACGGGTCTGGATTCTGGAGGCGTATCCGCCGTCCCGGTCGGCTCGCTCGGTGGCTTCTGCCGGGTCACCCTCTCGGCCGCGGTACGAGCCGAGGACGTGCAGGAGCGTATCCCAGACGGAGCGAGGATGGCTCCGGACTGCGTCGTGGTTCAGCCCCTGCTGGGGTCGGGGGGTACCGCCGCAACCCGAGAAGCCGGGCTCGATGGCATGGGGCGTCCTCACGCGAAGCGTGGGTCGAGCTTCGTTCCCGCCAGTCGAGTGGTCGTGCTCGGTGATGCCGCGACGTCCACCGCGGCGGACTGGTTCGATCGCGAGCGGGGTAGCGCGGCCGAGATCGGTGCTTTGATTCGCGACCTCGTATGTCCGGCCGGAGGTCAGGGCTGCTCAGCCGAAGTGGCCAGCGTTCGCGCTCTGCCCCGCGAAGATCCAAGAGACCCGAAGGCGCTTCGGAGGGCGAGCTTCTCGGAGTTCGCCGAGGCCATCGATCGCGCCGCCCCGCGACCTCCGTCGGGCCGGCCCACGATACTCCACTTGACCGCAGGTTGGGCTGCAGAAGCAGCCCCTTCGCTCACGCACCCTCTCCGCGGAGGAACGGTGGGTACGGACCTGGTCCTTCGCGCCCTCCAGGTGGCGGGGTGTCGAGGGGCGCTGGTGGTGGGGGCGAGCGCCGCGGATCCTCGAAGTCCGAGCTCGGGTGAGGCGGGTCTCATCTATCCGGCCGCATGGTCGACGGCGGTTCGCCCCGAGCCCTCGCGCTGTCGAGCGTGGCTCTCGGATTCCGCTGAGCTGCGGGGAGAGGGGGTGCCGCTGGTGCTGACCGCGGCGGCGGCACGCCTGGTCCGAGGACGCCCGCGCCCGCTCTCGACCCTCCGGGCGGAGGCGGCTCCAACCTACTTTGCGGTGGCAAACGTGCCCGCGCGTCCCGGAAGAGCCGTGATCAGCGGGGATCCCGCGGCCGGGGCTTCCCTCAGCGCTGCCCTCGCTTGGGGGTGGTGGATGCTTCCCGAAGGGGAGGATGAGGTTCAGCTCATCCGTGAGCTCGCCCGGGTGGCCCCGCGAATGGGACGTGATGTGAAGGTCACCTTGCCCACCGCGGTGACGCCGGGGGCCTCCCAGGCTCGATGGCTTCGGCCCTGTCGCTTTGTGGAGGGAGCCTGCGCCCAGGCCGCTTGTCCCGTCTGTCCGAGCGCCCCGGCCCCCCGAAGCTTCGAGGAACCCAAGGAGGCTTTTCTCGAGGTGTCCTCAGAGGTGGGTCGCGCTTGCCCGGACAATCTTCGAGTGACGGTCTTCGCGGCGGGCCGCGTCCCCATCGAGCCGTACTGCCGAGAGCAATCGGACGTCCTCCGGCGGCCGTTCGCTCGAGCTGCGGGATCTCGGGCCGGCTGTATCGCGTGTGAGGGGCGAGCGGCGGCGGGAGCCAACGCACTCGAGCTGAGTTTCCATCTCGCCGAGGACGCGCCCCCCCCGAGCTTCTTGGTCTTCACCGCAGGAGGACGACATGCCCTTCATCCCGTCAAGGACTGGGGTCTCGCCCCCGGGCGCTCCACCTCGGTGCGGCTCCAGTTGCCTGGCCCGGTGCCGAAGGGCCTCAAGGCGCGCCTGTTCTTCTCCGATGGGAGAGTGAGCTCGGCGGAGCCGCTGGAGCTCTTCAGTGACTGAGCCGCTCGAAGTTCGCCCTGGGCGAAGCGTACCCGCGGAGGCTCTCGCGGTGCGCACCAGTCGCAGCGGGGGGCCCGGCGGCCAGCACGTCAACAAGACCGAGACCAAGGTCTCCCTCGAGCTCGAGCTCTCCGCATTGCCTTGGCCCGAGGCAGACTTGGCCCGGGTTCGGCAGCGCCTCTCCTCGCGCATCACCAATGACGATCGCTTGGTGGTCCACGCCGAGACCTATCGACAACAGGCGCGTAACCTGGACGCCGCTCGGCGACGCCTCGCCGAGCTGTTGAGGGGGGCCTTGTACGTACCGAAGCGGCGCCGGCCCACGAAACCCTCGAAGGGCGCCGTGCGCCGACGCCTCGACGCCAAGCGTCGTCAGTCGGACAAGAAGCGGAGCCGCTCTAAGCCGGACTACTGAAGGGCGATCACGGGCACAGCACCGTGCCCTCCAGGATGGCAAAGGGCTCGGTGCTTTCGTCGAGGTTGCGGAGGAAGGCCGTCAAAGCTCGGGCCTCGTCCGCGGTGGGGTTGAAGTTGGGGTTGCCGGCTTGGCTATGGGCGGCGAATCGAGGGTCGAGGAGGTCCTCGAGGCTGCTTGCGGCCCCGTTGTGAAGGAAGGGCGCACCCAGCACCGCGCC
>JBCBRU010000733.1:0-4299 GCA_039819565.1 Myxococcota bacterium | reverse complement strand
CCACCCGCTGCGCCCCCGGGCCGCCGCTCCTGGACGAGGACGAGCCCCGCTCCCCTCCCGTCACGCCCTCCCGGACCCTCGTAGACCTCGGCTCGGTGCGACCCGCGACCTGGGCTTGGCCCGCGGCTTGCGAAGTCTCCTGTCAACACGGCTTCACGCCGCAAGGAGAAAGACCATGCACAGCTTCAACAAGTTCACCGTCACTCTAGCCTTCGCCGCGGTCTCGACCGCGGGCGTTGCCCTCGCCGGAGACGGCAAAGTCTACCCAGGCTCCGCCTGCGTCCCCTACTCGTCGGGCTCGGCCAACATTCTCCAACGTTTCTCGGACTACGCCCTGAACACGTCCACCGGCAACTCAGCTCTGGTGACCTGTCCGGTGGTGAAGGATATCGTTGGGGGCACTCGCCTCGAATATATTCGTATCAGCTACAACAAGACCAACTCGTCGGGGTTTTATTGCCAGGTATTCAGCAAGAATCACTCGGGCACGTCGTTTCATACCTCCAGCAAGTGGGACTCCAGCTCCACCGGCAACAAAACGATGATCCTCCCCGACGTGAATGCCTACGGCAGCGGAAGCGTCAGCCTGTATTGCATCATCCCGCCGGGCGGACGCATCACCAGCTACCGCGTTGACGAGCAATAGTCCTGACCACGGGCGCGCACCACGAGGACCCGAAGATGATCCGCCAGCGAAACTACGGACCGTATCTCGGCCTGGCTCTTCTCACCGGCATCGTGAGCCTCGACCTCGCGTGGCGGGCCACCGCGCCGGCCCCGGCGGTGAAAGCCTCGAGTCTAGGCGAAGACACCGAGGCCCGCCTCGCCCAACTCGAGGTCGAGCTCGCGGCCCTTCGGCGGAGCTTGCGGGCTCGCCCCCCGCTCGTGGCGTCGCGCCCCGCGGTGGATCCCACCGCTTGGGCGAAGCGCGCGGCGGAGGTGCAGACTGCGCAACCTGTCCGTCAGGAGCTTGCCGAACCGGCCTCGACGCCCGATACGGCGCCTCGTGAGGGAGAGATCGATGGGGAGAGGGAGGATGAATCGACGCATGATGAGTTGCGGCTTCGGTTCGACGAGGAACAGGTCGATGAGGCGTGGGCCTCTCGGAGGGAAGAGGAGCTCGAGTCCGCGCTTCGGGGCGAACTCGGATCCGGCTACCTGCGGGACGCCCAGTGTCGCTCGAGCTTTTGTCGGGTTGAGATCGAGCATCCGGACGGGTCCAGCCTGGATCTCTTGGTTCTCGAGATGATGACGAAGCCCGCCTTTTCGGGACGAAGAGCCCACCTTCAGATGGACGCGGAGACCGGTCGGATGACGGTGTACCTCGCGCGCGAAGGCGCGCGTCTTGCCCCCGACGTACCCCTCAGCGAAGGCTGAGCGCACTTCGTGCGCTGGGAGGCCAACCGGGAAACGGGAGGAGTTCGCGGCGGGCGCAACATCACGGTTCGGGTGGCCTCGACTTCGTGCTACTCGGCCTGTGTGACTTTGAGGAGAGCATCCTGGATCTTCACCCTGGCCTCGGTATCTCTTGCCGGCTGCTCGAGCAAACCCTCCGAAGTGGCCCCATTTCGGGAGGGTTCGGTGCTGGTCTACGAAGTCTCGGACGACGACGGAACCTACGATCTCACCCTGAGCTTCAGTCCCCAGTCGAGCGGCTTCAACGTAACCGCACAGTCTCCTCGGGGAACTCGAACTATGCGGGTGGATCACGTTACCGCTCCGCTGAAGGGCGAGGCCACCGAGTCTCAGCAACGCCTGGCCGACGAGGGCGTAGCCTACGACCAGTTCTATCTCCCCACGCCGTCTCGAAAGATCGGTGCCGTCATCGCCGGAGGGCGGGTCATGGAAGAGGGGAGTTTTCAGTCGTGGACGGGCTTTCGGGTCGGGAGCGTGATGCCCATGGGCTTTCGGTTCTACGATAAAGAGTCAGGGCTTCTCGTGGGATGGGCCTTTGAGATGGGCCTCTCGGGCATCTCAGGGCGCCTGAAAGAGAGCCGCTGACGCGGCGACCCCCCGCTTTGTGAGGCTCGCCATTGCTTCTTCTCCCTTACGCCCACGAGAGTCTCTCGTTTCGGCGCATGCCCTTCATCACCATCGGGATCATCGCGTCCTGTTTTGTGGTGCAGGTCATCCTGACGGTGATCGGTGCACCGGGAGGCGAGGGGTCATCGGCCATCGATCTTCGCCTTCGGGCGGCGGACTATGTACTGGAGCACCCCTACCTCGAGCTCTCCGCGGCCGCCGAGCGCGAGCTCTTCGAGGGCTTTCCGGCTCCCGTCCTCGCGAGCCTCGAGCGGGGGCGCGCGGCCGCGGCGCGCTACCGGCAGGATCCCGTCTATGTGGCTGAGGTCCTGGCCGAGTCTCGACGAGACGACGTCAATCCTCGTCGAGACCTCTTCGATCAGCTCAATGAGGAGCTCGAGCGCTCCGCGGAGGGTAAAAGCGACGCCTATCGCCGCGCCGCACGTGCCTATACCGCCCAGCTCCCGGGTGCGGAGGCTCGGCTCTTCGCTCACCTGAGCGAGATAGGGCCCGACGGCGAGCGCGAAGAGCAGCGTCGACTGGACGAGCTCCTGGCGGGCTACTTCGAGCGGGCCCACGCGGATCCTTTTCAGCAGTACGGAGCGAAGGCAGGACAGCTCCTCTCTTATCGCTGGGTGAGCCACCTCTTCGTCCACGGGGGCTGGCTCCACTTGCTCGGCAACATGCTCTTCCTGTGGCTGGTCGGCTTCAACGTCGAGGATCGATGGGGACGAAGCTTCTTCACCGTCTTCTATCTCACTGCGGGAGGCGTCGCCGCGCTCACCCACTTTGCTCTGGCGCATCCTCAGGTGGTGGACCTTCCGCTGGTGGGAGCCTCGGGGGCGATCGCGGCGGTCATGGGGGTCTTCCTCATGCACTTCGCGAACACGAAGATTCACGTCCTCTGGTGGAGCGTCATCCGCTTCGGAACGTTCGAGATCTCGGCGTACCTGGCCCTTCCGCTGTGGTTCCTGCACCAGCTCCTCCTGGCCTGGCTCTATCAAGACGCGCCTACGCCGGTGGCCCATTGGGCCCACGCCGGAGGCTTCGCCTTCGGACTCGGCCTGGCCGCCCTCTTCCGGGTCTCGGGCATCGAGAACCGCTTCCTCTCGGGCCGCATCGAGCGCGAAGACATCGTCTACGAGTACGACCCCGGCCGAGATCCGGAGGTGGTCTTGGCGGGTATGGGAGAGGCCCCGGTCCCGCGTGGCCGAGACGGGTGGCGCCCTTACGTCGAGGCCCTCACCGGCCTTAGAGGGGCACCGGTGGAAGACATGCGGCGGGCTTGGCATCAGGCTCAGGGCACCCTCGATCGCCCGCAGCTGTCCGCGGCTGGGCACCTTCGGATCGCGCGGGCGCTTCAGTCCGCAGGTCTGCTTCCCGAAGCCTTCGACGAGCTTCGGGCGCTCTTTCGTCAGCACGGCTGGAGCGCCGACACCATCGCCGCGGCGCTGCTCCTCGCCGAGGTGTTGAGCGCGGAAGGACGGGTTTCAGAAGCCACGGCGGTGCTCGAGAAGGCCGCCGCGCTTCCGGGCCTGGAGCCCGCCTGGATGGAACGCATTCGGGCGCTCCGCTCCCGGGTGGCCTCGCCGACGCGAGAGCCGAGGCCCGCTCTCTAGTCCCCTAGCTTCGGCGCATGGCCCCGGCAGCCGGGAGACCGGCGCCCGTGGTGTCGACCCCGAGGACATCCAGGAGTCCGGAGAAGACCTCTGCTTCGACGGTCTTACGGTTCCGGTCCGGCGCTCCCGTGACCGGATCATAGCCGTAGCCGTAGCCCGTGTTCGGATCCATGCCGCCCAGCACGGTGTCGCCTTTCACCAGGGGAGAGACGATGAGGGCCCCGTTGTCGAGGTCGTGGCCGCTTCCAAAGTCATCGGCGTTGGCGGGACGGTTGCGGGTGCGTCCGAACTCGGTGGCGAAGTAGATGAGGCTTCGATCCCAGAAGCTCACCCCGTCGCCCAGCTCCTCCTCCTTCAGGAGGCGAATCAGCCCATCCGCCACCCCCAGGATGCGGCTCCACATGAAAGCCTGAGTGCCGCGATGGGACTGGTGGGAGAAGTCGAAGGCGATGGGTGGGTTTTTCATCGAGCCGTCGGGGAGGCCCCCTACGTCGCCGTCCCGATCGATGACCACGTCGAAGCCCGGCCCCAGGGTCACCGTGACCGAAATTCGGAACTTCAACAGGAGGTAAGCCAAGCAAGCCTGGGCCTCGAGCGGGTCCTTTTCATAGTTCGGGAACACTTCGCGGGCCCGCGCCGACATGCTGGTGACCACGGT
>JBCBRU010000732.1:0-4302 GCA_039819565.1 Myxococcota bacterium | reverse complement strand
TATCCTCGTAGAGGCCACCTCGGCTGGATCGGACCGTGACCGGCTCCGGGTCGAGGTTCGGGACACGGGGGTGGGTGTCCCCGAGGACAAATGGGACCAGCTCTTCGCTCCCTTCGCCCAGGCTGACGCCTCCGTCACCCGACGATTCGGGGGAACCGGCCTGGGCCTCGCCCTCTGCAACGATCTCTGTCGCCTCATGGGAGGAGAGATCGGCGTCGAGAGCGTCCCCGGGCAGGGCTCGACCTTCTGGTTCGAGCTCCCCCTTCCGGCCCATCCCGTACCGCCTGGCCCGGTGGACGCACGGGCCCAAGAGCAGATTCGCGGTCAGCGGATCTGGGTGGGAAGCGAAGACCCGGTGACCTTGAAGTTTTGGCGGGAGACGCTGACCCGGTCCGGAGCGCGATGGGCCGAGGAGCCTTCCGACGCCGACCTCGTGCTTTCCGAAGCTCGCTGTAGGCCGGATGGTGAAGTCCCCGTCTTGGAGCTTCGTGAGGTCCGCAGCCGCGCCGAGGTCGCGTTCGAACGCGGTCACGTCTACACGCGCCCGCCGGCCCGGCGACAGCCCAGTCTGGTGCAGGTGATGGCGGGACTAGGGCTGGCGCTACCGGAGGATCTCCTCCGGCCCGAAGAAGGCAGTGAACACCTCTTCGTGGCGGACTCCCTGCGGGTTCTCGTGGTCGAGGACAACGTGGTGAACCAGAAAGTGGTGCTCGCGATGCTCAAGAGGATGGGGCTCGAGGCGGACGTCGCGTCCCATGGACAAGAGGCCGTGGAGCGGGTGGCCGAGACCGCCTTCGACGTCGTGTTCATGGATCTTCAGATGCCGGTCATGGATGGTCTCACCGCGACGCGCCGTATTCGCGGTCACGGTGCCGCGATCGAGCAGCCGCTGATCGTGGCGCTCACCGCCAACGCGCTCGAGTCCGACCGGATCGCCTGCCTCGAGGCGGGCATGAACGCCTTCTTGGCGAAGCCGGTGCAGCTCCGGACGCTACGCGCCTACCTGGAGCAAGCGGCGCAGGACCGTGGGCTCGTCGACGCCCGTTGAGCACGAATGGCTCGACGTTTTGAGCCGCCGTGGTTAGCCTCTTCCTGAACCTCCCCTCGCGCTTCGTATGTGCGAGCGGATCACCCACGTCGGGTTGGTAGCCGTCGTGGAAAGGAGAAGACACCATGGTTTCCATCAAGCTCCCGGACGGGAGCGCTCGCGATCTTCCTGAAGGCTCCTCCGCGGCCGATCTCGCGGCGTCCATCTCCAAGGGACTGGCCAAGAACGCCGTCGCCGCGAAGGTCGACGGCGAGATCGTCGACCTCAGCCACGAGCTCCCCGACGGGTCCGAGGTGGCCATCCTCACCAAGAAGGACGAGGAAGCCCTCGAGGTGCTGCGCCACTCGGCCGCCCACCTCATGGCCGACGCCATCCTGCGCGTCTTTCCAAAGGCACAGCTGACCATCGGACCGGTCGTCGACGATGGCTTCTACTACGACATCTATCTTCCCGATGCCCGTATCAGCTCCGAGGACTTTCCCAAGATCGAAGCCGAGATGCAGCGCATCGCCAAGGAAGACCACGCCTTTCAGCGGACCGAGGCGGCGGGCCCCGGCGACGAAGCCTATGCCCGGTACAAGGCCATCGATGGGGGCGACAACAAGTTCAAGGGCGAGATCGTGGACGACCTGACCGCAAAGGGCTCGACTCTGAGCTTCTATCAGCACGGGGACTTCATCGACCTTTGCCGTGGTCCTCACGTGCCCAGCACCGGGTGGCTCAAGAACGTCAAGCTGACCTCCGTAGCTGGCTCCTACTGGAGGGCGGACGCGAGTCGCGAGCAGCTTCAGAGGGTCTACGGGACGGCCTTCTTCTCCAAGCAGGATCTGCAGGAACACTTGCGGATTCTAGAGGAGGCGAAGAAGCGCGACCATCGCGTCTTGGGAGAGCAGCTCGAGCTGTTCTTCTTTTCGGAGGACGCGCCGGGGTTCCCGTTCTTTCTGCCCAAGGGCACGGTTCTGTTCAACACACTCGGCGAATACATGCGCGGTCAGCTACGCCGACGCGGCTATCAGGAGGTGAAAGCGCCCCTCATCCTCTCGGAGAGCCTTTGGCATACCTCGGGCCACTACGCGAACTACCTGGAGAACATGTTCTTCACGAAGATGAAGCTTCGCGACGAAAAGGACCCGTCGAGCATCCACGATAACGTCGAGGAAGAGCGCCCCATGGCCGTTAAGCCGATGAACTGTCCGGGCCATTGCATCCTCTTCAAGTCGAAGCTGCACAGCCACAATGAGTTTCCCCTTCGCTACGCTGAGCTCGGACTGGTGCACCGCCGAGAGCTCTCGGGGGCGCGCCACGGTCTCTTCCGCGTGCAGGCGTTTACGCAAGACGACGCTCACCACTTCTGCACTCCGGAGCAGATCGAAGGTGAGATCGGGATGCTCATCGACTTCTTCGCTGAGGTGTACGGGGCCTTCGGCCTCACGGACGTACGCATCGAGCTGTCTACGCGTCCCGACAAGTCGATCGGCTCTGACGAGATGTGGGAGAAGGCGGAGTCCTCCCTCAAGAACGCGCTCGACGCCAAGGGCATCGAGTACGTGGTGAACGAAGGCGACGGCGCCTTCTACGGGCCCAAGATCGACTTTCACATCCGAGACGTGCTGAAGCGCTCCTGGCAGTGCGGCACGATTCAGCTCGATTTCTCCATGCCGGAGCGTTTCGGGCTGAAGTACGTGGGAGCCGACGGTGAGCGCCACACTCCAGTGATGCTTCACCGTGCCGCCTACGGGAGCCTCGAGCGTTTTCTTGGGATCATCATCGAGCACACCGCGGGCCGATTCCCATTCTGGTTGGCTCCGCTTCAGGTTCAGGTGCTTCCAGTTTCGGAGAAGTACGACGCCTACGCACAAGCGGTGACGGATCGACTCGTGGGCGCGGGGCTTCGAGCCGAGGCGAACCTCAAAGGTGATCGCGTTGGCTACAAGATCCGGCAGGGTAGCCTTCAGAAGATCCCGTATCTCCTTATCGTTGGTGAAAAGGAGGCCACGGCTCAAGCCGTCAATGTGCGAGGTCGGGACGCGGGCGAGCTGGGTGAGATGTCTGTAGAGGCGTTCCTCGAGAGGGTTGGGGCAGAGCGAATTCCGCCCTCTCTGGACGATGGTCCAAGCGCGATCTCGAGCCCCGCGGTCGAGGTCTCGGCACCTTTGTAGGGACCCATTCTGGCCCTGGAGTGGCTGTTATCGTGGGATTTGAGCCTCCAGGTGCCACCCTCTGTGCGCACGGTAGGACGCGGATGACGCAGTTTTCGCCGCGGGTTTAAACCCGATGGGGGATGTACCCTGGCCTACTTCCTGCTTTACTAAGCGGCACGATGCGCGTCGCCCGACTGCCGCTGCTTCTTCTTTTGACTGGTTGCGTCGAGAACTACCTCGACGTCGTGCTTCCTGAACCCGTGGACCAGGTGGTCCCGGGCCTCACTCCTCCGCAGCGCGAGCTTCCCCCTCTGGTGGAAGCTCCGACCACTCCGCCCCCAGTTTCGGGGGGCACGTTGTTCGTGGATGGCGCCTACGCCATCGCGGCCGAACCCGACCGGGACCTGATCCACGTGGCCCGCCTCGCGGCGCCACGAGGGGGCCAGCCCATCCTTCAGATGGACGCGACCATCCAGCTTGGTGGCGGCGATGAGCCGGGTCGAGTGACCTCGACGGGCGATGGTCGATACTGGGTGGCGCTGCGCGGTTCGGGCGATGTCGTACAGATCGCGCCGACTCGAGAGGACGGATCTGGCTACGCGGTCGCAGCCCGACACAGCGTGTGCGCAGCTCCTCGCGGCATCGCCTACGATTCGCGAACCGAGGAAGTTCTCGTGGCCTGCCTCGGCGGCGACTTGGTGGGCCTGAACGCGAAGACGGGCGTCGAGACCAGTCGCCGCTTCGTCGATACGGACCTGCGCGACGTGGTCGTCACGGAGACCAAGATCTTCGTGTCTCGGTTCCGTTCGGCCGAGATCCTGGTTCTCAACGGCGAGTTCACCGCGACCCACAAGCTCGACGAAGGGCGGACCTTCCGTCAGCCTAACGTCGCGTACCGCATGGTGGCGGGCTCGCGGCCCGACACCGTTCTCGTGAGCCATCAGCTCTCCTCCACCCGCGAGCCGGTCACCATCGAGCAGCCCGGTGGCTACGGCGGTGGCGGCGGCGGTTTCGAGTGCCGCGGATCGCTGGTGTCCTCGGCGGTCAGTGCCGTCGATGCGAGCGGGAACGTCGAGACCTTGGAGCACCCGAACGTCATCCTTCCTCTCG
Organism: Myxococcota bacterium; assembly: GCA_039819565.1. Taxonomy (GTDB): domain Bacteria; phylum Myxococcota; class Kuafuiibacteriia; order Kuafuiibacteriales; family Kuafuiibacteriaceae; genus JAHQVK01. The sequence continues at coordinate 3 of JBCBRU010000732.1, read as the reverse complement.
ACC
>JBCBRU010000731.1:0-4306 GCA_039819565.1 Myxococcota bacterium | reverse complement strand
GCCCCGCCGTCGGCGAGCATCTCGCAAAGCAGATCCTCGGGAAGGCCACCGACGACGGCTTTCGCCAGACCTTCACCGTGCTGAAGCCCGAGTTCTCTTAGCGCGCCCGACGGGCTGAAGACCTCACCGCCCGTTGATCTGGAGCTGCACGGCGCTGTCGGCCGGTCTTTCCGTGCAACGCTCCGACCGGCTTGGCCTCTCCTCGTTCCGATATCCGCGGCCGCACCGTCTTAGGTGCGGAGGCTTCGGGCCGCGGACCCCCGTCGGACCTCTTCGGCCCGCTTCCCCCTCAGATACGGGGTCTGCAGAGACCGAACTTGACCCTCGCCGCCGCCGATAGGTCTTGGCAGTATGCGCCCTAGCCAAGGACATCTCTATCGAAGCCACGATGCCGGCACCCTCGGCCGACACCTCGTCGGAGACGAGGTGCGCATCTCGGGGTGGGTTCACCGCCGGCGCGACCTGGGCGGCCTCGTCTTTCTCGACCTCCGCGACGCTACCGGGCTGGTCCAGGTGCGGGTGGACGCTCACTCGCCGTTGGTGGAGCTGGCGAGCGGTCTCCGCCCGGAGACCGTCGTCTGCGTCGCGGGCCCCCTCGTCGAACGCGAAGCCGAAAACCCCGATCTCCCCACCGGAAGTGTGGAGGTTGTGGCTCATACCTTGGAGCTCCTCTCCTCCCCGTCGGAGGTCCTTCCTCTCCAGGTCGCGGGCGAGGACTCCGCGACGGAGGTCCAGCGGCTGACGTACCGCTTTCTCGATCTCCGTAAGGAACGCTTGCAGCGGAACATCCAGCTCCGTAACGACGTGGTGCGGAGCTTGCGTCAGCGGATGTGGGGGCACGGCTTCCAGGAGTTTCAGACCCCGATTCTCACCGCGAGCTCTCCCGAGGGGGCTCGAGACTATCTCGTCCCGAGTCGCGTCCATCCGGGGAAGTTTTACGCGCTGCCCCAGGCACCCCAGCAGTTCAAGCAGCTGCTCATGGCCTCGGGCTTTCCGAGATACTTTCAGATCGCCCCGTGCTTTCGCGACGAAGACGCGCGGGCCGATCGTTCGCCGGGTGAGTTCTATCAGCTCGATATAGAGATGGCCTTCGTCACGCAAGATGACGTCTTCGCAGTGGCGGAGGACGTGCTGTACTCCGTGTTCAGGGAGTTCTCGAGGGACCAAGTCACGCCCCCGCCTTTTCCACGGATCCCCTACGGGGAGGCCCTGCGTCGCTTCGGGAGCGACAAGCCGGACCTGCGGATTCCCTTCGAGATCCACGACGCTACGGAGGCTCTGAGCGAGACCGAGCACCCGGGGTTTGCTTCCGTGGTCGAGGCGGGGGGCGTGATCCTGGCCCTGCCCGTGCCGGCCCTCGGCCTACGGTCGCGAAGGTTCTTCGAGGACTTGGAGAGTTGGGTCCGCGAGGCGGGCGGTCCGGGGCTGGCTTGGCTGGGCTTCGACGGTGAGAAGGTCAAGGGCAACGTGGCCAAGCGCCTCTCCGACGGAGAGCGCACGCGATTGGCCCAGCTCCTCGAGGAGGAGCCGTCCAAAGGCGGCTCAGGCGCGGTGCTCATGGTGGCCGGACCGATCGCGGAGACCACCGCCCTCGCTGGGCGGCTCCGGGTGGAGGTGGCGCGCCGGGCCGAGCTCATCCCTAAGGGGAAGTTTCACTTTTGCTGGGTGGTGGACTTCCCCATGTATGAGCGGGACGAGGAGGGGGCCCTGACCTTTTCGCACAACCCCTTCTCGATGCCCCAAGGCGGACTCGAAGCCCTCGAGAGCGAAGATCCTCTCTCGATCCTCGCCTACCAGTACGACATCGTCTGCAACGGGGTGGAGCTATCGAGTGGAGCGATCCGGAACCATCGACCCGACATCATGTATCGAGCTTTCGAGATCGCCGGACATGCGCCGGAGACTGTGGACGCGCAGTTTCCCTCGATGATTCGGGCCTTCAAGTACGGAGCGCCGCCGCACGGCGGTCTCGCTCCAGGCATCGACCGGATGGTGATGCTGCTGGCCGAAGAGCCCAACATTCGCGAGGTCATCGCCTTTCCCATGACGGCGAGCGCTCAGGACCTGCTCATGGGCGCACCCTCGACGGTCAGCGACGGTCAGCTCGAGGAACTCCATCTTCGCAAGAAGTCTTGACGTCGGAGAGGGCGACCTACGAGGGGGAGGTCGGCGGCAAGGGCACGAAGGTCGAAGGTCTCGGGGGCGAAGGGGCTGGCCAGCCACAGGAGGCCGAGGAGGATGAGGTTGGGGCTGAAGTCGATGGTCATGGTGAGGGCCGTGACCACGTGAAAACCCATGAGTCCCACCCCCCAGAGCCTGTGCAAGCGAGGGCGGAACGCAGCCACGAGGGCGAAGAGCTGGATGTACACGGTGGCGAGCATCATCGGCCAGAGCCACACCCCGTACTCGATCATGAACCCCCCGAGGATGCTCTCGGGATAGGTCTGGAGGAGTCGGTCCGCGATATGGCGAGCGAGGGCCGAAGGGTGAAGGGGAGTGATCTGGCCGAGGGCAGCCTGGTAGGCGGTGCCCAAGAGCTTGCCTACCCCAGCGAGGCTGTAAGTGAGAGCGAGCATGGTCATGGCCGCGTGGAGACCCAGCAGGCCATGTTGCCGCTCGGTTCGCGTGGCGGAGTGGGCGCGAAAGGCGGCGTCGGGCACGAAGGCGGCGAAGATAAAGCTCGTGAACAGCAAGCCATGGTTGAGGTGGTGGATCTTCCCGAATGAGAAGCCCAGCCCGAGGACCTCGAGCCAGGCCACGAATACGGCGATCCGGATAGCCCGGTGCTCGGGGAGGAAGGCCCCCAACATAAAGGCACCGAGAGCCAGCGCGAGCAGGATCGGGGCGGCCGTCGACACCCCCACCCAAGCCATCCACGCCACCGGCCAGCGGAGAAAGGGAGCTTGCGGATCGAGGAGGGGTCTCAGGAGGTCGAGGTGGGTTACCACCCAAAAGGGCGGAAAGGCGTAGAAGATCCGAAGGATGGCTTCGGCTCGGTGGCTTCGAGCGGTCAACGTCTGAAACGGGGCGGGGTCGCGCGGGCTCCGGGCCCATTGACGTCTCAGAGTGCCCACGGGGACCTCCGGCAGCCTTCGGTGCTCGCGAAGGCTTGGACGGTCTCGCGGTGGGTGACCTCGCCGGAGCGATAGCGGGCGAGAGGGTCGAAGAGGACGCGGTCGATGCGGTAGCGACTCGGCGCGCACACGAAGTTGGCCTCGATGAGTCGGCGCTCTCGGGACACGGCGGCGCTGTCGTCTTTGGCCAATGCGACCCCCAGGCGCTGGGTGGCCAGCCACAGATCCATGGCCATCGGGTCCCGCACGACGTCGAGGGTCTGGACGTCGGCCGGCGGCGTGACCGCCGTTCCGGCATGCTCGGACACGACCAGCTCGTAGCGGGGCTCGGCGCCCGGGACGATCGGGAACAGGAACCAGCAGAAGAAGGGGAACACCTCGAATCCGGGGGCGGCGGCCGCGAGGAGTCCCGCCACCACGTACGCGCCCCCGAGACGGGGAAGCCATCGCTTGAGCCTCCAATAGCTCATGGAGGCGCGATAGCTGGGCTTTGGTTCTGAGGCCAGGCTCGTTGTAAGAGCTACCCGCTGGATGCGGTCGAAACGGTTGCCAGGGGTCTTGGTGGTCCTCGCGCTCATCCTGGGGCTGGCCGGTTCGGCCCTCGCCGATTCGAAATCGGACGCTCGGCGCTACTTCACTCGAGGCATGGCGGCCATCGACGCCGGTCGATATCGCGAGGGGATCGAGCAGCTTCGAAGCGCGTACGCGATTCGTCCTCACCCGAACGTGCTCTTCAATATCGGTCGGGCCTACGCCGCGCTCGGCGATTTGCCCCAGGCGATTCAGAACTTCGAGAGCTACGTGGCCACCCGTCCTCCCGACGCGGCGCGGGTTCAGAGCACGCTCGACGATCTGAAGACTCGGCTGCGACTGCGCAGGCTCGTCAACCGGGGCATGAAAGCGATTCGCAGGGAGCAATGGAACGAAGGCATCGGCCTGCTCGAGCAGGCCTACCGCATCCGTCCTCATCCCAATCTCTTGTTCAACATCGCCCGCGCCCAAGAGGACGCGGGTCGAAGGCGAGAGGCGCTGTCCAGCTATCGGGCCTACCTGCGCACCAAACCCGAGGATGCGACCGAGGTGAGGCGGCGCATCGCGAAGCTGGAGGCTCGCTGAGACGCGGCGTCGCCGCTGGCGCAGGGGCCGAGGCCCGAGCCTCGCCCCCGCGGCTCCGCCCCGAGCGGCGACGGGGCGCCGGGGCCGGACGGGGCGTCGCCGCCACCGCCTCGGAG
>JBCBRU010000730.1:0-4318 GCA_039819565.1 Myxococcota bacterium | reverse complement strand
TTTGCCTTCTCCTCGCCCCTCTCTCGCGGCGGCGGTGGATCGATGGCGTTGCTCGCTGCCTCCTTCTTGGAGAGAAGGCGAGAGAAGTGGCGGTAGTCCTCGCCGAAGGCCTGCACGACGCCGTTCACGACCTGTCGGCGGAGGTCCATGCGGGAGCGTTGGCTCTTACCGTCGACCGGTATCCGGGCACCGGCCATCGGACCGTGACCGCCGGCGGTGCCGAGGTCCGCTCCGCATACGATTCCGTGGAGAATCTTGCCCGCGTTCTTCGCTCGAGAGCGCGTACGAAGAGAGAGGAAGAGGGACTCTTCGTGCCATCCTACGGCAAGGGCGTGTTTCACCCCTTCGATTTGCAGCAGTCGGTCGGCGACCTCGGCACAGAGATCCGGGGTGTAGACCTCACCGAGATCGCTGACGATCATCTTCCCGTAGATCTTCGACCGCGTGATCGCCTTGTTGAAGACTCGGAAGTAGTCGAGCGGGACCTGAGGATTTTCGATCTCGGCGAGGATACGGTTGTCGACCTTTCCCACGAGATACAGATACGCAGCCACGTCAGCTTCGCTGGCGTCACGAGCAAGGTTCTGGGTGTCCGTCTTGATCCCGTAGAAGAGCGCGGTGGCGACGTCCTGAGGCGGTTCGACCTCGGCAGCCATGAAGAGCTCGGCAATTTTTGTCGACGTGGCACCGTACTCCCCGCCGACGTCGAAGAAGGCGGGTTCGGGGCCCTCGAGCTCGCGAGGGAAGTGATGATCGAACACCACATCAGGAGGGCGTTCCGCGGGGAGTCGGTGGTTTCCCACCTCGGGCTGCGTGTCGAGCAGAGCGATGAGATCGTACTTCTTGAAGTCGGCTCGGGTGGTGCGCTTCATCTTGATGCCGAGCTGGCGGATCATCGTCTTGTTTTCGGCTCGTTCGATAACTCCGCCGTAGCCGATGGTCGTCTCCAGACCGGCGAGCTCGCCGAGCAGCCAACCGAGCCCCATGGCCGAGGCGATAGTATCTGGGTCCGGATAGTCGTGAGTCAGCGCGAGGAGGCTGCTTCGCCCCTTGGCTAGCTCCAGCAGCGACTGGAGCTTGAGCCGCGCGTCATCGACGCTCTCCAGAGCTCGGGGCTCCACGGAGGGGGAGTCTGGTGTCGGCCGTCAGGTGAGTCAAGGCATCGTGAGAGCACCGCTCAGGTGCATCAGATGCGCTCGTCCCGCCTCTTCTGGATTCATTTCGAATTTATTCGAAATGATAGACCGGCCTCGACGAAGCAAACGCGCGATTGCCGGAGCCGACCTGAGGGCGTAGGGGCCGTCACGTGCCCGAAAACGCCTTCGAGGGTGTGCTCCCTCCGATTCGTGCAGCCCTTGAGCGGCGTGGTTTTACCCAGCTCACTGCGGTGCAGCATGCGATCCTCAACGCTGAAGCCTTCGAACGGGATCTTCGCATCTCTTCTCAGACGGGCAGCGGCAAGACGATCGCCATTGGGCTCGCGCTCGCCCCCACTCTCGCTGAACCTGACCCCGGGCGGAGCGGTCCACGAGCGCTCGTGATGACCCCGACGCGGGAGCTCGCGGCCCAAGTCCGGGGTGAACTCGCCTCACTCTACGACCGCCTCGACCTCGAGGTTCAGTCAGTGACGGGCGGAACCGATCCCTTTCGGGAGCGACGGGCTCTTCAGAAGCGACCGGACGTACTCGTGGCCACCCCGGGTCGTCTGCTCGACCACCTTCGCGGAGGAGCCGTCGCGCTTTCGGACGTGGCCCACGCCGTCTTGGACGAGGCGGATCAGATGCTCGATCTCGGGTTTCGCGATGAGCTCGACGCGATTCTCGAGCAGCTCCCCGTGGATCGCCACCTCCACATGGTGTCGGCCACCTTCGCGCGTGAGGTTCTCCGTTTTGCGGATCGATACCAGCAAGACGCATTGCATGTTGAAGGCACTCGGCTCGGCGCTGCCAATGTCGACATCGAGCACGTCGCCCACCTCATCCTCCCGAATGAGCGCCCCCATGCGCTGACCAACCTCCTCCTCTCGGACCATGCTCGAGGCCGAGGATCATGCCTGGTGTTCGTGCGTCGTCGGGCCGACACCACCGAGTTGGCGGAGCTCCTCGCGGAGGATGGCTTCTCCGCGATGCCGTTTTCCGGTGAGCTCTCGCAGGCTCAGCGAGATCGCACGCTCGCCGCGTTTCGCCGCGGTCTCGTTCGAGTCTTGGTCGCCACCGATGTCGCGGCGCGGGGCATCGACGTTCAGGACATCTCCACCGTCGTGCATTACGACCTTCCCCCGGACTCCGAGATCTTCACGCATCGGTCAGGCCGCACGGGTCGAGCCGGGCAGAAAGGACGCTCCATTCTGCTCGTGCCGCCGAGCGGCGAGCGTCGCACCCGTCGGCTCTTAGAGATGGCGAAGATCTCTGCGGATTGGGACGAGGTCCCGGACACGCGACGGATCGAGAAGGCCCACGTAAAGTCCACTCGACGGGCGCTGCACGCTCGCCTCGACGCCGCTGAGGAGCTGGCTCATAAGCAGCTCGACTACGCAGAGGCGCTTCTCGAGCAGCACGAACCCAAGGCGTTGGTCGCGGTCCTCTTGGACATGGCCCGGAGCCCTCTTCCTCGAGAGCCCGTCGAGGTCCGCAAGCTCGAGCCGCGAGGTCCCGGGGCGGGGGGCTACGAGCCCCGAGGTCGGGGGCGCGGAAGAGGGCGGGGACGCGGTCGAGGCCGTGGTGTTCGTCGAGGGGCTCCCCGGTGGGGTGGGCGCGGCCGCGGCCGCTAAGCGGACGCTTAGGTCAGCATAGACAGCGCGGCCGTGGCGCTGCCGTACAAATTGACATCTTCCCGGTGGGCAAGAGCCAGTCGAGGTGTTTGGCCGGCGAGGGCAGCGAAAGTCTTCCTGACGCGCTCGGCGTATCCTGGAGCTTTGATGATCAGGCCTCCCTCCGCGAGCACGGTGACCGGTGCGGTTCCGCCCATCACTCTCACGACGCCGTAGAGTCCCGCGGCGATGAGATCCGCGGAGCGATCCAGAAGGGCGCTGGCCGCGCGGCCTTGTCGGTTGTCGGCGTTGCGGATCTCGGTCAGAGGCCCCGTGCCTTGGGAGGGATCGAAGCCGCCCGTGTCTCCGACGAGCGCGGCGTAGAGGTGAGGCAGGGCATATCCAGACACCGCCTTCTCGAAGCGTTGGGCTCCCGGCTTATCGGTGGCGTCGAACGCATCGTCGACCGGCGTGAGGAAGGGAGGCGTGAAGTTACCGGACTCGAGGTTGACAGCCATCTTGCCGGAGAAGCCGGCGAGCTTCGGGGCGTCGGAGGCGTCGAAGTAGGCGGCCATGTTCGTGCCGGTCCCGGCGATGAGGCCGATGACTCGAGCCGGGTCCGGGGCTTCCGAGGCGCCTCCGAGGAGAGCTGCGACCGTGTCATTGAGCACCACAGTGACGGAAGGGGTCCGACCTTGAGCGGCGAGAGCGCGGCTCAAAGGCGCGCCTACGCGCTCGCCCTCTACGCCTAGGATGTCGACCCCCTTGGTCCAGGTAAGGAGGGTTGCGTCTCCATTCTCATGAACGGTGGAGGGGTATGAGAAGCAGTACCCGAGCGGCATCGCCCCTTCAGGTGCTCCGGCTTCCTCCATCAGGGAGGCTTGGAGCTCGTAGAAAGCCTGAGCCTCCAAGGTCGCGCCGCTGCCGCGGACCGGGAGTCTCGCCGAGGCCGGACCCGCAACGATGGCATCCCCAGCATCTCCGCCGATCCGCACGTGCGCGGCTCGGACGTTCGTTCCCCCGGCGTCGACCACGAGAGCTTCCCCAGCGAGGTCGGCCGCGGGCGGTGTCAAATGGGCGGGGAGAGCCTTGATCTCCCGCCCATCGGACGCGAGGCCTTCTCTTATGCGCATCTCCAGCGTGCCCGCGACGTCGGCGAGCTGCTGAGGGTGGAGCTCTAGAAGAGCGAGGTCCATATCCGACGCCATCTCTCTACCGATGGCGAGGACCGGAGCCGATGTAAAGACGCGGCTTCGGATCAGCCCAGCTTGGCCAGGGCTTCCTTGGCTTCGGCGATATGTCGATCCGCAGAGAGGTCGGCATGGGTCACGTGTCGAACCACGCCCTCGGCGTCGAGGGTAAAGGTGATCCGGGCGGGCAAGAGTCCAAGGCGCTGGGGCACGCCGAAAGCCCGGGCGACGGAGCGGTCGCGATCCGAGAGCACCCGATAGGGGAGCTGATGAGCGTCGGCAAATCGTCGGTGGGAGGCGGTCGCGTCCGCCGAGATACCGAGGACCTCCGCGTTGGCCCCTCGGAACCCTTCGTAGGCGTCTCGAAAAGCGCAGCTCT
>JBCBRU010000729.1:0-4329 GCA_039819565.1 Myxococcota bacterium | reverse complement strand
GTTCACGAAGTAGCTGAGGGTGACGCTGCCGGTCCTGGCGGGCAGGCGGTTGGAGGTCACGCGGGCGAGGAAGGTCTCGGCGTCGGGCCCGCATCACCTTCCCGGTCTGGCTCTACGTCTCCGCGACCGGGGTGCTGGTGTTTCTGATGTTGAGGACCTTCGGCTAGCTTCTACTCGAAGAGCTTCTTGAAGAAGCCGATCACGCCGCCCGGATTCTTCTGCTTTTCTTGGCGCGAGCGAATCAGCCGCGTCAGACGGGTGGCCTCGACGTCCCTCGGCTCCCACTCCAAACAGCGTCGGAGCCAAGCTAAGGCCCGATCCAGATCCCCACGCTCGAAGGCCATGGTTCCGAGGTAGCGGTACGCCTCTGGCAAGTTCTCCTGCGTATTGATGGCTCGCTGCAGCTCGGATTGCGCATCCCGCACGGCGGCGTCGGAGCCCTTGCCCTTGCGATAGACCGCCCAGGCGTGATGGACCCAAATCAAGGGGTCGTCGGGATTGAGGCCCATGGCTTTGGCCAGCGACGCTTTGGCCTCCGCCCATCGCTTACGTCCAAGCTCTTCAAGGCCATCGGTAAGCAGGTCCTCTCCCTCAAGGATGGCGTTGACATCGGTGGAGAGTCCGGCCCGCTCGCGATCGAGTCGGGTGGTGTATTCGGCGCGCTCTTTGGGGTCCGAAAGCACCGAGTAGGCTTCGCCGACCCGCTTGAAGATGGCGTCGACCTTCTTCGCCCGCTTTCCCAGGTCTTGGCCCGCAAAGCGGTCGATGTGCCACTTGCGGGTGAGCCGGTCGTACGCGTCTTTGACCTGCTCGGGCCCGGCATCCCGTTTAACCCCGAGTACGTCGAAGTGATTTGACAGTTCGAACCGCGAATGAACGCGATCGATCTCTTCGGCAGGAACCGTCACGGCCCGGAGCATGAACCGCGACGCTCTCAAGCGAAAGCTCCTTGTGGGGGTTCCGGGTCCACGAGCGCCGAGATTTGACACCTGCGCCGGCCTCGGCTGGGCTGGTGCCGTGGACCGGGAGCCGGCAGCAGGGGATCGACTGGGAAATCGGTGGAACCTTGTGGACCGCCTCGGCAGCGGCGCCTTCGGGACCGTTTGGAGAGCGCGGGACGCAAAGACGGGCGCGCAGGTGGCGGTCAAGACGCTGCATCCTCACCATGCCGCCAGCGAGAAGGTCCTTGGTCGCTTCGTCCAGGAGGCGCAGATTCAAACCCGCCTCTCCCATCCCGCGCTCGTCCCCGTGCTCGCATGGCGTGACGCACCGGTGCCGTTTCTGGTCATGCCCCTCGTCGAAGGCGTGGGTCTTCACGAGCGCCTGTCAGAGCATGCCTCGGCCAAGGACCCGGTGAGCTTGGCCCGGCTCGCTTGGCTCTTCGAGCAGATGACCGGGGCCGTGGCCACCGCTCATGACGAAGGCGTGGTCCACCGAGATCTCAAACCAAGAAACGTCCTCGTGAACCCCCGGGGACGCGGCCCTGACTTCGTGCGCATTCTCGATTTCGGAGTGGCAAAGGTCCTTGGGGGAGGGCAGCTTGCCCCTACGACGGTGGGGCGCGTCATGGGCTCCGTGCTCTATCTGGCCCCTGAGCAGGTGATGTCGGGCGGGGCTCCGCCAACGCCAGCGGTGGATCAGTTCTCCCTGGCGAGCATCTTCTTCGAGTGTCTCACCTTGCGCCGGGCCTGGGCTCGCGATGACGACGGGGTCCCGCTCTCCTTCGATGTTCCGGTAGGCGCGGAAGGGGACAACAAGCAGATGACGATTCTGAAACGCATCGTGCGCCAAGAATCCCCTCGTCTGCGGGCCTGGCGCTCCGACGCGGGAGCCGAGGCGGAGCGCGTGTTGGCTCGGGCCTTGTCCAAAGAGCCTGCGGATCGCTTCTCGAGCGTCGAGGTCTTTGGTCAGGCTCTGGCTGGCGCTCTGACGCGAGCGAGCGGCGACGCGGACGATCCCGAAGATACGGCCTGGGAGCGTCTCCCCCCTCTCGACGACTACGGCTCGACCTGAGAGCCGAACCTTCGTTTCGCTAGGGCTCGGGCCGCAGCGAGCGCTCTGGGCCATGAGTTGAGGAGGGCATGATCGTCGTCGACGCGGTCATACTCGACTGCGCTCTCCGAGGCTCTAACCACCTCGGACACCAGTTCGACCGGGACGACCTCGTCGCGCTCGCCGGTCAGGACATAGGCGGGGGAGGGGATGGAAGGGCGACCTTCATGGGTCCAGGCATCTTCCACGAATGCCCACCGGATGGGCTTGAGTTCGCCCCCGTAGCCGTAGTGCTCCACCTCGAGCTGGCCCTCACGGCGCCAGGTTTCGACGTCGCGGTCGTAGCGCCGCATCAGTCGCTCCGCGAGATCGAAGGCCGGGGCCATGAGCACCAGCCCCCGAATCCGCGGATCCCGAAGCGCTAGGAGGGTGCCGACGTAGGCGCCCATGCTGGAGCCGATCAGGATCGTCCGGTGGAAGAGCTGGGATGCGGCCTGCTCCAGGGCGCGAGAGACCGTCAGGTCTTCGAAGCCGCCTTCGTTGAGATCTGGCACCCGAACCGCCCAGCCGTCGGCTCGGAGCGCTTCGGACATGGCCAAGGCTTTTTTTGAGCGAGGGCTGGAGGCAAAGCCGTGAAGGTAGACAAACCCTCTCGAGGGTTCCTCGGGCGAGGGGAGCACCATCAGCGGATACGGCGCACCAAGCGGAGGGGTTGAGGATGGAGCTTAACCCGTAGACGCTCTCCGAAAGGGAGAGGGTGACGCCGATGGGTGCCGTCCACGAAGACGCTCGCCTCGAGGGTTCGGCACTCGATCTCGAGCTCCTGCTGCTCTGAGAGCACCGCGGACCGATATCGGACCGATGATCCAGGGGGCGCGTACGGCTCGCGTACGAGAAAGGCAAACTGTCGGGCGGTGAGAGGGAGAATTGGGCCTCCGGCCGACGTGAGGGCGGAAGTGCTCCCGGCCGGGGTGGAAACCCAGACCCCAGAGCTTCGCTGCACTTCGTATCCGTCCGGCCAGATCAGCATGTAGCGGGACATCATCGCGGGGTTGTCGGCGCAAAACAGGATGTCGTTGAGCACCGGTTCGGCGATCCGACGGCCCCCCACCTCGAGCTGGAGCCTCTGAACCTCGAGAGGTCGGAGCTGGCCCGATTCGAACTCGTCAAGGGTCTCGGTCAAGCCTGCAGCTGTGCAGCCCGAAAGATAGCCCACCGAAAAGGACGGAGCCGAATTGACCCCCAGGACCGGGGTTTCATCCCGCACCGCATGGCTGACCCCGAGCACCATGCCGTCTCCGCCCACCACCACCACCAGGTCCATGCCCTCGACCTTGGTGGTCGGGAGCTCGCTCTGCTCCGTAAAGCGGATGCCGCGGGCCGCCAGGACCGCTCGCACCTGCTCCAAAGAGGCGGTGTGCTCGTGGTGGGACGCGCGGAGATCCGCGACGCTCGTATCCTCCTCCTCGAGCAGCTGGCGGACCCGGCTGGTGCCCTCGGTGCGCGGCTCCGAAGCCTGGCTTACGGTGCTTCGCTTGACGACCAGCAGGGCCCGCTCCACGGGACCTCGGGCAAGCACGGGGGACGAGATAGTCACAGCCTAGGGTGAACCGTACAATGGTCCTCCCACCGCTCGGAAGCCCCAGACGACCTCGACTCGCGTCGATCTGCTTCGTAGCCTCCTACGGATGGGCAAGGTCACGGTCACGCGGGTCTGGAAGGAGACCCCTACCCTCACTGGAGTGCGGCTGGATCCACCCGAGGCCGTGCGGGCCGGCCATACCGTCCCTGGGCAGGTGATCTCGGCGCTGGGGGCGGACGGAAAGAAGGTCTTCCTTGCCCTCGCCTCCGTGCCTGGAGACCCCGAGCTGGAGCTCCTCGCGGCCCCGAGCGCCGTGGAGGACCTTGGTTTCGATGTGGGGCAGGAGCTCTCGATCGAGGGCCCCTTCGGAAAAGGCTTCCCGATCGAGCATGCCCGAGGAAAAGACGTGCTACTATTCGCTGTTGGTTCGGCGCTCGCGCCGATACGACCGGTGGTGGAGCTGATTCGGCGGGAGCGTTCCGAATTCGGTCGCGTGAGCCTCTACGCTGGCGCCCTGAGTGCCGAAGCCTTTCCCTACCGGGACCAGTACGATGCATGGCTTCGGGATCGCATCGACGTCGTGAGAGTGGTTGATCCGGAGTTCGTTCAGGACGTCTTCGCTGCAGATCCGCTTCCGGTGGTTGAGAGCTTTGCTTACGTCTGCTGGATGTAGGTGTTGATGGTTGGGTTCTGCGAATCGCTAGGGCGTCTTGTATTTTATGCAGTACTTGTTCATCTCTTTTTCATATTTACAT
>JBCBRU010000728.1:0-4329 GCA_039819565.1 Myxococcota bacterium | reverse complement strand
TCGCCGCCAGCCCTCCACGGCGTCGACGAACTCCGGGTCGCGGGCCGTAAAGTATTGCGCGCCATGGTCGAACGAGGGTGAACCGCCCCGATCACGAGCCGCCATGCGTCCCCCGAGCGCCCGCCCCTTGTCGAACAAGGTGCCCTCGCCCAGAGCTCGAGCCAAAGTGATACCCGCCATGCCGGCTCCGATCACCGCCGCCCCGTCCGAACTCATGCGGGGACGACGCGACGAGAGGCCCCGAAAATCAACCAGAACCCCGGGGCAAGCGGAGCGCGGCGCGATCGCCCCGAGGGGAGTCAGCTCCCCCGGGCCGGAAAAGGCCCCAGGTTGCTCCGGAACGAAACGCCGGGGCCTCTCGACCCTCATCTTCTCCCGGGAGCCACCGATACTCCCCCGGGAGGACCATGAGCACGCTTTGGATTTCCGCCGCCACGGGCCTTGCTCTCGCGGGTCAACCCCTTCCCGACCAGCTCGATATCCTCCGAGGCGCGGACACCACCCCTCAGATCCAGCTGCTGCTCGACTCGTCCTGCTCGATGGGTTGGAATCCGGCGCCGAGCGTCTGTACCTTCTATCCCAGCTCCCAATCCACCATGATCGGAAGCTACGAGTCCGGGGGGACCTGGTTCCTGTCCCGCACCGATCAGCTCAAGGCCGCGTTGACGGGGTGTCGGGAGGAAGGAGACGGCATCCTCGATCTATGGTCTTCGAGGGTTCTCTTCTCGATTCGTGAGTTTGGCGGGGGGCGCCAAGGCCTCCTGGCTCCCTTCGACCCCACCCTCTCCAACCAGGCCGCGCTCGAGTCGGCGGTCCTCGGTCTCCCCGCCAGCGGAGGCACACCTCTGGCCCCCTCGTACCAAAAGGCGGCGCTCAACTTCGACAGCTTCTTCAACGACGCCAACACGAAGCGATGTCGCCAGAACTATATCGTGGTGATGTCCGACGGAGTGGGAAACAGCTCGGGAGACGTCCTCTTCGACTTCGTCCCCGGGAACGCCGACATCACGGTGCGAGACGCGAACTACTGCTTCGGCTCGACCGGTTCGGGGTGTCCGTCCCCACCGTACCTCGACGAAGCCGCTCGATATCTCTTGGAGACGGACAGCGGCCAGACCTCCGACGTCCTGAGCCAGGTCGATGGCGAGCAACCCATCCGGACGTACACAATCGGCTTTCAAGCGCCCGCGGCGGCCGACGCTCTGCTCGAGGCCATGGCCGTCAACGGCGATGGCCGCGCCTATTCGGCCACCAGCTACGAGCAGCTGTCGGCCGCTTTCGCAGAGATCGTCGCCAGCATCGTGGCCCGGGCTCGGGTGAACTTCAACGCGGGTAGCGTCGAGGCGGACGGCCTCTTCTCCGGCAACTACCTCTACCTGTCCGTGTTCCGCCCCAAGGAGAACGGCCACTGGCTCGGCACCACGAAGAAGTATTGCGTGCTCCCCTCCGGCACCAGCTCGGGCTGTCTCTTCGAGAACGGCCTCAGCGGGCAGCTCGAGGTCAACCCCAAGCCCGTGGACCTCTGGACCGGCTCGGATGCCATCGACGCCAACGTGGGAGGGACCGGGGAGGTCATGCTCTCCCAGACCTTCGGGGTGAGCAGCGTGGTGGCCGCCCCGCCCGCGAACCCTTTGAGTCGGCGCACCATCCTCACCTGGCAGGCGGGCCAGTCCGGCTATATCCCGGTCACTCCCTCGAGTCTGGACACCAAAGACACTTGGACGAGTCACCCCTGCGATCATCATTCCTTGCTGAACAGTCTGCATGGCTTCTCCGAGGACGTCAGCGACTGCGCCGCTGGGGACTACTCACCCATTGCCTTCGACAGCTGGCCCGTGGGGGATACCGTCCACGGGGGAACCATTCTCCTTCAATACACTCCCGAGTGCGAGGCGGCCGGGGACCGCTGCTACGCCGCGACCGTCGCCAACGATGGGATGCTTCACTTTTACAACGCCGTCACCGGGGTGGAGACCTCAGCGGTCATCCCCGCCGAGCTATGGCGTCCAAACACCATCGCTCACCACCGGCTCGACGACCGCGGGGACCAACCCGGTCCCGATGTGACCCGTCGATATTACTTCGATGGAAGCCTCTCTCTTCACCACATCGATGAAGACGGAGACGGCGTCATCGAGGCCGGAGAGGAAGCGCAGCTGATTGCGGGCCTCGGCCGCGGCGGTCGGGGCTACTATCTCTTCGACGTCCTCGATTTCAACGGCGTCCCCGACGCGACGAAGAACCCTCCCCGCCCTCTTCTCGCCGACGAAACCACCGGCTTCCGCAATCTGATGGACACGTGGTCGGCCCCGTGGACGGGGACGATGGAGATCACGGCCGGGCTCCAGCGCACCGTGGCCGTTTTTCCGAGCGGACACGTGCCGGAGCTGGACGATCCGGACGCGGCCCTGGCCGTCCTCCCGACCTCGCCGCCCCGAGCCAGTCTCGACCGCGAGTCTCAGCCGACCTCCCTCAACTGCGCTGACGTAGGACTCCCGGCCGAGCTCTGTACGACGCCCGACCCCGCCTCCTTCTGCCCTCTCTTTGGTCTCACGTGCGCCCCGGGAGCGTGCTCTCCGTGCCCCTTCGCCGACGTGGTGGACTGCAACAACGCGGGTTTCGCGGAACCTTTCTGCTACGACTGGCCGGGCATGAGCACCCTCCCCGTGGACCTCGGGATTTGGGCTCAGAGTCCCATCGACGTCGTCGCCGGTCCCCTGACCTACGAGGCCGGCGATCGCCAGGGTCTCGCCTATCGGGTGAACTTCTCGCGCTTCGACCTTCAGCCCGGGGACTATGTCTCGTTCACGGATACTCGCGGCAGCGAGGTCGTGCGCATCTCCGGCGCGGCTACGGCCACCTCGACCCCGTGGATCTACGACGAGCGCTTCACCATGAGGGTGGTCACCAACGGGGCCAACGACGCGGCGGCGTTGGGCTTCACCATCTCCAGCATCGATACCCTCCTCGGCCCCTCCCCCGCTCCCACCGGCGAGGTTCATCGGCCGAGTCTCTTCGTGGTGGACCTGGCCCGATGGAACGCCAACCAGGACCTCACCGCCCCGTACGCCTCCTCGGACCCCGGCGTGTTCGCCGCAGCTCCCACCGGCGGCGACGCTCGGCAAGCAGCGGCGCTGCGCTTCCGCATCACCTCGGAGTGTGAAGGGAGCACGGGCACGGACGAGATCTGCGTCGACCGGAATACGAACCCCAACACCGAAGACCTCCGCTGGATGACCTGCCCTATCAGCGCCGAGCCCACCGTATACACGGAGGGTGGCCTCTTGAGGACGATCTATATCGGTGACGAATGCGGACAGATTTGGGCGGCGGACTACGACGCCAACGACGCGTGGACGGTGCGTCGTCTGCTCCGGCTCAACGCCAGCGACGGCGATGGCTTCACGGTTCGCGGGGGAAGCTCGAGAGACTATCGAAAGATCTTCAACAAG
This sequence comes from Myxococcota bacterium, assembly GCA_039819565.1. Classification (GTDB taxonomy): domain Bacteria; phylum Myxococcota; class Kuafuiibacteriia; order Kuafuiibacteriales; family Kuafuiibacteriaceae; genus JAHQVK01. Next base: position 877 of record JBCBRU010000728.1, on the reverse strand, counting down.
CTAGAGCTCGTGATCTCCGCATGTCCCGGGACTCGAGCTCGCGGCATTTACTTCGGGTCGGGAAACGTACAGCGCCCGGCCGCGCTGGACACGCTGACCGACACCACCGTCTCGAGCTTCTCCGGGTCCCTGCGAGGCTCGAGCCGCAATGTGGTCGGCGTAGTCTGGGACACGCCGCTCCTCTCCACCGGAGCGAGCCTATCCGATCTGATCAACGTGAGCGATCAAGCCTCGATCGGCAACCCCAGCGCCTCGGGCAATCAGGCCGGCTGGTACATCGAACTCGCCGAAGACGAGCGCATGCTGCGTGACCCCCTCGTCTTTGACGGGGTGGCTTACTTTGACGTCTTCCGCCCCACGCGCGCTCCGACCGAATGTATCTCCGCCTTGGGAGAGAGCCGAACCCTCTTCCTGGACAACTGCACCGCCGAGCCTCTCGACCCGTCGATCGCGGGCACACCGGATCAGCAGCGCACGACGTCGGTGCGGACCGACTCCACCATCGGGGGGGGCTTCCTCGTACTCACGCCCCAAGGCGGCGATCCCATCGTCACCCTCGGACAAAACGGAAGCGGTGCCGCCGCGCTCCCGAACAACAGCAAACGTAAGACGCTTCGCTTGTTCCTCTGGCGGCCCTGAGGATCTCTCATGTACCTACTCCTCTCGCTTTCGCTGACCGTTCTCTCCGCTCCTCCCGCTGCCGACGCGGAACTCGACCGGCCCCGACCGGAGCTGAAGTATCATCGTCGTCCGCGGGAGGAGCGGAGAGAACGGTCAGCGAAAGCGAGAGGAGTAGGTACATGAGAGATCCTCAGGGCCGCCAGAGGAACAAGCGAAGCGTCTTACGTTTGCTGTTGTTCGGGAGCGCGGCGGCACC
>JBCBRU010000727.1:0-4333 GCA_039819565.1 Myxococcota bacterium | reverse complement strand
TGGCGTTCACGTGAGGAGGGCGCATATTGGCCATATGCAACCGACGAGAGGCGAAGCCGGCGGGGGCGCCAGGGGCGAAAAGCGCCCGCGAATTATGTAAGGAATCATCCTGACAGGGGACGAGATGCTGCTTCACGCCCAAAGACCGAGATGCCGGTCACGTTCGGCGACCGATGACGAAGAACGACCGTCCGTGGCACGTTCTTCGTGACCCGCGATGCGAGCATCTGTCGCCACCTCGTTACTCCTCCTCACGCTCGCCCCCATGGGCGCATGCTCCTGCGACGATGACAGCCTGACCTCCGTCGGGCCCAACGCGTGCGAGCCGGACTTCGAGTGTCCCCAGGGCGAAGCCTATCGGCTCGGGGAGTGCCGCGTGGCCCGCTGCCAAGACGACCGAGACTGCTGTCCCGGCCAGCTCTGCAGCACCGCCGTCGGCATCTGCGTTAGTCAGTGGACCCAATGCACGGGGGACAGCGAGTGCGTTCTTCCGGGACAACGTTGTATCGACTTTCGGGGAGGAGAGTTCTGCGGCTATCCCAACCGTGCCGAGGCCCCCAACTCGGCCGGCACGCAGGCCTGCGCCGAAACCCAAGACTGCCCCATCGGGACGACCTGCGTCGGAGCTCGCTGCCTTCTTGCCGCCCCCTGTGAAGGTGGATGTCCCTCGGGACAGGCCTGCGATATCGATAGCAACACCTGTTTCGCCCTCGATACGTGCACTCAGACATGCGGTGAGAGTGAGCTGGCCGTGATCTCCGATCCGGACGTGATGAGCGGAGACACTTGCTGTGCCGTAGAGTGCGCGTGCGTCACGCTTCCCCCGGTTCGAGCCGGTCAGTTTGGATGGCACGCAAGCCTGGCGGCGGACCCGGACGGCGCCTGGGTCGCGGCCTGGGATGCTGAGTTTGGGGACCTCGTGGTGGCGCGCTACGACGCCTCGGGCGCTTTTCAGAGCGTCGAGTATGTCGATGGCTTTCCGTCCCAGGGACCGGTCGCGGCCGACCCCAACGGTCCTCGCGGGGGCCGGAACGGCCCGGGACCGGACGTGGGGGAGTACGCGTCCCTCGCCATGGATAACGGCGGTGGCCTTCACATCGCCTACTACGATCGCAGCGAAAGCCGCCTCAAGTACGCACGTCGTGACGGCGACACCTGGACCACCCACGTCATCGATGACGACGGGGACGTGGGACGCTTCACCGCCCTTCGGATAGGCCCCGACGGCCGACCGAGGACAAGCTACATGGTGGTCGACGCCGAAGATCCGTCGGGCGGCCGCTACTCGGGCGTGCGCTTCGCAGAGGCGAGGAGGCCTTTGCCCAACTCGAGCGCAGACTGGACCGTTGTCGAGGTCGACCGGCGGTCGCTAGCGGAGGAGGATGAAGCAGACGAAGCAGACGACCTCCCTCGGGGTACGGGGCTCTTCACCTCCCTCGTCCTCACGTCCACCGGTACACCCCTGATCGCCTATTACGACCGAGAGGCGGGCGATCTCCGACTGGCCACGGGCACCGGCGCCGGACGGTTCATGCTGCGCTCCGTGGACGGCGCCAACGCGGACGTCGGCGCCCACGTGAGCGCTGCCCTCGGACCGGGCGAGAGACTCGGCCTGGCCTACATGGATCTCACCCGGGACGACCTCGTCTATCTCGAACCGTCCACGGGTTTGCGGGAGGTGATCGACGACGGCGTCTCTCCCCCCGACCTCCGAATGATTGGGGCCGACGCGAGCCTGCTCTTCGACGCTTCGGGTCAGCCTTCGGTCGCCTATCAGGACGCCACCCGTCTCGATCTCATGTGGGCCCGACGAAGCGGTCCCGGGACCTGGAGCCCCATCGCCATACGCGGGGCGGCCGCCAACCCTTCCGAGGCGGCAGCGGGCTTCTACGCCACTCAGGACTACGCGGCGGGCCGCACCTTTATCGGGAGCGTGGCCGTGGGATTCGATGCCGAGGCCAATCTCCAGCTCAGGCTGACCGTCGACGTGCGTCGCTGACCCGGCCGGCGAGACTCAGGCGCTCGTGAGGCTTCGAGGCCGAGCACGGGCGAGCCCACGAAAGCCCGGAAAGCCCTCGCAGTGCTCGAGCACGAGCTCGAGAGCGACCAAGAGATGTCTCGTGCGGCCCGCGAAGGCCGCGGAGGGCGGCTGGCCGACCACCCGGCCTCGCATGCGGAACCGGAGATCCTCGAAGGGGAGCACGAGGTCGACGAGGTCCCCGAAGGTGAAGGCGCCCGCAGGCACCTCAACCCAGGTTCCGCAGCGATTCAGACCCACCAGGCGTCCTCGGGTGGAGGCCGAAGGCTCAACCCCCGCAGGTACGACGTGAGCCTCGAGACGACCATAGGCCAGTCCATGGCGTCGCTGCTCCGAACGGCTGCCGAAGAGCGTCTCGGCGTAGGCGAAGGTCAGATCGAGAAGGCCATTGCGGCCATCCAAGACCTCCGTCGCTCCGGCCCGGCGTAACCCGGCGCGCTGCTCCGGCGACAGACGCCGCTCGGTCACCACCAGCCAGGGCCCGCCCGAAGCCGCCTCCGGGGTCTCGGGGTCCAGCGCCACGGTCACGTCCGCCTGCGCGGCCTCCACCAGATCGTGCCCCAGTCGCACCGTCCACTCCCGAACGATGCGACCGAGCCGGTCCGACGAGCCCGGCACGAAAACGCGTCGACGACGGATCGCCTCCACGCCGCCGCCATAGCACACGCGCACCGGAGGTAGCACGTGACCAGAAAGCACCGTCCGTGTATCCGTGGCCAGCCCATGATCGAGGTCGAGGGGCTGACCAAGCGCTATCGAGACCACGTCGCGGTGGAGAACCTGGCCTTCTCGATCGATCGAGGCGAGGTGGTCGGGTTTCTAGGGCCCAATGGTGCGGGCAAGAGCACGACGATGCGCATCATCGCCGGGTTCATGCCGGCGACCGCCGGCAAGGTACGAGTGGGGGGCCTCGACGTGTTCGACGAGCCTCTAGAGGTCAAGCGAAAGATCGGCTACCTGCCCGAGATTCCACCGGTTTATCTCGACATGACGGTCCGAGCGCAGCTTCGCTTCGTCGCCAAGCTGAAGGGCGTCGCGCGCAAGGCCCTCACCGCCGAGGTGGAACGGGTGGCCGAGCGCGCCGGCGTCGACCACATCCTGGGTCGACTGATTCGTAACGTGTCGAAGGGGTATCGGCAGCGCGTGGGGCTCGCGCAGGCTCTCCTGGGCGACCCGGAAGTGCTCATCCTCGACGAACCGACCGTAGGGTTGGACCCGATACAGATCGATGAGGTGAGGGCTTTGATCCACGAGCTGGGCGCCACGGGACGCCACACCATCGTTCTCTCCACCCACATCCTCCAGGAGGTGGAAGCCACCTGCTCGCGGATCATCATGATCGCCCGAGGACGGATCGTCGCTGACGACCGACTCGAGGATCTCGAGCGCGAGCACCAGGCTCCGCTTCAGCAGATCTTTGCTCGCCTCGCAGTGGGCTGAGGTTTCCGCATGCGAAACACCCTGACCGTCTTCCAAAAAGAGATCGGCATCTACTTCACGACCGTGGTGGGTTACGCCGGTTTCGGAGCCTATGCGTTTCTGATGGGCCTCGTGTTCATCTCTGCGCTCAACAAGTATCAGAGCCTTACGGAGCTCTATCTAACGAACCGGCAACCGGGCCTGCTCGAGCAGCTCAACTTCAATGACGTGATCATCACGCCGATGCTCTCTTCCGGACTCTGGATGTTTCTCTTCTTCATCCCCTTCCTCACCATGCGGTTGTTCGCAGAGGAACGGAGCGGTCGGACCTTCGAGCTCCTGATGACCGCTCCCCTCCGGACCATCGAGCTCGTGTTGGGCAAGTTCCTCGCGGTGGTGGTCATGATCGCGGTCTTCACCCTCATTCCGATCGTCTTCCCGCTCATTCTCCACGTCTATGGCTCGTCCAGCGAGGCGAGCCCGGTGGAGTGGTGGCCGGTATGGAGCGGCCTTGCGTCCATCTTTCTCCTCGGGCTCGGCTTCGCCACCGTCGGTCTCTTGGTGTCAGCGCTCTCAGAATCGCAGGTTGTGGCCGCCCTCGGCACCTTCGCGCTGCTCCTCATCTGCTTTGTGCTTCCCATGATCGCCCAGCGGCTCGAGGGCGACTGGCGAGCGGTCGTGGAGTACCTGACGCCGATCTCTCACGTCACTCGTGGCCTGCAGGGCCGGCTTCGGGCTTCGGACCTCGTCTACTTCGCTTCGCTCGTCGGCATGCTGGTCTTTTTTACTCACCGGGTCGTGGAGGCGGAACGATGGCGGTGAGCCCCCCCGACGCGGCCACCGCTGCGAGGTCCCGAGAAGGAGCCCTGGCCAAGA
>JBCBRU010000726.1:0-4351 GCA_039819565.1 Myxococcota bacterium | reverse complement strand
GGGGCCATGGTGGCCCATCTGGCCGGCGTCCCCGAGCTCGTGGCCGACTCTCGGACCGACTATGTACGAACCGCCGTCGCGCTCGCCCGGGACAGGACTCGCCGCCAGCGTCTCTCGGAGGGCGTGAAGTAGAGGCGGCGCGGATCTACGCCACGACTCGCAAAGGCCTTCCGGAGGTTCTCGGTGGCCCGCAGGCCAAAGTCGGGCAGCCAGAGCGCAGAGTCCGGGGTGGCGCTGAGAATCTCGGCCCAGGCCCCCACGAGAGCGCGGTCGATGCGATAGGAGGCCGAGAAATAGGCAAAGAGGAGCTGGTCTTCCGGGAGGCCGAGCGAGGCCCGGGTGGGACAGGGGCCGAAGTCCCATCCTCCGGTGCCAAGCCAGCCTTGGACGCGCAGGAGCCCCTCGTCGAAGTCCTGCTCGGCCCCTTCGGGGTCGCGGGCCACATGACCGATCTGAGCGTCGACGAGCGCCCGGCCTACCGTGCCCGGATAGCCGAGCCAGTGCACCTGCACCGGCGCCGGCCGCCGACCGAGGATACCGGGGCGAGCCCCCTGAGTCAGGCCTCCGAGGTCGACGAGGACGTCGATGGACGCGGCCCGGATGAGGCTGGCGGCCCCGTCCTCGTCGACCGTCGACAGGTCGTGCCACCGATCCGCAGCCGCCTGGATACGGCCACGCGTGGCGTCTTTCACGTCACGGAGGGAGAAGAGGTGCACCTCGACCCGGTCGCGATCGTGGGCCTCGACGAAGGGCGCGAACAGGTAGCCCACCGCGTGGTCCCATAGGTCTGCGGAGAGGTATCCGATCCGAAGGCGCGCGCGCGCAGATCGAGGCGGCGCCGGGGGAAGGACACGACCGGCGTACGCCGCCGCCCGGCGACGCACCATCTCCTTTTGGAGCCGCGAAGGGGCGCCGAGCAGGAGCGCCCCGAGGAGGGGGACCCGGCACGGTCGGGGCGAAGCCTCGAGCTCCGCGCGGAGACAAGGCCACAGGGCCGAGCTGGCTCCGTCGCGGGCCTCGAGCTCGCAGAGGCGAGCCGCCGCGGTTGCTCGCGCGTAGCCGCCGAGCGCCAAGGATGGATCGAGGTCCACAGCGTGCTCGGCCGCGGCCAGCGCCTCGTCATTCTTTTGGAGTCCCAGGAGCGCCTCGGCCAGGTGGGCGGCGCTCAGGGCATCTGCGGGCGCGGCTTCCACGGCCCGCCCGAGGCTCCAGGCGGCCGCGTCGAAGCTCCCCAGCTCCAGCGACAGCACCCCGTGGTTTCGCAGCATCTCCGGGTCTCCCGTAGCCGCCGCCGCCGAACGAAGGAGGGGCTCGGCGCGGTGCGGATGGCCGAGGACCTTGAGCGTGACCGCCAAGCCGTGCTGCACCCGCGGATCCGACGGGCGCGCCTGAAGGAGAGCGGCGTAGGCGTGCAGGGCCGGCTCGAGCCGGCCCCCCATGAGATGGGCCTCAGCCTCTACGATCGAAGGGGCATCGAGCTCTGGCATGTCTCCAAGCGATACGGTCGGCCAACTATGAGGGGAGTTGAGGGCCACCTCCTAAGCTCCGAGGGAGCAACGACCGATTCCGCCGAGAGATGACCTCGCTGTCGACCTCGATGACGCGAGCCCTCCGCGGCTACCACGCCGGCTATCTCTTCGCCCTGACCCTCGTGGGGGGCTTCTCGCTCGGTGCGTTCGTGACGTCGGGCGACGTCATTCACGAGCAGGAGAGCGCTGGGCACGTCATCAACATGGCCGGACGACAGCGCATGCTCTCTCAGCGCATCGCCCTCTTGAGCCTCACGGCGCCGGAGTCCGAAGCCTACGATCAAGCCATCACCCTCATGATGGCGTCCAACTCCGAGCTCCTGAGCCTCTCCCAGGGAGGGGGCGTGCTTCACCTTCTGTCGCCCCAGGCTACCGCTTTTGCCGGCCAGCTGAAGGTGGAGGTCGGAAACTACATCACCGCCGCGCGTCATCACGCGCCCGACCTACCCTCGCGCGCCGATGCTCTCTTGCCTCGACTGGACCGCTTTGTCGCGGACCTCGAGACGGGCGCCAAGGCCGAGCTCGAGCGACTGTCCCGGGTCGAATATCGCCTCCTCCTGGCCACCCTCGCCCTTCTCCTTATGGAGGCTTTGTTCCTCTTTCGTCCTTTGACGCGGAGGCTGGGGCGGGCCCTCAAGACGACCGAGAAGGCCCGCCTGCGGGCCGAAAACCGTCGCCGCCTCACCGCTCAGATCCTCGATCAGATGCAAGACGCCATCGTCCTCGTCGACCCTCAAGGGCGCCTGACCGAGGAGATGTCGCGCCCCTTCGCGGCTCTCTTTCCGGAGGCTCGACCCGGAGCTCCCCTGGGGGAGGTCATGAACATCGACGACCGCCCCCTGAGCGAACAGCTGGGCCGGCAGAATCTCGAGCGAGGGCTTCAGGTCCTCGAGCTGAAGATCGAGCCCTTCGCCGGGGAGCCGAACGAGCACTTCATCGTCTACGTCCGTGACACCACCGACGCGCGCGAGCAGGCCCACCGTCGAGCCGAGGAGGCGGAGGCCATTCGGAGCATCCTGGGGGACGACCCCGACGTGGCGCGGGTCGCCTTCGAGGAACTGCAGGCTTTGGTGCAAGAAGCCCGGGACGCCGACGCACCCGTGCGCGTGCCCTGCCTCGACAAGCTGGAAAAGACCGCGGCTTCACTCGGCTTCGAAGAGCTCGCAACCTCCGCGCAGCGGGCGCGGCGTCTCACGAACGACGACGAAGCCTACCGCATCGCCCTCGAAGGTATCTCCGAGCTCAAGGCGCTCTTCCCGGCTCTCGCGGCGGGTCGGGCCGGCCCTATCCCTCTCGGGTAACGGCGGTCTCGGTCGAAAAGACCTCGAGAAGGGCGAGGTGAAGCTCATCCCAACCGATACTCTCGAGCCTCTGGAGGAGCGCCTCGTAGTTCGCCGAGGTGGCCGTCTCGCTGAGTACTCGCCCCATCGGCTCTCCCGCGTGCACGCGACGAGCGACGTCCTCGAGGATGACCCGCAGAGAGTGGCTCACCCCACGGGGGCCCCCGGCCCCGTTCTCGGCCCGAACCAGCTCGCGCTGGATATTCGTGAGGGCGGCCGAAAGCGGTGACCACGGCCGACTGTGACCCACCACCACATCCCGCAGGATCTGAAATCCATCCTGCAGACCCTGCCGCTGCATGAGAGCGAGAAGACTGGGATGAAGGAGATACATCTCGGAGGCAGGGAGATCGAAGCGGTGCGCGTCGAGGGGGTGATGAGGCTGCTTGAAACTCTGGCTACGCTCACCGCTACCCATATCGGAGTTAATCACCCCGAGAAGGCCACAATCGTGAAGTTCGCGAAAGGGATGGAAGGCATCCCCCGAATCCCGCGCATAGTTGTCGAAGTATTCTCGAGCCACTCCGTGGTACCGGCACCAGACCTCGATGAGGTCCTCTCGAGTCATGGCCGGGAACGGGAGGAGGCTCAGGAAGCGGATGCGGGCCTGCCGGTCGCCGAGCACCTCGAGGAAGACCCTCATCTCGTCGAACACGTTGGCGATGAGAATGGCCGAGCAGGTGTCTTGAACGATGTTCTTGAAGGTTCGCTCGTCGAGCTCGCCGCGGCGCCGGGATATCTCCGAGGCCACGATCACGAAGTCTCGTGGCCGCCCGAGGGTATGACGATACAGGAAGTCGAAGGCGCTCTCGGTCTGGCCGCTTCCCACCGCGGAGACCACGTCGAGGGTGAGAAAGTCACGCAGGGGTAGACCCTCGTAGTAAGTAGTGAGGCGCTCCAGCATGTGCCGAAGATCCGCGCGAGAGTACCGGATCCGCGTCGTCGCCCCGAACAGGTTCGTCTTGATGTCCGACTCGTAGGCCGAGAAAGCCTCCTCCCGAATCGTGGCGAAGACCTTCACGTGGGGGTTGGTGTTCATGAGGTCCCAGGCCGCCTCCATCAGGCCTGCCTGCATCGCGATCCACGCTTCTTTGCTCACTCCGCGCAGGGCCTGGTCGATCTTGTCGACGAAGACGTAGATCCCCGAGTGGACCCCGCGGAGGGCGTGCTCGAGGGCCATCTCCGCTTGATCCAGGAGCTTGTGAATCTGAGCCACGGTGAGGGCGAGGACCTCTTTGGCGACCACCGTGGGCTCGGCCTTCATGCCCTCTGCGACCTGGCGAAGCCGCGGCGGCAACGCCGCGAGTACCGCGGTGGGCAAGGAGCGCCCCGGGTCGTGGGACACGATGGAGATTCTCAAAGCGAACCCCCAGAGTCGTTTGGCGTGACCGAGGCTGGACATCAGCTCGATGGTCGAACGCCCCACCGTGCGGAGATCGCTTTGAGAATCTCCATCGTGTCCCACGACCCGGGGCGCTCCTT
>JBCBRU010000725.1:0-4352 GCA_039819565.1 Myxococcota bacterium | reverse complement strand
CCCCCCCCCCCCCCCCCCCCCCCCCCCCCCCCCCCCACGACGTCATACACTCTTTCCCTACACGACGCTTTCGATCTGAACATCGACGTCTTCACCGCGGACCTCCGTACCATTTCCCGCGGAAAGGACGAGGACATCGATGCCATCGTGGCCGATACCCGGCGCATCGCGGAGAGCATTCGTCGGACCTCGGAGAGCGTGGAGAGGATGGTGGCAGGAACTCGGGAGGAAGACCTGGATGCCTCAATCAAGTCGGTTCGCGAGTCTCTCGACGCTCTCAATCGCTCCCTGGAAAACGTGGCCAGCATCACCCGAAAGATCGATGAGGGCGAGGGTACGGTGGGCAAGCTCATTAACGATGAGCAACTTCACCGGGATATCTCTGAGGCCGCCGAGGGTGTGAATTCCCTGGTAGGGGGCATTACTCGCCTTCAGACTTGGGTGAACCTTCGTTCGGAGTTCCAGTTTAGGTCCGGGGCCACCAAGAACTATCTCCAGTTCGTCCTCCAGACTTCCGAGGACAAGAGCTACATCTTCGAGGCCATCTCGGATCCTCGTGGCGTGCGTGAGGTCGTGATCGACGACGTCGAGACCACCTCACCCGAGACGGGTCAGACTTTCCGTTTTCGCGAACGTCGTACCCGCGTCACGGAGGGATTCAACTTCTCGCTCATGTTCGCAAAGCGGATCTATTTCCTCCAGCTACGTTTCGGTATCGTCGAAGGCTCCGGGGGCGTGGGCGCCAACCTCTTTTTCCTGGACGACCGGCTTCAGTTTCTCTTCGACCTCAATCGTTTCGGCGAAGACGATCGCTTCCCTCGATTCAAGGCCCTAGCGGAGATGGAGCTGATTCCTCACGTGTACGTGCACGGTGGAGTCGACGATGCTCTCAATCTCGGAACCGTGGACTTCTTTATGGGAGCCGGGGTTCGCTTCAACGACGAAGATCTCAAGACACTCCTCGCCCTCGTGGGCGGGAGCGTGCTCACCGGAGGCAACTGACGTGACGCACCGGATCATCATACTCTCAGGTCTTGCCCTGGCACTCGTAGGATGTGCCCAAGAAACCATCGCCCACCAGCAGGAAGAGCGGCAGGCCAACCGCATCCTCGTCCTTTTAAAGGGGACCGGGATCGAGGCTCAGAAGCTTCGCTCCGAGGGTTCGCGCGAGCTTCGCTTCGACGTTGCGGTGTCGGGCGGGGATGCAGCGACGGCGCTCGTTGTGCTCGAAAAGCACAATCTCCCGGAGACGCAGCGCCCCGGTACGGCCGAGTCTTTCGGCGGGGGAGGGATGATTCCCACTGCCGAGCAGGAGCGCGCGAAGCGCATCGTGGGGGTAGAGGGCGACATCGTGAACTCTCTCCGCCAGATTCCTCGCGTGATCTCGGTCGAGGCTGCCGTCTCCATTCCCGAAGACGACCCGCTTCGCCCCGAGAATGTGGAGCGGCCCAAGCCCAAAGCCTCAGTCATCGTTGTCTATCTCGATGACGGCTCCAGTACCCCTCCGGTGTCCGTAGAGGAGGTGCAAAGACACGTGCAAGCTAAGCTGCCGGAGATGAAGAGCCGAGAGGTCAACGTGCTCCTCCTCCCCAGCGGCGGAGAGAAACCATCCTCTGCGGGTGATGGCTCGAGCGGGACGGCCGTGGCTGCAGCGACGATCGACCCCGCTCTCGGCTGTCCGACCAAAGAGCAGGTGCTCGGCATCGAGGTCTGTCAGGGACAGCGCCGTAAGGTCTTGAACTGGATCATTGGCTCCATCACGCTCTCGGGCATCATGGCGGCTGTGGCCGTGGTCAGCGTGCTTCGACTCCTTCGCTACCGAAGAGAGTTCACCCGGCTCACGGCCCAGTTTCAGCAGCTCCGAAACTGAGCGTCGCGCCGAGCTCAGGCTGCTGGCCGCGATGCGCGGGTCTCACGGCGGCCGTCGTCGTCGAGCGGGAACTGGAACTCGATACGGGTTCCTCTTCCCTTCGACGAGCGAACGGTGACCTGACCTCGGTGGGCGAGGCACTGGTGGCGGACCTCCGCCATTCCCACGCCTCGCCCCGAGAGCTCGGTCAGCTCGGTTTTGCTCGTGAGTCCATCCATGAACAGGAGGTCCTCGTCCGAGAGGGTCTCGGCTCCTTCCGCGCGCTCCCTTGCCTTCGCTCGAAGCGCCTCCCAGTTGATGCCGGCCCCATCGTCCTCGATAGCGATTCGAAGCTGCGGCTGGCTGTCGCCGTCTCGCTTTGCCTCGATGCGCAATTGGCCCTCCCGGCTCTTTCCGGCGCCTTCCCGCTCCGTCGGGGGTTCGATACCGTGATCGAGAGAGTTGCGAACCACATGCACGAGGCTGGGCCAGAACTCCGAGAGAAAGTCCTCCGGGATGGTGACGCCGTTGTCGACAACGTCTACGGTCACCTCCTTGTCGAGGCGCGTGGAAAGCCGCTCGACTTGCCTTCTTATGCGATGAAGTCGTGCCGCGATCCTCTCTTCGGTCCATGAAGACACCATCGAGAGGAGACTCTCTGGGAGGTCGGGATCACGGAGGACCTCGAGGAGTCGATGGTAGTCGCTCCGGTCGATCTGAACCGAGCGGTCGTCCCGCCGGACCAGAGACCCAAAGCGATCCAGCGCGGCGGCCCACGCCGCGCGAAGCTCCGCGAGACTAGCCTCGATCCCGAGGTCAGGCTCCTCGCTCAGTCGCGTCTCCATGGCGTGGCACTGCTCGGCGAAGGTCTGGAAGCCGAAAATCGACGCATTGCCCTTCAGAGTATGTAGGGCCCGGGCATAGCTTTGGGGGGCGTTTGTCATGCTCGCCATTCCTTCGAGGAGGGACTTCGCCTCTCGTAGAAAGCTCTGGAATCCCGGCCCATCCGCGAGGATCTGCGACACGATCTGTTGAAACTCCACCTGACTTCGACGGGCCTCCTCAGCTCGAAGCCGTTCTGTAATGTCCGAGAGCACGAGAAGTACGCTCTCACTCTCTTCCCCGCGGATGCGGCGAAGGTCCAGGGACAGGGCTCGGTCCTCCAGCGCGACCCGGTTGGGCATCTGCGAGACGACGACCTCGAAGGGCATGACGTCCTCCCGAATCTCGTCGAAGGTGAGCTGAAGCTCGAGTTGTTTGACCTCGTCTTCTGGATAGATGAGCTCCCAGACGGGGACGTCGGCGCCGGTCCCAAGCCAATGGTTTACCGAGGCGGAGCGGATATCGCCCATCCTGCCGTCGAGGTTGCACGTGAGGAGGCCGTCCCCGGTGCTGTCTAGGACGAGCTGCATAGCCGCGTCCCTAGCTTCCAACGAGCGCTGCTGCTCGCCGATGGCTTGGAGGTGCCGACCGATGGCGCGCACCATGGGCCGGAACAACCACAGCGCCTCGGCGGCTAGGAGTCCGAGCATGGCCAGTAGGAGTCCTGCGAGGAGACCTTTGAACCCGTCGATACGGTCGTTGGCCACTTGTTCGTAGCGGCCGACGCATTCGTGGAGGGCGGCCAAGAGGGGACCGGCGGTTGCTCGAATCTCGTTGAGCTGGACCTCAACCGAGGGATCGTCGAGATCTCCCCCCTGCACTCGGAGGTCGAGGAGCTCACCCAGCTGTCGGTGGAGCTCCACGTACTCCCGTACCCGGGCGTCTAGCCGACGGGGGCCGAAATATAGCTCGGCAACCGGTGGCTTAGGCGATCCGGGAAGTCCCATCGAGTTATCACCGTCGAGGAGCTTCGCATGAGAGATTGCAATAAGGTCCACGAGCTGACGATGTTTGTCTCTCGTGCGTTCGAGGTCAGCAATGCTCGAGGCGTGAGCCGCCTCGAGGGCGAAGAGAGCCGTACGCTGTGAGAGCATCCTCTGACGACCCGCGACGTTAATCTCCGTTGCCGCCCCTCGCTGGTAGTCGACGACGCCTATCTGAAGAGCGCAGGAAGCGCCCGCGACCGCCGCGACCGCCGTGAGTCCGGCGCCAATTTTCAGATAGAGGGAGCTGACCTGGCTGCGTGCCGTATCTCTCTCTGGATTCACGATAGCGGAATCGGCGATTCTTGCGCCTTACGAAACTCAGGGTTGTCCTCCATCGAGGAATCGCCTCAGGCTGCAACGCTTCCCCTCCTTAGACGAAGAGATTCAGTGCGGGAAAATTCCCGCCGAGCACTTCGGACGCGTTTGGATATCCTAGCCACCCCCCCATCGCCGACGCGCCGGCGAAAACGCTAATCTGGGTACGGACCATGGCACCGCGAGCGTCATGTTCGCGATGGGCTCGGAAGTGGCCGGGGGCCACCACGGGGCTCCCCCCAGCCTCACGAAGCTCGACGACACCGAAAACCTGGTCTTCACGGTCGACTTCCGGCAAGTCCTCGCGTCGGCGATGGGGG
>JBCBRU010000724.1:0-4364 GCA_039819565.1 Myxococcota bacterium | reverse complement strand
GGGTTGGTGCGGCCCGCCATCCGAGCGTGGTCGTAGTCCTCGATGTTGGGGAACTGGCAGCCCGTGAGAGCCAAGCTGTAGCCGAGATCGTGCTGGGTGAGCGGATATACGTTGTAGCTGAAGTTCGGAAAGAAGCGCATCGCGTCGCGCACGGCCGAATCGCTCACAGCTTCCCAGAACAAACGGAACCAGATGTCGGCCGGCCAGCTTCCGTTCTCCTTGTAGGTAAACGGAACCTGCGGCGTGAAGATGGTGATGAAGCGGACCGGCCGCCCTGCCGGAGGCACCGTCTGGCCAATCAGGTTCTTGCTGATCGGATTCAGAACGAAGGGAAGTGCTCCGAGACTACGGGCGGAGGCGCCGAGAAATCGGCGTCGGGACAACATCGTAGTGCTCATGGGATTAGTCTCTCTTCACCTGGGTGAAGCCCGGTCGAGAGACCACGGCCACCAGCAGGGACAGGAAGTCGGGAGCGTCCTGGACGAGCGCCGACTTCGCGCAGCCGTGGGCTTCGATCGTAGCTTGGTCACGGTTGAGCGTGTCCGAGCTCTCGAAGCCGGCCGTATAGTCGTAGAGGTTTTGAACGACACAGGACTCGACGGATTTGTTTTGAGCCAACAGGTCGATGAGGCTCAGGTGATCGTCGAAGCCGCCGGTGATGGGCGTATCCAGCGTGGGTAGCCCCTCCAGGCGGCCGCCGAGGTCGTCGAGATAGTTGAGCTGAGTCTTCCAGATGGGGCTCGGGTTATCGGTGGGCGTGCCCCGCACCACGACGTTCTCATAGACCTCGGGCTCCGGGAGAGCGCCATCCCGGGCCAGAGCCATCTCGTGCTGACCGAGCCGGTTGAACGCGTGGAAAGGATAGCCCACGGGGTTGATACGAACATGGCAGCCTGCGCAGCTGGTGGAGGGATCCTCGGTGAGATTCCGGAATCGCTCCACCTCAGTGATGTTCTCGAGATCGGTGGTGCCGTCCTGCTCGAGGACGAAGCCCGAGGGATCTCCCATCTCGCTACAGATCACGTGACGAAGGATGCGGGTGCCGCGGTTGGACGCGCTCGGTCGCGACGGCATTGAGCCTGAGGACAGAACCTTCGCGTGGGTCAGCACCCCGCGTCGGTTGTAGAGCTGGGGATAGTCGGAATAATTCACGCGCCGGAAGCTCGCGTCGAAGCCCGAGGGATCCACGCCGTACCACTCAGCCAGGGTGCGGTTGAGGAAGGTGTAGTCTGCCGTAATCAGCTCATCGAGCGGGCGACGGTTTTGGACGAGGGACCGAAGCATCGAGACGAGCTCGCCGTCGAAGGCCGTCTGCAGCTCCTCGGCCCGGGCAACATTGGCCATGTCGAGCACGCTCGACACCGCGGTGTTCACGTGGAGCCACTGAAACCCGAAACTTCGAAAGAAGTGATCGGAGCGAGGGTCCGAGACCATGCTCAGGAGCACCTGCTCGAGCTCGCCCGCGGCCTGAGCCGAGGTGCTGCGCAAAAGCCGGTCCCAATCCTGGGCCAGGAGCTCCGGCGTGGGGCCCGTGCCCCACATCAGGAAGCTCACTCGGCTCGCCAGCTCGTCATTGGTGAGGGGACGCGTACCGTTGGTCTCGGTCCCCTCTCCGCGGAACGACTTGAAGAGCACGAAGGGGTTGAGGGCCACGTACTTGGACGCGGCGTGCACGAAGGACGGCACCACGTCCAACTCCTGACGGAAGTCCCCAAACACCGAGACGACGAAATCCACGGCATCCGAGGGGACGGCTTCGCCGCGGAAAGCCCGACCAAGGATGTACTCCGCATGGCTGCGAATACAGGCTTCAGAGCTGCTGGAGTTCAGAGCGCAGCCCGCGGACGAAGAAGCCTGTTGGTTGTACGCGTTCGCGTCGAAGGCGGCGACGACCTCGTCGGTGTAGTCCAGCAGCCCCTCGAAGATGGCATCCGGAGTGTTCGGAGGCAGGGCTGGGAAGGACAAACCGTTGATGTACGTGGAGATGTCCGCGGTGACCCCGGGGAGCGGGTTAGAGGACGTCCGTCCGAACGTCGCCGGGAGCCCGAAGAGGTCCTGCATGATGTTGTCGAGCTCGACGTTGGTCAGCCGGGTGACGGGCCGTGGCTCGATGGGCTCCGACTGGGCCAGGCAGGCGTCGACGGTGGGTGCCGTCGGATCCGCGGGGAGCTCGGCCAAGAAAGCATAGCTGAGGTCGAAGAAGGCGAAGTCTGACTCGACCATCGCTCGCTCCTGGCTGCCGGGGGGCGGCATGTCGCCCGCCTGGGGGAGCTCCGCATAGATCGGCGAGGTCTCGCCGCCCAGATCGTGGGCCAGCCGCCGGAGGAAGCTCCCCGGCGCGGTTCGGAGGTCACGGGGGGCTGCCATGGCGCTGACGAGTGGAAAACGTCCGTCGCGGTCCTGATAGATGAAGTCCAGGAGGTCGGCGGGGGTCGAGAGGGTGCCCCAATTTGGACCCGACGTTCCCGGCAGGTGGCAACCCATGCACTGGTTCTGAAACTCGGTGTGAAAGAGCGTGGCGGCGTTCGAGGGGAGCGCGCGGCGTCGAAGTTCCACCGTCAGCCGGCTGCCGTCGCTCGGCTGCTTGAAGATGGCGGAAGCACTCTCGACACCCCCGGGAAGGTGAAAGCTGGCTCGGTACCCGCCGCCTGCGCAGACGGCGTCGAAGGCTTCGCCCGCTCGAAGCGGCTCCAGGCCATCCGCCTCGACCTCGACCATCTGCCCATCGCGGCAGTCGAGGGAGACCGAGAAGAACCCGGAGTAGCTGGTGGTCACGCTCTCGTCTCGGACGGCGAGCGAACCGGGTCGATCAGCGCCGGGACCGGGCTCTATCGCCCCCCCGGGAACGAGGACGGTGCCGTAGCAGCCGACGCCCCCGAGGGCGATCACCAGAGCTGTTGATAGCCCCTGGACGTGGGAGTTCATCATGCCCACCTCACGACAAAGCAATCGGCGTTCCGACTTTTCGGTAAAGGCGCAGTGCGTCGAAGCTCGGTCCCCCGGGGGGAAGGGCCCCCAGGTTGGGGGGCGAGGCCCTGTGGCCGAAGGTACGATTCGCGTCGAACGGTCGGCATTCGAGGGCGTATCTGCCACGAATCGACCCGGCCACGACAGGAGAATCTCCTTCCCCTCCGGCACCTCAGGGGTCTTCCGTCAGGGCAAGACACGATCGCGAGACAGCGGACTGAAGGCCGCTCCGCTACCGGCGGCGAAAGGGTGCGTCTAGTCGGGCTTCGATGGCTTCCGAGAGCGCGACGGTGCGTCGAGCCGTTTCGGCGTGGAGCGCCTCGATCATCCGCCCCTCCAGGGTGGTCACGCCCTTCCCTTCCGCCTGGGCCACGGTCCAAGCGTCAAGAACCTGACGAGCCTCGGCCACGGCTTCTCGAGACGGGCCGAAAACCGCGTTGGCGGGTTCGATTTGCTTGGGATGAATCAAGGTCTTGCCGTCGAAACCGAGACTCACCCCCTGTCGACAGGCGTCCAGAAAGCCCTCATCGTCGTCGAGGCGGGAGTGCACCCCGTCGATCACGCTGCGTCCCTCCGCCCGAGCCGCCAGGACGAGCTGAATAAGTATGGGAACCATGGGAGCGCGGTCCGCCATCTGCCGAATCCCCGTGGAAGCCTCGAGATCATTGGGCCCTACGATGAGCGCTTCCATGCGCTCCGTAGCGGCCGCGATGGACCGCGCTTCCCAGACCCCGCGTGGGGTCTCAATCATCGCCATCAAACGCTGAGACGAGGGAGCCCCGGCCGCCTCGAGCCTCGCCGCCGCGTGTCGAAGGGTCTCCGGCGACTCGACCTTCGGGAGCAAGACCGCGTGGGCCCCAGAGCGTGCAGCCGCCTCCACATCGGCCGCGCCCCATGGGCTGTCTAGGCCGTTGCAGCGAACGATGACCTCGCGAGGGCCGTATCGACCGGACGCGACAGCCTGTACCACCGCGGCCCGGGCCGTCTCCTTGGCCTCGGGAAGGACCGCGTCCTCGAGATCCAAGATGACCGCGTCCACGGGCAGGTTCGCCGCCTTCTCGAGCGCGCGGGCTTTCGATCCCGGCACGAAGAGTAAAGACCGACGGGGCACGGGGGAGAACATGGTGATGGCTATATCGCCGCACCAGATCTCGACGAACGCCGAAAAGAGCTCCAGAGGAGGATGAAAGCCTTTTGGTCCCATCTCCGCGCCGAGGCCTCCGCGGTTGCGTTCGATCCTCTCGACGGCACCTCGCGGACCGCGGCTGGCGACGCGGCCGAAGCCCGGCGGGCCTCGACGCGGAGATGGGACCAAAAGGCTTTCATCCTCCTCTGGAGCTCTTTTCGGCGTTCGTCGAGATCTGGTGCGGCGATATAGCCATCACCATGTTCTCCCC
>JBCBRU010000723.1:0-4368 GCA_039819565.1 Myxococcota bacterium | reverse complement strand
GGACCGGGTCGCCTTGCGGAAGCTCGCTTGGGCTACTTTGTCTTTTCCCTGGCGACTGTGGATCTTGCCTGCTTCGATCAGGGCTCGGAGGGCCTCGGGGTCAGCGTTGAGGGCCTTCTCAAAAGCATCAAGAGCCTCCCGGTCCCGGTTCTCGCCGGAGAACGTTTCACCGATATCGGACCACACGCTCGCATCATCGGGGGCAAAGCGGCGAAAGCGTTCGAGGTGCTCGCGAGCTTCAGGATAGCGATGACGCTCGATGGCGGCTCGACCGAGGGCGCGATGCGCGGGCGCGAGCCGGCTGTTCAACCGGACCGCCTTCTCGTAGGCCGCGATGGCCTCGAATAACGAGTTGTTTCTCTCCAGTCCCCGGCCGAGCCAAAGCCAGTACTCGGCGTTCTCGGGGGCGAGCTCCACGGCCTGCTTCATCGCGGCGACGGCCTTGGCCGCGTCACCATCGACCAACGCGAGTCGCGCGGCCCAGAATCGAACCTCGCCAGATTGGTTCCCACTGGCGAGATCGATCTCCTCGGCCTTCTCGAGAGACGCTCGGGCCGCCTTGGGATTCTGTGTCCGCAAGTGGGCTGACACCATCATCAGATGGGGCCGCACATCTCGCTCGTCCAAGCTTGCCGCGCGCTCGTAGAGTCGGATGGCTCCCCGCAGGTTGCTCTGCAATTCGAGCACTCGTCCGTATTCGTAAAGGACCGCCGCGTCGTCCGGGTTGTCGTTCAGCACTTGCAGGTAGAGGGCCGTGGCTCGACCGAGGGCCTTGCTGCGTCGGGGTCGCTCACTTCGCTCCGCCTGCTCGCGTAGGGCATTGCCAAGACCAAGCCGCGCCTCGTTCGAGTCTTCATCTAGACCAAGGGCCTTTTCGAAGACCTGTTCCGCCTGCTCCAGCTCTCCTCGCCCTGCGAGGGCCCGACCGAGTTGAACGCGCGCGGGGAGGGATTTGGGGTCCGCCTTCACCGCGGCCTCAGCCTCAGAGAATGCTTCCTCCACGTTGCCGACGGCGAGCGCGAGCCGAGATAGCTCGACCTTCGCGGCCGTAGAGCCAGGTCGTTCCGAAGCGAGCTTCAGGGCCGCTTCGGCATCCGAGATCTTTCCGATCTGGCGGTTGCATCGGGCGAGCCACATCAAAACCTCGGGCCCCTCGTCCAATGGTCGCGCCGACTCGAGGTCCAGGAGGGCCTTGGCTACGTCCCCGGCCTTCATGTGTACCCGAGCTCTCGCCACCAGAGCAGCAAGCTCCTCCGGGTTTCTCTGGAGGACCGGCTCGAGGAGGGCCAGAGCTCCGGTGTGATCTCCTTCGAGAGACTTAGCTACGGCCAAGAATCCCACCGCTCGCGCGTCCGCGGGGGCAAGACGAGCCGCCTCGGAGGCCAGGTCTGCTGCCTTCGAGAGCTGACCTGAGTCGTCGAGGGACCGAACGGCCGACAGCAGGGCGGCCGCTCGCTCGTCTGGGGGCAGGCCTCGGGGCGCGCCACGCGCCGCCGCCACAATCGCCTCGCGTTCGAGGCCGGGGCGGCCTGACTTTTTGTGCAGTCGAGCTGCGTCGAGCGCGGAGCGGGCATCGCTGGGATTCGCTGACCACGCCTTTTCGAACCAAATCGCCGCTTCGTTCTCGGCCCCTTCGGCTTCGAGCAGGCGGCCGATGTTCCGGCTCGCCTGGCTATAGTCGGGGCGCGCCACGAGGGCACGATCGAAGTAAACCAGCGCTTCGGAAGGGCGCCCTGCCACCTCGTGAGCCTTTCCGAGGAGGTATGCGAGCTCGGGATCGTCGGGTCTGGCCTCGGAAGCCTTGGTGAGAGGATCAATGACGCCTTCGGTCTCGGCCTCGAGGATGGCGAGGCCCGCCTGGGCTTTGAGGCGCTCTTGGCGAATGCGCTCGGGCGTCACGCCTTCGACGCTCTCCGGGTCGAGACTCCCTAGCTGGGCTACCGCCGTCTGGGCAGGCCCCAGCGGGAAAGCCTCCGGGCCGTAGGCGAGGGTGGCGAGGACGCGGGTCTTAGCGATGGCGAGGGCGTTGACCGGGAGTGCGGTGCCGGCCTTCTCAAGGGTCAAGGTCGCGCTTCGAAAGCTCTCGTACCCGTGCTCATCCAGCAGCGTCTGAATCTCCTCCCGGTTAACGAGCTTAGGTGGCGCGGGGGGAGGAGCGGGCGGCGGCGGCGGCGGCGGCTCGTAGGTCAGCGTCTCTACGAGCCTCGGTATCCCGAAGGCGCCATACGGAGTCATGAAATGGGTCACGACGCCGACGAGAAACAGCGCTGCCACCGAGAGGAAGGCAATGATGGGCCGCCGGTAGGTCTCCCAAAAAGGCGGCATGTCGGGGATCTCGCCGACCTCCAGAAGGTCTCGAGGCACCGGTGGGGTCAGACCGCCGGCCTCGAGAGCGGAGGAGCCGGCAGGCGCCACCGGGGGCACGTCGAGGTCGAGGCTTTGGCGGAGCTCATCCACCGCGGAGGGGCCCGGAGGGCCGGCGTCGACGGGGGGGGGTGGGGTAAAGAGAGGGCCGGTTCCAGGGCTCGGCGACGAAGGCTCCGGATCGAGGCCCAGGTCCAGCTCACCCGGGGTCGGCATCGACGGCGCGCTGGGCGCTGAGATGTCGATCGATCCGCCGGGGTCGAGATCCACCTGACCGAAAGCGAGGGCATCCTGGGCGCCAGCGAGCGTATTGAGGAAGCCGTTGAGCTCCGGATGGGCGGTCATAGCCCGCCACGACAACCCGTCGCTCGAAACATCTTCGTTGCCCGACAGCTCTCCCGCTTTCAGCAGCGCCTTAATGCGCTCGAGTCCGTAGGGCCCCTCTACGCGCCCGTTGCGGTGCCGGACCCGGAGCTCGGGAGTGGTGAAGAGAGGCTCCGCCTGAGCCTTGCCGCTCGCGTCGTCGATGAAGTCGAGGGAGCCGGTTGAGGGCATCTCGAGCTCCCCCGAACCGTCAAAGCCGAGGTCCAAGCTCCCAGCATCCGTTTGCGGCACGTCCTGGGAGGGTGCGCGGGGGCCAGAACCGGGCAGGGGCACCGCCCGAGAGGGCGCCTGAAACGGCTCAGAACGACCCGTCCCAGAGGTACCCGGGAGCGCGACGGCACCGCTGCTCTTCGGGCCCGGCGGTGCCGCGTCGGGAGGCGTGGCCGGGGCCCGGCCGGGAAGAGCGACGGCCCCCGGCGGCTTGGTTCCACCGGGTGCTCGGGCCACGAACTTGTGTTGGCAGTTCGGGCATTTGATGGTGACGCCGGACGCGGGGACGCGGGCGTCATCGACGGTGTATCGGGACTTGCACGATGGGCAGGTGATGTTCATGTGCCGCGGGTGCGCGCGCTAAGGAGCGAGACGGCGAAGCGCGCGCCCCACCTCCTGGCTCGCTTGACGCTCCTTCCGGCCGCGGTTACCACGATTTCGTGGCTCAAGCCGGCTTTTTCACGCGTCTGTCCAACCTATGGAGGGGCTTCTTGTCGCTATGGATCTCGGACCTCGAAAAGGACCATCCGGAGGTGGCGTACGAAAACTCCATCAACGCGATGATCGAAAAGTATCAAACGCTGAAAAAGGCGACCGCGGCGATCATTCGGCGACGAGAAGACATCGAAGGTCGATTCAAGGAGCGCAAGGCTGAGCTCGATCAGGTCGACGCGGACCTCGAGACGGCCGTAGACACCGAGCAGGACGACCTCGCGCTGGTGCTGATCAGCAAGAAGGATGCTCTTTCTTCCGAGGTTGCGGAGCTCACGGCGGAGCTCGACCGGGCTCGAACAGATGCAGATGACGCCAAAGCCTCGCTGCTGAACGTGCAGGGCGAAATCAACAAGCTCAAATCGGAGAAGGACCGCATGCTCGCCAAGATGGCCAGTGCTCAGGCCCGTCTCCAGGTCCAGAAGCAGCTAGACGGCCTATCTGTGGAGGCCGAGGTTCGTGCTCTCGACAACGTGCGCGAGCACATCAACAACGTCTCCGCCGAGGCCAATCTGAACAAGGAGCTGTCCGGAGAGTCGCTGGACAACCGTCTCGAGAAGCTCCGTCGCCAAACGGGCGACGTGACGGCAAAGAAGCAGCTCGAGGCCCTAAAGGCAAAGAGAGCGGCGGCCAAGTCGGCGCAGAAGACCATGTGATTCGGCATGGCCGAGGCACGGGCACCTATCTTCTCTCATCCTCTGAATCTCTTGCTGTTGATGAGCGGGGCGCTCTCAGCGGCTTGGACTTTGGATTGGCGGCCCCTGGCCGTAGCGGCGGGAGCCGAGCTCGTATGGGCGCTCCTCGGGCGGCGCCTCGAGTCCCGGCGGACCGATGCGGCACGACGGATGAGCGTCGATGCGGACGAGCAGGCGCAAGTTCGGAGCCTATCCGAGCACTGGAGGCGACGTTTTTTGGAGC
>JBCBRU010000722.1:0-4370 GCA_039819565.1 Myxococcota bacterium | reverse complement strand
CCGGCGCGGCGCCCACGGTGGAGATCGCCTATGAACTCGGCAGCCCCACCACCCGGCTCATTACCCGGCGGCGCCCCCGGTGTAGCTCTGAAAGACGCGGAGGGGCTCCGAGCGAAGGTTGAAGACGGTGAAGCCATCAACCGTATAGGCGCCCTCCGCCGTCTTCGTGCGAGTCTGGAACCGCCGCCCCCGCCCGTCGAGGCAAGCGATGCTCTCGAGGTCGAGGCGACCTCCCACCTCGGAGCGCCGCCGGGTAATGAGCCGGGTGGTGGGGCTGCCGAGTTCATAGGCGATCTCCACCGTGGGCGCCGCGCCGGAATCACCGCCCGGTCGGAGGATGCTCGAGACACGCCCAAAGCTGTCGTAGCTATAGGCGGTGAGGTCCCGCGAGGTCGTGACCCCTCCCCCCTCGACCAGCATCCAGGCCGTAGCCAAGGTGACCTTGTCGAAGAGGAGGTCGTACTGCATCTCCTGCCGCAACTGATATGCCTCGCCGTGGGCCTCGTTAAAGAGGTCGACCCGAGTCAGGCGAAGCCCGTCCTCGTCGTAGGCGTAGGTCCGGCGATGCGCCGCGCCGCCGGGGGTGCCGAGGGGATCAAGTCGGTCCACGGGGTTGCCGTGCCGGTCGAAGCGTTGCCGCTCGGTGGTGATGACTTTTGCGTCGTCGATCCGGCGGGTCTGGCGCGAAAGGAGGCCTTTCGTGAGCTGACCTTCCGATAGACCCTCGAAAGCCTCGCCGTCATAGAAGTTTATCTCTTCGGAGAAGAAGCCGTCCGCGTTCGCCTCCGTCCCGAAGCGCCGGGTTCGGGCGGCCTTCCCGAGGAGCCACCGTCCCCCCGCGTTCGACACGGGCACGAAGGTGGTTTCCTCGAAGCTCTCCTCGCCGAGGCACTGGCTTCCGCACGGGGCCCCGAAGGTCCCGGAGGGTCGGGTGCAGGCTTCGCAAGCTCCACCCCCGACGGCCACCACCCCTTCGTTCACTTCGCGAGTAACGTTGCCGTACCCATCCTCATACCCGCGCGTGGTCCGGGTGGTGACCCACCGATCCGGGGTCAACCCCTCTTGGACGACGGTCACCTTCTCGATCTCACAGGGGAAGCGGACGGCGCGGCGTCCGAGCTGGGCGAGGGCCGCCGGACTCGGCACTTCGGCGACGGGGCACGTCGTGTCGTCACCGTAGCTCCTGGTGGTCTCGTCGATGACTCGCCCCCCGGACTCTCGGGTCTCGAGGAGGAGCTTACCGTTCAAGTGGGGAGCTACGATGCCCACGTCGAAGCGGGAGAGGGTTCGACCCTCCTCTTGGGATGGATCCCCGGGGTGTCGGCGCCGGACTTCGGCATACCCTCGGAACTGCCGCTCCAATCCGTCGTAGAAGCCATCCCGGTAGCGGAACTCCACGACGTCGCTGACGTTGGTGAGAAGGTCGAACTCATCCGTTCGCGACACGACGACCATGGGATAGGGGAGCGGGTGCACCCAAGGCTGCCCTTCCTCCCGTGACAAGGCGCGTTGCTCCACCGAGGGCTGATACTCGATGTCGGTGACCCTACCGAGGCCGTTCTCGATCCGGGTGAGGAGATGAGATCGGACGGGGAAGAGGTCGAGGTAGCGAACCGAGCCGGTACCGCCCACCCACACGATGTCGATGGAGCCGTTGCCGTTCATGTCAGCGGCCAGAACGGTGGTGGTGATCTCCCGGTTGGGGAGAGCTTCGCCACCCACCTGGCTGAGGCTCTGGACGGGATCGAAAGCCTCGCCGCTTCGGCTAAGCACGTAGCGCACCGTGTTACCGCTCACCACCACGATATCCGCGAAGCCGTCGCTGTCGAGATCCTCGATGAGGGCCTGGGCGATCTCGCCGGCCCCGAAAGGATGGCTCACCGTCTCGAAGCGGGGGGAGAAGCGGCCACGCCCGAAGTTCAGCTTGTATTGGAGCTGGTTCGGCTGAAGGCGGACGACGTCGAGGAGGCCGTCCCCGTTGACGTCGGAGAACTGAAGGTTCTCGGAGAAGGCTACCCCTAGGCGTTCGGTCTCCCGCCCCGTGAACTCGAAGTTGCCGTCGTTCTCGAACACGAAGGTTTGGGTGTCCGTGCTCCGCAGCATGTCGACGTCCATGTCGTTGTCGTAGTCCATGAAACGGAGCTCGGCGTCGGCCCCGGTGAAGGCGGAGGTCCCGTTCAGCGCGAGCGCCTCCGCCCAATCCCCCGCGCCGCGGTTGATGAGGACCCTCTGGTCGGCGGCCCCGCCTCGGAGGAGGTCGGTGAAACCATCACCGTTGACGTCGATGAACTGGACGCGAGGGTTACCGAGGGCGAAGTCCGAGACTTCCCCCACCGCCGAGGTTTGGGGCGCCGTGAATCCATGGCTCCCGTCGCTGCCGAGCTGGTTCAGGAAGAAGCGGTGCCTTACTTGAGTGGTGGCCGCGTCGACGAGGTCGGGGAGGGCGTCGCCGTTGATATCCACCAAGTTGGTGGTGCCGCTCTGAAAGGCCACGCCCAAGCCTTGATCGCCCACCATGGTCACGAGGAGAGGGCGGCCGCAGTCGGCGCTCTCACACTGGGCCCCGAGCCCGCGGGAATAGTCGAAGCTGTGGACAATGGGATAGAGCTCGCCGTCGGCGCCGAAGGTTTGCACCCGCGCGAGGCGGGTCCGTCGCCCGGTGGCCGCGTCGGGCTGGTAGCGGAGGGCGAAGCGACGGAGAGGGCGGCCGCGGGTGGTGACGCGCACTTCGGAGAGGCGCTGGGTGAGTCGCCGCTCGAAGCCCGGCTTGGCATCGGACACCGCGTCGCTGCGTCCTTCGTAGGCGAGCTGCATCCGGTAAGTGGGCGTAGCCGACGTAAAGACATAGCTGACCTCGGAGAGGAGAGAGATGGCGCCGTCCTTCACGTAGCTCATGACCATCCGGTGGTCGTGCACGTCGAGGAGCTCCACGAGATGATATTTGAAGGTGCCGTCGCGGCCGGCTTCCACCGCGGAGGGGACCGGCCGACCTTGGGCGTCGGCGCCGAAGAAGCCGCGTCGGCCGTCGGCGTACTGGGCCTCCCAGTACCCGCCGCGGCCCCCTTGGCGCTCGTGCCAGCGGAACCGGGTGAAGTCCGATTCGAAGCGCTTCCGATAGATGGCCGGCTCCATGGGGCTCGCCCCGTCCGACACTCGCACGAGCTCGTTGCCTCCGTCCGCGACGAAGAGGTCTGTCTCGTCGTAGCGAGGGACGCCCCGCATCGTCATCCGCTCGATGGTGGGGTGGGTCATCGTCCACCCCATGCCCACCACCCCGGAGCCGCTCGCCGAGGCGTAGCGGAGGCTGAGCTCGGGAGAGACGCCCGGGAAGCCCTCGGGGGCGGTGAGGGGGATGGTGAAGCGCATCAGGCCCATGTTCGGGTCCACGCTGACATTCTCGCCGACCGAAACGCCGGTGTCGAAGGCTCGCGCGGGGAGAGAGGTGAATAGGAGGACGGTCGTGGACCAGGCCGGGAGCGAGTGAGGAAGCCTCATGCTCACTAGAGAAATGAGTCGCTTGCCTGTAGCGTGGGCACGTGGATGCCGCCACTGGACGGCACCTTCGGCTCCGGGTCGTCGGAGCCCCCAACTCAAGGGCGCTCTATAGCCCCACATGAAGCCGGAATGATCGCCCGAACGCGTGGTCCAAGCCTTTCGCGAGCTCCTCACCTATCCCGCGTCCGATGAGAAGCGAGCCCTCCGCTCGATGCTTTCTGTCTCAGAGATCTGGCGATCGCTTCGTGACGCCCGTGAGACTACGGTGACATTGAGAACATCTCCCCTCGATCCCATCCGCTGGCACGGCGATCGCTACGCCCTCAAGCATTTCCAAGGCCCGCTCGTCTCTACGCGCCGAAACACGCGCCCCGATCTCGGCCAGGCTCCTGCTCGTAGGGCTCGCCGCGTGCACCGAGCAAACCGTCGGCCTCGGCGCGGCCCCTTTTGATGGCTCCGGCGCCGCCGACACACTGAGCGACCTCGGCGGCGGTCGAGACGCGGGCTCGATAGCTGACCTCGGGCCACCGCTCGACGTCGGGAGCTCCGACCCTTGTTCCGAGAACCTCGAGCCGGAGGCCCGGAACATTGACCGTTACCTCGGCTGCTCTGGAGACCCTCGCTTCGAGGCGGCGGTCCGATTCAGCCCGGCCCGCTCCGCATTCGGCGAACGCGCCGCTCGGGAGATCAGCGGCGAACTCGTCGCCCCCCGGGAGCTCTACCTTCGCACCCGCGTGGACACATGCCGTATCATCTCCGATGTCCCCGAGACGGCCGTGTTCGAGGTCAACAAAGCGCTCCGCGCGGACGCGTTCATCTTCGGTCCTCCGGAGGTGCTGGCTTGGTTGCGAAGCGGAGGGCCCCCCGAGCTCGAT
>JBCBRU010000721.1:0-4372 GCA_039819565.1 Myxococcota bacterium | reverse complement strand
CGCCGGTGATGTTGCCCTCTGAGCCTCCCCGGTCGGCGCCCGATTCTTCACCGACCTCGTCCCCCACCGGGCGGGCGGGGAGCCCAAGCTCTCCGAAGCCTGAGGGATCCAGGGGCTCAGAGCCGAGCGGGGTCAGGGGCGAAGAATCGGGCGCCGACCGGGGAGGCTCAGAGGGCAACATCACCGGCGCCTCGATGGGAATGTCCAGGGAGGGCAACGCCTCGCGGGCCGAGATGGTAGCGTCTTCAGAGCCGATATCGTCCGTCAGGCCTTCTTCCGAAAAGCCGTCCGGGGGAAACGGCGTGAGCTTCGGCTGCTCCCCGGAGCCAAACGGGGAGCTCTTCGGAGCCGCGGAGTCGACGAGAGCGTCCTGAATCAGGCGCTCGAAGGGCCGAGAGCGCGGAGCTCCTTCGGCGAGCTGAGACGGGTCGACGTCGACGATGGGGAGCGGCATCGCGTCCGAGAGCGGCCCCGAGCCGGGAGCGCTCTCGGCCCGCGAGGGAGGGGCGACGTCTCGGCGGGAAGGAGGGATCGCGTCGCGTCGCGCCGAAGGAAGCACGTCCCGATGCGACGATGGCCGCGCTCCTCGCTCCGAGGATCGGCGGGGCCCCCGCTCTGACGATGAACGGAGCCCTGCCGATGAAGGGGCGCGGGTCGAGCCTGCGGACCTGGCCCCCGCACCCGCCGTTTCCGGCGACGTGCTCGCGGAGCGCGGTGGGGCGTTCTTCGCGCGCTGCGCGTCCGCGGGGGCCGGGGCGCGCACCTCGACGGCAGGGGTCGGGGGGGCCGCCGGCGGCTGAGGGGTATCGGGGAGGGGCTCGTTCAGCCCGAGATACTCCAAGATCTCGGGGGCGACATCGTCCGTGGTCGGCGCCGCCGTGCGCAGGGGCGTATCGACCCGATCCGACATCCGCGCCGCGGGTGGCGTCTCCCGTTGTTGCTCGGCCGCCCGCGCCTCCTGATAGGCAGCCTCGAAGGCGTCGATCGCTGACTCCTGCCGGAAGCGGTCCGACTCGCCTCTTTCGACTGGGCTCGCCATCACCGGAAACTCGTCGGTCTCCTCATCGACCAGCTCGATGTCCGCCGAGTCGACCTCGGAAGCCATCAGCTCCGGCGCGGGAGGGAGCCGGCTGGGGAGCTCTTCGCGACCCGAGTGGGGAACATCGACGCTCGGCAGCGCCGGACCCGTGCGGTGGGCGGGATGGTCTCCGGAGGACTCGGTCGGGAGCGGAGCTCGGACCTTGGTGGGGCCATCCGGCCCCACCGAGAAGAGCACGTCGGCCGAATTCCCGGACTCCGTCAGGAGGCTCATGGTCTCCGTGGGGAGCTGTTCAGCCACCTCGAGATCTGGGGCACTGGTCCGGGGACCGGGGCTGGGCTCGACGATGCTGCGGCGGGTTTGGGTCAGGGCGCGACGGCAAGCCTCCCGGACCCGGCCGTTCAGCGACCGCGCCCCCTTTCGGAGGTGAGCCCGAGCGGTGTCGTTCTGGATGAGACCAAGGGCCGAAGCCGCCGCGATCTGGAGATCCGCGCCGCTCTTCAGTCGGGTGAAGAAGGATGGGTGAAGGAGCGCACCCAAGCTCTCGACGGCGCTCCCTTGGCCGATCGTGGCGAAGGCCCCGAGGACCATCCGAAGCTCGCGCTGATCGCGATCCGCGAGCGTCTCATCCTGGAGAATCTCCTCGAAGAACGGCAAGGCGACCTTCGCCTGGCGAGCGG
Organism: Myxococcota bacterium; assembly: GCA_039819565.1. Classification (GTDB taxonomy): domain Bacteria; phylum Myxococcota; class Kuafuiibacteriia; order Kuafuiibacteriales; family Kuafuiibacteriaceae; genus JAHQVK01. The sequence continues at coordinate 2,653 of JBCBRU010000721.1, read as the reverse complement.
CCGCGACCCTCGCCGCGACGATCCGCACTTCGCTATCCGCGTCGTTTAGGCGCTCCGCCACCAACTCATCCGCGACCCCCGGCCCATAATCCCGGAGGGCTCGCACCGCCTGAGCACGGACCTTCGGGTGCTCGTGCTGCAGGGCCTCCCGCACGAGCCGAGTGATGTGCTCGAGCGGGTGGTGGCGAGCCAGTTCGAGGATATCCCGCACCACGAACCACTTGGCGTCGACGGTGCGTTCCTCGAGGAGGCGAACTTCCGGCACTCCGAATTCCACGATCAGGTCGCAGACGATCTTGCGGTGCGCGGCCGAATCGAGGTTGCCCAAACCCTGCAGGAGGACCGGGGCCGCGTTGGGTCCCAGAGCCCGGAGAAAAGCCACCATGTCCGAGATGGGGACGGTGCGGTAGCCGTCGTTGAAGCCGTCGAGAACGGGGAGGATCCGCCCATCGGTGGAGAAGAGGCGTACGAGATGCCGAGAGATATGGATCTCCTGCATATCCTCAGCGTTCTCGGAACTATCTCGGAGGCGCTCGACGAGCCCCCGCGCATCGACGTAGCGCTGCGCGAGGAGCAAGGAGTCGTAGAGCTGCTGGAGGAGTTCGATGGTGGCGCTCCCCGCGGAGCCCGACTCCTCTTTGAAGAGGATCAGCACCAGGATGTCCAACATCCTGCGAGTCAAAGCGTCGCGGTCGTCCCCCTGAAGAAAGCGCTGGACGGTCTGAAGCTGCCCCACCGGGATATCCGCGATAGCGCGCTCAGTGGTGTGATCGAGGAGCTCGATATCCTCTTCGGGCTCGCTCCGGAGGTCCCGGAGGACCTCGAGGTCGTCTTTGCCGATCGAGACGCCGGCGACGATGTCGTCGTCCGGGGAGGCATTTCGGTAGATCGTGGCTACGATGGCCTCGATGTCGGCCTGGATGCGGTCGACATCGTTGTCGTCCAGCTCCGAGCCATCCGACAGGTCCCGGGTGACGTTGAGGGCGTCGATGGTGACGTAGCGAAGATGGGGCAGGCTCAGCCGCCACAGGGTGCTGACCAGGTCTTCCCCTGTGAAATCGAAGCTCCCGTAGTCGATGTTGAGGGCCTTGATGAGCTCCAGCAGCTCCTCTCGGCTCATGCCCCGGGTGAAGGTGATCCTTCGAAAGGCGTTCCGATAGAGTACGAACGGAAGGCCTTCCTGCCGGTCCGGGTCGTTGTGCACGACCTGACCCTCGAAGAGCATGCGGTCTTCACGAATGCTGAGACTCAGCTCGTCGAGCCCCTCCAGCACCTTGGTCAACCCCTCGTGCGCACGGTCGACGAACTTTTGGTGCATCTCGTTGTTCTCGGCGTAGACCCGGGCTCCCCGCATGGCCTTCGTAAAGGCGAGGACCCAGTCGGCGACGAGGCGGACCTGGGGATCGATGTGGCCGTCCGGACCTAGGACCAAATCCGCTCGGGAGGAGCCCGTTTGAGGTCCCTCTCCCGTCTGTGGGAGGTCCGGCATGCCGTCAAGCATTCCGGAACTCGTCCATGCGGTCAAACAGCGCCTGGAGGCGTCTGCGGCCTTTCATGCGAAGAACGAAGTCCCGCGTCGTCGACGACGCTCAACGCGAATTTCTTCGCCGGAAAAAGCGGAGCGACACCAGTGCTCGATCACCGCTAAACGCCACAGAGACGCCCCGTAGTCGCGAATTCGCAATTGATGCTGATACCAGACCCAGCGCAACCGTCCTGCCTCGAGGAGCCCGCTGGCGCTCAGACCGCCAAAGAACAAACCCTCAATCCACCGATTCAAAGGGCCACGCATCCACGCGTCGAGAGGAGGCGCGTAGCGACTCCCGGAGCGACGGGCCACCCGCGCGGGCACCGAACCGCGGGCAAGCCGATGCCAGTCGACGGGGTCGGAGAGCCCGTCGGCCGCTTCCAATAGTTCGGTCCGGGCGAAGGGCGCCCGAAGCACGCGTCGAGAGGCGGTGGCCAGGCGGTCCACCCGGTGAAGCTCCGCTTCGAGGCGCTGAAGTCGGGAGGGTGTCTTGAGCGTCTCGTTATGAGTCACCCAGCTGGGAAACAACTCTTGGGGGATTCGCTCCGTCACGGGGGCTTCGACCAGCGCGGCACCGCCGTGGCCCACGAGGACCGGAGCGGCGTGGGGCACGATGCGTTCGAGGCCCGCCGCCCACCACACGTCGCCCACGAAGCTCGGATCACCCAGCGGGACGTCCATTGCGTCCAGCGCCGCCTGCACCCGAACCGCGGGAGAGCCCTCCACCGGGGCCTCTTGATGAGAAAGATCGTGCTCGTCCACCATACGCAGGCTCTCTTGACGGTCTCGAGCATCCAATCCCGGTCGAGAGTAAGTGAGAGCCGCGCCCCGGAGGTTCCGTCGCCAGGCGGCCAAAGAGGAGGATACCCGGCCCCCGGAGAGGGCCACCACGGCACGGTCGGAACCGCCGCTGGCCGCCGCCTCGAGCCGAGCCCGGAGCGCCGCGGTGGCGCCGGGGCCGGCCACCACGGTGCCCGGGGTCCAAAAACGGCGGGCGCGCAGCCGCTCTGCCTCCACCAGCAAGACCTCACCCGGGGAGACGGCTCGGACGCCGCGCACCAAGGTGCTCGGGGTCGGCACGTAGCCCCAGTGAAACCACGCCGCCGCCGCCGCGGGATCCAAAAT
>JBCBRU010000720.1:0-4382 GCA_039819565.1 Myxococcota bacterium | reverse complement strand
TTGAAAGGAGGCTCGGTAGTCGGAGCGAAGGGGGAGATCGTTGTGACCTCCTCCTGGAAAAACCTCGAGGTGCTTGTCTTCGCTCGCCGACTCGGCGGCAGGGCGGCTAAGCCCGGCACCGTGGTCTCGGTCCGTCTCGCTTTGATCTTTTGCACCCTCCTCGGCTGCACCACCATCCATCTTGAGGAAGAGCACGCGTTCGACGCGAAGCGCACCGTCTCCGAGCAGCAGATCTCTGAACTTGGGGCCCAGCGTACGCGGTTCTCGATACCGATCGCGGAAGACATGTCCCTTTCCGCTTGGTGGCTTCGGCGCATGGAGAGTCGCGGCACGCTCCTCTACTTCGGAGGCAACGGTTACCTAATGGTCAACAGCTACCATATCATGCAGGGCATCCTGCAAGGTCCCGTGGACGTGCTCACGGTGGACTATCGCGGCTACGGACAGAGCGACGGGACCCCGAGCATCGCGGACCTCAAAGCCGACGCCCTTGCTGTTTACGACTATGCGGTGGCCTCCGGAGTGCCCAAGGACGCCATCGCCGTGCACGGTCATTCACTCGGCAGCTTCGTCGCCCTCTGGGTCGCCTCCAAGCGGGACGTAGCGGCGGTTATCCTCGAGACTCCAGTGACGCATGTAGAGGACCTCCTCGGACACCTGGCCCCGTGGTGGTCCCGCCTCTTCATCGGCTTCGACGTCGACCCGGCGCTCCTCGCGGAGAACAACCGAGCCCGAATCCGAAAGCTTCGCCGCCCCCTGCTCATCCTCGCCGGTGAGGAGGACAAGGTCGCACACCCCGACATGGCGAAAACCCTGTTCGAGGAGGCTGCGAGCGAAGACAAGCACCTCGAGGTTTTTCCAGGAGGAGGTCACAACGATCTCCCCCTTCGCTCCGACTACCGAGCCTCCTTTCAAAGCTTCCTGGAGCGGATCTTTCCGTCCCCGTCGACCGTATCGCCTAAAATCGACGCTATCGACGCGCACGGGGCCCCGGAGTAGGAGCGGCGCGAACTCGCAGGCCACTCGGAACCGGCCTACCGGCGCGCCCCTCAGAGAGGGTAGGGAAAACGGGTCACGCCCTGCGCCACCAGAGCTATGCTGCGGGCTCCATGAGCGAACGCATCGATGCTCTCCTCGACGCTGCCCGGCGAGCCCTACGGCAAGCCCGTCGATTGAGCCCTGTGGATCGGCGAAGGGGTCTGCGGGCCATCGCCGAGGCGATCGAAGGGCGCGCCGACGCCATCCTCGCGGCCAACGCCGAGGACGTCGAAGCCTCTCCGGATCTCAGCTCCGCTCTTCGAGATCGCCTTCGCCTGACCCCAGCTCGGATCGAAGGCATGGCTCGGGCCGTGCGGAACGTCGCCGAGCAGCCGGATCCTCTCGAGGAGGAGCGAGACCTTGGGGTGGGCCCGAGCGGCATCGCGGTTCGAAAGAAGCGGGTTCCCCTCGGCGTCGTGGCCGTCATCTACGAGGCTCGCCCCAACGTAACGGCAGAGTGCTCCGCGCTGACCTTGGCCTCCGGCAACGCCATCATCCTTCGCGGGGGCAAGGAAGCCTGCCGCTCGAACGAAGCGATTGGAGAGGCGGTGCGGGCCGGCCTCCTCCAGGCGGAGCTCCCTCCCGACCTCGTGACGGTGCTGGCTCGCTCGAGCCGCGAGGAAGTCCAGGCGCTCCTCGGCGCCGTGGGCCGCGTCGACCTCGTCATCCCTCGAGGCGGCGACGGTCTTATGAGCATGGTCGACCAGCACGCCCGCGTACCCGTGATTCGTCACGGGCAAGGCATCTGCCATGTCTATGTGGACGCCGCGGCTGATCCACAGATGGCGGCAGACATTGCCCTCAACGCCAAAGTGCATCGTCCCGGCGTCTGCAACTCGATCGAGACCTTGCTGATCCACGAGGAACTGCTCGCATCGACCTTGGCCCGCCTCGGGCCAGCCCTCACAAACGCCGGCGTAGAGATCCGAGCCGACCCTTCCGCGAAGGCGGTCCTGCAACAGAACGGCGTCTCGGCGCAGCCAGCTACCGACGCGGACTGGGACACCGAGTTCTTGTCGCTCGTTCTTGCCATCCGCACCGTGGCGAACTTTGAGCAGGCCGTCGAACACATCGATCGACACGGCACGAACCACACCGCAGCCATCGTCAGCGGAGACGAGGCCGCGGCCGAGCGCTTCTTGACGGAAGTGGATGCGTCCTGCGTGCTTTGGAACGCGAGCACCCGCTTCAATGACGGCGGGGAGCTCGGCCTCGGGGCCGAAATGGGCATCAGCACCACCCGGATGCACGCATACGGTCCTATGTCCGCTCGGGAGATGACCGCCGAGAAGATCGTGGTTCGCGGTCGAGGCCAGGTCCGCGCTTAGACTCCTTCGGTTCGGCGGAAGGGGTCATCCGCCCTTGCGGGCGGTTCGACCAGCTAGATATTCGGAGGGTACTTCTGCAGTTTGCGTTGCAGGGACCGGCGATGGAGCTTTAGACGGCGGGCAGCCTCAGAGATGTTGCCGTTGCAGTCCGAGAGCACGCGGTTGATGTGCTCCCACTCGGCGCGGGCAAGCGAGGGCACGTGGTGCTCGGAGACGGGGGCTTCCAGAGGAGGCGCATCCCCGCGACGAAACGCAGCCATGATGTCGTCAGCGTCCGCCGGTTTCGGCAGGTAGTAGGTCGCCCCCAGCCGAACCGCGTCGACCGCCGTAGCGATGCTGCCGTAGCCAGTCAGGACGACGATACGCGTGTGCTCATCCGTGCGTTTGAGCTCGCGAACGAGTTCAAGGCCGTTGCGCCCGGGCATCCGAAGGTCCACCACCGCCATCTCCGGGGATTCGGCGCGCGCCGCCGCCATGGCCTCATCGAAGTTGGCGGCGGTTCGAACTTCGAAGCCCCGGTCGCGGAAAGCCCGGGCGAGACGTTCACGCAAGATCTCGTCATCGTCGACGATGAGCATCGAAGGCGGGTGTTCGCTCGCGGTGGTTTGCTGAGACATGAAAAGCCTTTCCTGGGGTCAACCGGCGAAATCCGCCAGTGGTTCCCCGACCGGGGGCGGGGCGACGGCCTGATGGGGGACGTGGAGGGGCTCGGCATCGAACTCGAGCGGCAGAAACACCCGCGCTGTGGTGCCTTTTCCTTCAGCCGACTCCAGCACGAGTTGCCCCCCGAAGCGCTCAATGACGGCGCGCGTGAGAAACAGCCCGAGGCCCATCCCCGATCCTGGTTGTTTGGTGGTGAAGAAGGGGTCCTCGGCTCTAGCGAGGACCTCAGGCGCCATGCCTATCCCGTGATCCCGGATCTCAATGTGCCAGTGAGCCTTGCCAGCGTCGAGATGAGCTTCGATCTCGATCGGGGCCGTGGAGGCCTGTAAGGCGTTCTTGATCAACGAGCGAAGAGCTTGCGAAATCGCTCGCACCGGCAAGAGTGCTTGCACGGTGACGACATCCGGACCGATTTTGGTGCGGATGCGACTCAACTCCGGCAGACCTTCTTGCGCGATCTGGAGAAGCTGCTCAGGAGACACAGGACGGGCTCGTTCACCGCTCGCGTCCCCGGCATCGGCCGCCATTTGATTGAGGATGTTCCGGCAGCGCTGAACTTGCTTCCGAATCAGTCGCGCGTCTTCCACCGCGTGCTCGGGGGCCTCCTCTTTGAGCAAGAGACGCTCGAGTTCCTTAGCCACCACCGCGATGGTCGAAAGAGGGGTAGAGAGCTCATGGGCCGCCCCCGCCGATAAGGTGGCTAAGGACGCGAGCTTTTCACTCCGCACGCTCAACTCGCGTGCTCGGGTGAGCTCGTTCTCCCTCCGGCCCAGCGCTCCGGTCACTCTCTGAACGAAATAAACGATGAAGACGGAGGCTACGAGGAAACTGGCCCAAGAGCCCCCCAGGTGACCGTGGATGCCGAAGACGCCCGCATCGGGAGGAAGGTCCAGGGGTCGATGTCCGAGGAAAAGGGCCCCGAAGCAGCCGAGAGCGAGCCCCACCAGTCCCCAAGTCTGTAGGGGAGGCAAGACCACCGCTGCGAGCGCGATATGCACGATGTACAGGGATGAGAAGGGGTTGGTAGGCCCTCCGGTGAAGTAGAGGAGGCCCGTCAGCAGGAGCACATCCACGGCGGTGAGCGCCGGTACGGCCAGCGGATGTACCCGCCCCCCACGGCGCGCCCAGGCGGCGCTCACGAGGTTGATGCCCACGGACACGCCCACGAGAGCCGAGAGGGCGACCAGAGGAAGCTTGAGGCCTACGACCGACCGCGCGATCAGGATCACGACGACCTGACCGATCATGGCCCACCATCTCAGGCGTACGAGCCAGTAGAAATTGATCGCGTGATGTCCGCTCATCCCCCGCTCCCTTCGATATAGCGCAGGAAAACGCGCCCAACGGCCACCG
>JBCBRU010000719.1:0-4399 GCA_039819565.1 Myxococcota bacterium | reverse complement strand
CGCGGTTCTCAAGTCATCGGAGGCCGCACGCGAATTCAGGGCCGCAATGGCGAGGGCGGCGGAACCGCCACAAATGCCCGCAAATGCCATCGCCCCGGGCTCGGCGGTGATCTTCGTCCTGACGATGGCCGGTGTCCATCCCCGCCATCTGCGGCGGGTGGGCCTCACCATGGTGGCCGCCTACGCCATGACCTTGGTGATGCTTTGGCTCCGGAACACTAGTTAGGGTCACCTAGGGTGAAACGATTCAGCCGGTACCCCCCGATCATCCACCGCGTGAACCAGGGCAGGTATGTGGACATGGTTCTCCACATCCAAGGGGCATGGGCAAGTACGTCCCTCGGTGCGTCGACAAAAGTCATGCTCTCTTCCAGGTGAAGACCGTAGCGAGAAAGAGACCCTGGATCGTCACACTTCCAGCGAAACCAGCTGTCTTTCGACATCATCTTCATGATTTCGTGCTGCGACTGCCGCTCCACCATCCGACCGCTCGTGGTGTCCATCACCAGCGTAGAGCCTCCGAAGCGGGACGCGATGCAAGACAAGGCCCGGGTCGCCTTTTCCTCGTCGAGATAGATGATGACTGCTTCGGAAACGAAGCAGAAGGGACTTGGCCGCTGACTCACGTGATCATGCCAGTCCGTATCCACGACGCTTCCCGTCACCATGGTGCGGCGCGGGGTGTCTTCGAAGAAGCGGCGCCTGAGAGCCATAGAGTCAGCAAGGTCGAGCTCGACCCACTGGGCTTTGCCGTTGTCGAGCCTCTCGTACCGGGTATTGAGCCCGGCTCCGATCTCGACAACCGTTCCGAGGGGATTCTGAGCCAAGAACCGCCGGACGAAGTTGTCCATCATCCGAGTGCGGAGGGTCGCACCCTTCAGGGTGGTCATGCCCTCCCATTTCGAGAAGTCGTAGTCGAGCTCCCCCACGATCTCGACCGCCTTAGGGTCATTGAGAAGGCCCGAAGCCCGTCGCGTTTCCTCCGCGCGCCCAAGTAAGGGTACGAGCAAGGTCTCTTGCACAGGGCCGAGCTCGACCGGGATGTTTCCATTCATTGCGTAAGCGCCTCCACGCTTGCGTTCATCTTTGTTTTTTTTGAGAACGCTTCGCAATAACGTTTATCGGACGATTAATGAGAGATCAAGAGGCGTCGTTTCTGGACCAGCCAGCCCAGCCCCATGAGCATCAAGCCGACCCAGGCGCTGGCGGGATCGGTGTGGCGACATCCGTTGGGTTCGGGGCTGGGCGTCTCGGCAGGACCGGAGAGGTCTTCGGCGCCCATGTCTGCCGGTTCAGCTCCCCCGCCCGCACCCAGATCCGGAACGCCCGCGTCTTGCTCAACGTCCGGTAGGTCCAAGAGGGTCCGTAGGGCCCCCTCGGCGTTCACGATCCCAAAGCCATAGAAGTCATCGTGGCCCATGGCGTTGGGCGTCGCGAAAGGGCTCTGTTTCGCCGAGGAAATCAGCGCGGCTCGGACCTCATCGGCCGTCACTTCGTCCCCTGTGGAGAACAGGAGGCCTGCGATCCCAGCCACGAGGGGGCACGCCGAGGAGGTCCCTCCAAACGAAGCCGTATAGTCTCCGTCCTCTTGGCCGTCCGGGCCCGAGATGTCGGTGGTGACGGTGCCGGCCGGAGCCGCTAGGTCGACGGAGGGTCCGAAGCTCGAGAATGAAGTGGTCTCATCGAACAGGTTGGTGGAGGAGACCGTGACCACGCCGGGAAGAGCCGCGATGTCGTCATCGGGAATGCGGGCTCGGTCGTTCCCCGCGGCAAACACCACGAGGGCGCCTCGGCCCTGGTTGCCATTCTCCTGAAGATCCTGAATCGCGGCCGCGACCGGCGCGGGCACGGCGGATCCCCCGACGTACCCCCAGCTGTTGGAGACCACGGCCGCGCTGCTTGTGCGAATGCGGTCGAATACGCGGACCGTGGCCGAGAGGGGGAGGATGACCCCCCGAGGGGCGAGCATCCGGTAGCACTGCAGTCTGCATTGCGGACAGGCACCGGCGATACCCTCCCCGTTGTCGCCGCGCGCAGCCGCTACTCCCGCGCATGCGGTCCCGTGATTGTTGCCGTCGGCGTTGGGCTCGGGTGCGGGGATCTCGTCGTTGTCGACGACGTCCAGTCCCGGATCGTCGGGCAAAATGTCCAGGTCGGGGTGGTTGAGGTCGCAGCCGTTATCGACAACCGCGATGATGGTCTCGGGCCGCCCGGACGCTAGCCGCCAGGCACCTTCAATACTGACCTTCGGAAGGTACCACTGGCTTCCGTAGCGAGGGTCGTTGGGAGGAATCGAGACGTTGCGAGACTCAATCTCCAGCCGTCTGTCCACCTCTATCCAGTCGACCTGAGGTAAAGCCGCGGCCTCGACCCGGTCTCTCACCGCCGTTGCGTCTGAACCGTCCCGCGCCTCCACGAGCACCAGCCTCTGCGTGCTCAGAAACCGCTCCCGGACTTCGAGCCCGAGGCGCTCCCAGTCGGGGGCTGGGGTACCGCGGCGGAGCATGACGAGGACGCCTAACTCGGCTGAAGGCAGCTCGAGGGGGCCGCCTCGGGCGGGGACAACCACGGGCGGGGGCGAGGGCAAGAGGGCAGGCGGTGCACCTGGATGCCCGGCGATGGCCGTCATCAAGAAGGAAAGCACGACGCATCGTATTGACTCGCATTCTCATGATCAATATGGGTCCAGCATGCTCCGATTTGGGACTGCGGTCGGCATCGTTCTCCTGGCCTCTACTGTGGCGTGCGAAGAGGATCCCGACTTCGGGGGTGGGGATGCCACGACCGGTGGATCCCCGCCGATGGATGCATCGGTGCCCGACCTATCGGAGATGGACGCCGGGTTCGCGAGTCGCTGCATGATGCCAGCACCTCCGGCCTGTCAGGACGAAGCGGTGCAGGCGCTCTCCCTCCGGGCCGAAGCCACAGATGGCGTCATCGTCGAGGAGGGGGCTACGCCGGGGGAGCAAACGTTGGTCGATGCCACCGGCGGCGGCTTCATGACCACTGAAAGCTACCTTTACGCTCGCTTCACGGATTCGGGCCTCGTCAAGGTCGACATCAGCGACGAGCAGGCCTTCGAGGACATGACCTGGGACATCGCGTTCCGTCGGTTTCTCATTCGGCTCAACGGAGGTGTTTCGGGCCCCTCATGCGTTCGCGGCTCCCGCACCGCTCCCGGGACCACATTCGACGACGTGACCAGTGTCGACCCAGGCCTTACGCTGATGGAGGAGGCCTACCTCACGGACGGGACCTGCGAGCTCATCAACGATGGGTCCGGCCTTCCCAACGCACCTGCCACGGTCCTGGCCAGCTTCTGGCAATACCCAGGCTGCGTGCAGATGACGGGAACGGTCTTCGTCGTCGAGCTTGCCGACGGGCGAACCGTCAAACTCGAGGTCCTCGGCTACTACGATCCGGACAAACAGGAAGAGTGCCAGATGAACGGCTCCGTGACGCCGCCGACGGGCTCAGGGAACGTCCGCATTCGCTGGGCATTCATCTGATGTCGAGGGGGTGAGGATGTTCCGGGCTCTATATCTGGCGATGCTCGCAGGGTGCGCGTGGCTGAGCGCGGGCTGCGATCCGGAGGGCTTCCCCGTAACCGCCCAGCATGTGCAGAGAGGTCTGCGCCCGACGGAGCCCGGGGCTTCCTCCCCGAGCTATCCCGTCGGGACGTCCCTCGAGAGCTTCGCTTTGCCTAACGGAAGCTTCCGGGTGCACTTCACTCGAGGAGGTACGCACGGCGTACCCGAGTCAGGCACCGAGCCTCCTACTTCGGTGGTAGCGGTCGCCGAGGTCTATGAAGCAGCCCTCCAGCACTATATCGACAACCTCGGATATCGAAGGCCCGTTTCGGACCGCGGAGAGGGCGGCGACGACCTCATCGATGTCTACATGATCGACTTCGGGGGACGTGGGGACGGTGCCTTCGTCATCGATGCCTGCGAGGGGCCGGGGGGCCCGTGTGCCGGCCATATTCGTCACGAGAACGACTTTCGCGGGTACAGCTACCCGAGCACCCGCGTGGCCAACCGGATTCTGTCCAGCCACGAGCTCTTTCACGCCGTGCAAGCTGCGTACACGGTGGGCCAAACGGTGGTCCTCACGGAGGGAAGCGCGGTATGGGCCACGGAGAACTTCGATGGTGAGCTTGCCGACTTTGAGGGCTTCATCGATGGCTATCTCACCGATACCGGTCGAAGCCTGACGTTCGACGGCGGGGTATTCGATGGTTTCGGCTACGGCACGGGGGTCTTTTTCCAGTTCCTGGCCGAGTGGGACCACCCCGACGTCATTCGGGCCCTCTGGCAAGCTCGCGCGGATAGCTTGGAGACGAAATGGCTCGCCACTCTGGACGAGGTTTTGCGAGAGCGCGGGCGAAGCTTCGAAGAGG
>JBCBRU010000718.1:0-4400 GCA_039819565.1 Myxococcota bacterium | reverse complement strand
GCTCTCGTCCAGCTCCCGGCGAATGATCGACTCGTTGATGAGCTTCTCGACGACCTCGTCGGCCACCTTGCGGATCAGCTCCTCACGCTGGGAAGGAATGAGTCCCTGGCCGAAGATGGGCCGCACCTCCCGAGGGCGAAAGAGCATCTTGATGGCCACCCAGTTGGTGCCAAAGCCGATGAGGGCGGCGATGGACGCGGCGCGGACCAGCTTCTCCACCCACGGCACGGGAATGAAGAAACTGCCCAAGAAGAGGCTCAGAGCGATGGGCACGAACAAGCGGAGGGCCATCCGGAGACCTGCCCCGCTCTGAAAGGCCAGTTTCTCGATGCTCAGGCGGTCGTCTCTCCGACCCTCGCGGCTGGGTCTGAGGGGGAGGCCGGTCTCGGGATGCAGGCGCACGCGATCGCGCCACTTCTCGAGATAGGTGGGAAGATGGAGCTCACCGAAGCGACCCAGCCAGGAGGGCTCGGCCCCTTCGACGCGGTCGGAGGGTTTGGGTTCCTGGACCAAGGCGCTGGCGAAGATAGCACCCCGGGTGCCGGTCTAGCCCGCGTCCGTGTTCGGAACGAGACAGCTGCATCCGGTCAGGTTGCTGGTGACCGCGGGCATGTCGCACCCCGTCATCGGATCCGTGCGGATGAAGTGGCACCTCGGAGCGATGTCGCAAGGTCCCTGGAAGGTCTGCGGCGACGCCCGGCATCCGTACTGAATCGGCGGACAACCACATAGGGACATGTTCCCCGAAGTGATGATCGGACTGAGATCGATGCACGTACAGCCCTCGGCGCTCCCCGAGTCGCCGGGCTCCAGATCCCCGGGCTCGACGTCGTCGGCCGCGTCGGCGGCAAACTCGGAGGTCGCGTCGCTACTGCCGCTCGGTGATCGATCGCAGGCGGCGGTCAGGAGGACCGCCCCAAAAAACAGCAGGACTCTCGGCGGGGGCACCTCCACTGTACGCGGATCGCGGGGCGATGGGCGCAGCCCCGCCCCCCCGGAGAGGGTGCGGTTCGAGCACGGGTGGGGCATCCTGCGACCGGCATGGGAAAGATTGGGGTCCTGACCTCGGGGGGAGACGCACCGGGGATGAACTCGGCGGTGCGAGCCGTGGTGAAGACGGCGATCGCGCTGGGCCACGAAGTGGAAGGCTTCGAGGACGGGTATGAGGGACTCCTCGACGGGCGCTCTCACCCTCTCGATCTGCCGTCCGTCGACCCGATCGGCCCTCGCGGGGGCACGGTTTTGGGCACCGCCCGCTCGAAGCGCTTTCGCGATCCGGAGGGCCGGGCCCAAGCCGCACGGCACCTCAAGGGCCTGACTGGATTGGTGGTCATCGGAGGCAACGGCTCTCTCATGGGCGCCCACCTGCTCGCGCGGGAGCAGGGCGTGCGCGTGGTGGGGATGCCGGCCTCGATCGACAACGACATCGGCTGCACGGCCTTCTGTATTGGGGTCGATACCGCCCTCAACACCATCGTCGAAGCCTGCGACCGCATCGCCGATACGGCGACCTCCCACCGGCGTGCGTTCATCATCGAGGTGATGGGACGCGACTGCGGCTATCTCGCCATGGCCTCGGGGTCGGCGGTGGGGGCGGATGCGGTGCTGGTGCCGGAGCAGCGGCGGGGGGAAGAGGAGGTCGTCTCCCGCGTGGTGGAGGTCATCGAGAGGGTCACCCATCCCTCGCGCAACAAGCGCCGGGTGATCATCGTGAAGGCGGAAGGGGTCGCCATTCCGTGTACCCGGCTGGCCCGTCAGGTCGGTGAGCGCGTCCCTCACGTCACGGTGCGAGGCACCGTCCTCGGCCACGTCGTGCGGGGCGGCAGTCCCAGCTATCAGGACCGGGCCTTGGCCAGTCGGCTCGGATGGGGAGCTACCCATGCGCTCTGCCACGGCGCGACGGACAGCATGGTGGCCTGGAACAGCACCTATCCGGGCGGAACCCCCACCCGCGACTCGCGCGTGCGCCTCTTCGAGCTCGATGAAGTGCTCAAGGAGACCGAGCGGCTCATCGACGGGACCAGCGAGGTCACACGGCGGCGCATGCGCCTCATCGAGGAGGGGGAGGGGACCTACGCCCTCTGAGTCTGAGGCGCCTCGAGGCGGAGGCGCTCCCGCCGGCCGCCCGCGAGAAAGCTCGCCTCTACCCGGAGATCTTCGCTCAGCGAAAGCTCGATGGAGCAGGGCTCGGAGCCCTCGAACAGGTGCGCCTTCATGTGGAGGATGCCGAGCACGTGGCGTTCGCTCGAGGTCAGGGAAGAGCCCTGCCAAATCCCGACCGCGAGGTCTGAGGTGCGGGTGGGGCGTTCGAGCGGGAGGCGCCGCCGGGCTGGGAGCCCGCAGCCCACGTCGAAAACGAACTCGGTCTTTCCGCCCGGAAAAACCACGCCGATCGGGACCGACAGCACGTCTAGGAGGACGGCGCTATCGATCCGGCCCTCACCCTGGCCGACCAGGGCCGCTCCGTGGGCCACACAGGTGTCCGGGTTGAGGTGGGTGAGGGGCGGTCGACCGAGGCTCTCGGCGATGCGGCGGAGGACGAGAGGCATCCGCGATTGTCCCCCGACGGCGAGGATGTGGTCGACCCGCAACCCTCGGATCATCTCTTCGACGAGGCCAATGGCTCGCTCCACCAAAGGAGCGGTGAGGGCCTCGAGCTCGCGGCGCGTGAGTACGTAGTCCAAATCGAACCAATCTCCGCGTCGGTTGCTGCCCAAGGTGGGGACGTGGATGCGGCTCTCTTCCACCTCTGAGAGGTGAATCTTGGCGGACTCGGAGGCGTTGAGGACCCGCTGGGCGACCACGGGCTCTTCCGAAAGGTCGACGCGGTGCTGGTGCTCGATGAGGCCCAGGCAGCGCTTGAGGATGGTCCGGTCGAAGTCGATGCCGCCCAGGAAGCCCTCACCGCGGGTGACCTTCACGTCGAAGATGTTGTCGACCAGCTCGAGGAGGGTGGCGTCGAAGGTGCCTCCCCCGAGGTCGAATACGAGCAGGTTCGCCTCGAGATGCTGATCGTTCCCGAAAGCGATGGCGGCTGCGGTGGGCTCGTTGACGAGCCGGAGCACGTTCAGCCGCGCCATTCGACCGGCCTCCAGCACGGCGTGACGCTGCGCCGCCGAGAAATGGGCGGGCACCGAGATCACCGCATCGCGGACGTCTTCGTGCAGCGCGGCTGTGGCCTGGAGGCGTACCTGGTCGAGCACGAGGGCTCCGATATGCTCGAAGGAGAACACGCGCTGGTCGATCACCGCTCCGAGCCGACCGTTGGGGTCGGTGTGGACGCGAAAGGGGAAGCGGTGGCGATGCCGTTGAACGTACTCGCTCCGCTCGGTCCGCCCGATGAATCGCTTCCAGCCGTGCACCGTGGTGAGCGGATCGGTCAGGAGCATGTCCTTCGCGAGCCACCCCACGAGGGGGAGGTTCGCGTTCTTGAGGGAAACGACCGACGGCATCACGAGACGGTTGCGGCCGTGCAGGATGGAAACGGGCTCGTCGCTGCCTCGGGAGAGGGCGACCGCCGCCGTGTTGGTCGTACCGAGATCGATGCCCAGGACCCAGCCTCCGTTCGTTTTGGAGTTCCCCCGCATCTGCGGGGCGAGCCTGGCACGCTCGAATCTTGGGATTCAAGAATCAGCCCGCGCCGGCGTCAGGGATTCTGTCGAGCGATGGAAACGCTCACGAAGGCTCGAGCGCGGAGGACCCTCCGCGGAACGCGCGCTCGGCGTCATCCACGGCATCTAGAATGCGGAGGGCATGGTCCATGAAGCGCACTCCGGCCGGGCTGAGCCGAACCCCACGGGGTGTGCGCACGAAGAGCGTGGCCCCGAGCTCGTCCTCGAGGGCTCGGAGCTTTCGGGTGAGCGGCGGTTGGCTGATGTGCAGCCGTTCGGCTCCGCGGCCGATGCTCCCGGCGTCGGCGATCACCACGAAGGCGCGGACTTGCTCCAGGCTCACCGCCGAAGCCTACCTCGCCTCTCGCGGGGTCGGACCTACCTTTTCGGTATGAGGTGGAAGGTCTAGCCGCGTGGCATGACCGCAGCATGGCCGTCGAACGCTATGCTGACCGCGATCGCGAGCGTCTCCGTCGCGCCGGACGCGCCGCGGCCGAAGTCCTCGACGCGGTGGGCGCTCGCGTACGCGGAGGGGTCAGGACCGCCGACATCGATGATTGGGTTCGCGAGGAGGTCCAGCGGCGCGGGATCCGCTCGAGCCAGCTCGGCTATCGCGGCTTTCCGGCCTCGGTTTGTACGAGCGTGAACGCCGTCGTGTGCCACGGGATCCCGAGTACCCAGGTTCGCCTCACGGAAGGCGATATCGTCAACGTAGATGTCACGGTCGAAGTCGACGGCATGCACGGCGATACATCGCGAACCTTCCTGGTCGGGCAGGTGGATGAGAGC
>JBCBRU010000717.1:0-4414 GCA_039819565.1 Myxococcota bacterium | reverse complement strand
ATACGGCTGCGGAACGCCTTGGCTGTAACAAGCTCGCTTTGGGCCACCATCGAGACGACGCTCTGGAGACGGGAGCAGAGCGAACAATAGGTCGAGGAGGCGTCGAGACGGTCGGTGACCACCGAGTAGGTGTCTTCCGCGAGAATCTCGAAGGGCGCTCCGCGGGCTTCCAGCCAGCGCACCAGGGGTTGTCCGTCGTAGCCAGGTTGCTTTTGGTCGAGGTGTACCCCAATGAGCTCCACCCGGAAGGGCAGGCGGGGAACGATCTTCAAGAGCAGATCGAAAAGGGTGTAGCTGTCCTTGCCCCCGCTCAGGCAGACCATGATCCGGTCGCCTGGCTCGAGCAATGACCACGCCTTGCAGGCGCGCCGGACCTGGCGGACGAGCGAACGCTCCAGGGGCTCCACAGCGCGGGACGCTAGCCTACCTGCCTCGGAACAAGCCAGTCCGCGGGTTCTTCTAGGGCGGCGGGCTCGCTCTCCCCGTCCTCGGCGAACTTCTCGATCTCGGCCTCCCGGGTCGCTTCCACAACCTCACGAAGGCACCGAATCGCCTCGTCGATGTCCCCGTACGAGCGACACAAGAGGGCGACGCCGGCCGCGCTTGCGACCTGAAGCTCGCTTCGAGAAGGGACGCTCCACAGGCCCGAGATCTCGATGCGGACCCCGAGCCGACGGGGCCGTGAACGTACGTAGGCGAGCGCGCGACCATCGCAATCCAGGCGTCGGTAGGCTGGGGGCCCGATGGTCATGACGTGACCCTCGCGGACGTCGGGAAGGGCCGCGAGGATGTCCTGAATCATGCGGTCGGCCAGCTGATCGAGGAGCTCGCGGATACGGGTGTCGCGTTCGATGGTGCGGGTACTCACAAGAACCACTCATGCAGAGGTCGGGCCAGCGGCGTCCCAGGTGCGGTCGATGCCTCCAAGGCCTCGGAGGTCCGGAAATCGGACCCTAGGGGGTTTTGAGTGGCGGATTTCGATGAGAACTAGGGTGTTCGTCGTTCGTCGTTCGTTCACCTCGCCCGAGCGTCGAACGTGAACCCACGTCCCAAGAAAGGGTCGTCGTCTCGGAAGTCTCCCCTGGCTACCCGGCTAGCCTCCGAACGCGGCGTTGATTTGGGCACGGAAGCTAGGATTCACGAAGTAGGCGACAAGGAGGGAAATCAAAAGGCCAATGCCGGCGGATATGGCGTCGCGGAGCATCATCCCGACCGCGGAACCGATCGACTGACCCGACGTTCGCCGAAGCGCCATCGCGAGCTCTCGGCCGCCCAGGAGACCCAAGAAGACCCACGTAGTGCTCATCGGAGTCTTCGAATCATAGAGGTGGTATAGAAGGATGAGGGCGTAGACGAGGTCGATGATCGTCGCCATGCGCACGTCCACCACCTGGGACTTCTCGTCGACGATCTCCTGAATGCGCTCTCCTCCCGACCTAAAGAGGAGACCCAGCCCGAAGAAGATGACGGCGGCGAAGGCCATGAACTGCATGACGTTCATCTGACGCGGCAAGTACACGGCGATGTTGGCAGCATCCTGCATGATCCAGACGCACCACAGCGAACCGGAGGTGAGCCATTGGGCCACGCGCCACTTGGGATCGGCCTCCCCCTGAAACCATCGCTGGAAAAGGTGGCTCAGACTCATCCACACCAGCATCGCGACTCCAAACGCGATCACATATCCGCCCAAGCTCTTCGCTAGGACGTTCTCGACCCCCTTGGGGCTCGTGGAGAAGCTGGTGAGAAGGAGGAAGGTTGTCGACACGGGCATGCGCAGCCGGGTCAGAATCAAGAGGTAGAGCGGGGCTGCAACCTGGAGAAAGGAGAACTCCATCGGGGTGCTGGAGAAGCCTTTGGACTGGAGCCGCCCGTAGGAGACGTCGCCGTTGTTGACGATGAATGAGTAAGTGACGGTGAGCAAAAAGAGCCCGCCGATGAATAGCCATAGCGCCCACCACTTCTGCTTGCGATTGGACGCAATGAAGGTGCCGATGGTCTGGATGGAGTCGTTGGCTACCGCCGCATAGCCCGCAAAGAGAAAACCTACCCACCTGGCTAAGCCTGCATTCTCGTAGGTTCCTCCAACGAGCAGGAAGCCGGCGGCGATGAGAAGAATGAAGTTTCGTTCGCGTTGGATGACTTCGAAGAAGTATTCGCGGATGTTCCCCAGCCCGAAGTAGGCGGGTTTCGTTTCGCTCTCGGCCACAAGGTCCTCGGTGCTTCCTTAGGAGAAGCTGAAGGTGAGGAGGACGTCCCCAATGATGTACTGAGCGCCGTCCTCGATTTCTTCTCGCTCGATCTTATTCGCGGCCATCCAGATGCCGTTGGCCGCGCCCAGGTCATTGACGAACCATCGGTCCCCTTCTCGGGTGACCGAGGCGTGCTTTCGGCTCACGCGCTGAGACTTGAGGACGACGCCGCATTGCTTACTTCGTCCGATGTACGTCTCCTCCTCGGTGAACTCCCAGGAGTCGCCACCGTTGGTGGTGGCAAACAAACGCGGCGCCGTCGGCGCGGGGGCGCGCGGGGTCTCTGCCGGGGCCGGCTCGCTAAGGTCTCGGCTCGGCGGCGAAGGGTAAGGCTCCGGCTCGACCGCGGGCGACGACGTCACCAACTTCGAGTCCGTGATCACGCGCCGCGGCTGCGGGGTGGCGGGGAGGCCCTCGGCGGTGTCCACCGCACTCCCCAAGTAGTGGCTTCGAAGGCTCTCTAGCACCTTGATTAGCCAGTCTCCCCCCTCCGTCCTAAGCGCGCTCTCGGGGGCGAACTCGAAGATCTCGGCCTGAGTCGCGGTCAGAAGCGGGGTGGAGGACGGATCGAAGTCCCCTTCCCGCACGTCGAGCTCTCGCGATCGGAGGCCGAGGAGGCTGGTCCGGGAGTGCTCCGTGAACTCCGTCAGATCCCCGTATCTCACGTAGGAGGGGACTTCGAGTTCGACTCGCACGTGGACTCGCGTGGGCTCGGGGCGGCTGACCTGGACGGTCGTCTTTCCGGTGAGCGCCTGATGATTGAGCACCCAAAACTCGAAACAAGTGACCGTTTCTTCCGTCCAGGTGCGCACCAGTACAGGGTCCTGACTGGACAGGGCTGCCACCCATGCCGTGGCCCCCCGAGGGGCCGGCGTGTGGCCGAGGTGGTTCCAGTCGACCATATGGGCGCTCCCAAGGGGGAGCCATGGTCGAGCGGGTGAGCCGAACACGCCCCGCGCCATATCACGAACCGCTTCTTGCGCCACGCGGTGCTGGGACCCCGGTCCAGTTCGGCCGTGTCGCAGCGCACCCACACCCCGTCAGGTCCCGCTTTCGGGCTAGCCACGCTACCCCCTCTCGTTTAGGGACCCACGCGTCCCCCCGGTGCGCGCGGTGAAAGGCGCAACTTGCAGAGGGAAGGCCATCCAAGCATGAACACGCAGAACTCGAACGAACTTCGCGTCGGCCTGTTGGGCGCCGGCTTCATTTCGGACCGCCACGCCAACGGTCTCAAGCTCGTTCCCGACGCGCGCCTTGTCGCGATTTGCGACCTTTCGCGTCGCCGAGCGGAAGACCTCGCAGGACGTTTTGGAGTGGAGCTCGTCTTCACCGACCTCGCCGAGATGCTCCAAAACGCGCAGCTCGACGTCGTGCATGTTCTCACGCCCCCGGACATCCACGCTGGGCCCATCAAGCAGTGTCTGGAAGCGGGGGTCCACGTCTTCACGGAGAAGCCCATTTGTACGTCGGTGGAGGACGCCGAGTCGCTCGCGGCGCTGGCCGATCAGACCGGCAAGAGCCTCGGGGTGAGCCACAACTTCCTCTACATGCCCGGCTATCAGCGCATGCGCGATGACGTCCGCTCCGGGGTTCTCGGACGTATCGACCGTATCGAGGTGATCTGGGCCAAGGAGCTCGGGTTTCCTATGTTCGGGCCCTACGACGTGTGGATGCTCCGGGACCCCGGCAACATCACCTACGAGATCGGGCCTCATCCTTTCTCCTTCGTCTATGATCTCCTCGGCACCCCGGAAGAGGAGGAGATCGAGGTCTCGGACCCCATGACGCTCCCCACCGGAGTCACCTTCTACAAGCGGTGGAATCTCCGATTTCGGCGGGGGGGCACCCAGTGCGACGTCTACTTGAACTTCGTCGTGGGCGGCTACGAAGAGCACGAGGTGCGGGTGCGCGGCACGATGGGGCGCGGTCGGGTCGACATGGAGCGCAACACCTACGTGCTCGAGCAGCACGACGCGCTGTCCATCGACATCGATAATCTGGTGCTTGGGACCCGGAACGCTGTTGATATCGCCCGGCAGGCGGTAGCGACCTTCGGCAACTATGCCCTGAACAAGACCAAGCTCGCCAACGTGGGTAAGAACCCATACGACACATCTATCGCAGAGGCGATTCAGGGCTTCTACACCCAGCTCGGGGGGCCT
>JBCBRU010000716.1:0-4428 GCA_039819565.1 Myxococcota bacterium | reverse complement strand
TTCCATGAGCTTTCGGTCCAGATGGATCTCGGAGTTACCCGTGCCCTTGAACTCCTCGAAGATCACCTCGTCCATACGAGAGCCCGTATCGACAAGCGCCGAAGCGATGATGGTGAGCGAACCACCCTCCTCGACGTTGCGGGCCGCTCCGAAGAAGCGCTTGGGCTTGTGAAGCGCGTTGGCGTCGACACCACCTGAGAGGATCTTGCCGGACGGGGGAATCACGGTGTTGTAGGCGCGAGCTAGACGCGTGATGGAGTCGAGAAGGATCACCACGTCGCGGCCGTGCTCGACCAAGCGTTTGGCTTTCTCGATGACCATCTCGGCCACCTGAACGTGGCGAGAAGCCGGCTCGTCAAAGGTGGAGGAGATGACCTCGCCGTGTACGGAGCGCTCCATATCGGTCACTTCTTCCGGTCGCTCGTCGATAAGCAGAACCATCAACCATACCTCAGGATGGTTGGCGGCGATCGCGTGAGCGATATCCTGAAGAAGAACCGTCTTGCCGGCCCGTGGAGGAGACACGATGAGCGCCCGCTGGCCCTTACCCAGAGGCACCAGGAGATCGATGATGCGCGTCGACATGTTCGCCGACTTGAACTCCATGTTAAGGCGCTGCTGGGGGTAGAGCGGGGTCAGGTTGTCGAAGAGGATCTTGTCTCGCGAGACCTCAGGGGGCTCGAAGTTGACGCTCTCGACCTTGAGCATCGCAAAGTAACGTTCGCTCTCCTTCGGAGGGCGAATGAGGCCGGTGATCGTGTCTCCTGTGCGGAGATTGAACCGGCGGAGCTGCGAGGGGCTCACATAGATGTCGTCCGGACCGGGAAGATAGGAGTAGTCCGGCGAACGGAGAAATCCGAAGCCATCCGAGAGCACCTCGAGCACGCCCTCCGAATAGATCGTGCCCTTCTGGGCAGCGTGCGCTTGGAGCACCGCGAAGATGAGCTCCTGCTTACGCATCCCGGCCGCACCCTCGACGCCCATCTCTCGGGCCATACGGGTCAGCTCGGAGATGCGTTTCTCCTTGAGGTCTTTCAGATTTAAGCGGCCGGGGCCTTCGCCTTCGGCTGCCAGCAGCGCCTCGGCCTCATCGAGATCGTCTTCGATGGGAAGGCCGCGGCCGTTGCCGTTTCCGTTGGGATGGGAATTCTTATTGCCGCGGGAGCGGCGCTTCTTGGCGGGTCGACGGGGGGCGTCGGTGCCTTCACCGGTCATGTCGATGTCCTCGAAATAGGGCGGGGCGAAGCGTGATGATACCCCACCGCAGGGCGCTTTGCGCGTTGAGTCCTCATGCTGGAGGCTTCTCGTCGAAGAGACCTCTCCTTCCTCGGAGGGCGGCCTGGTGAAATCAGACCGCTAGCTCTTTGAGGATTCCCCCTGTGCTTGGACCCCACCAGCAAGGACGGAGTGTTTTGCGACAAGGGGACGAAGAGGGCTCGAATGACGGCCGCTTGGGCGTCGAAATCCGGGATGGCCAGTAAGGTGACGCCGCACGACTCGGTCGGTCAGGCGTCGAGAGCTATGCTCCGGTTCGACGCGGCTACAGCCGCTGTGGAGCACGCTACGTACACGGATCGGCGTCCGTCAAGGCCGGATGAGTTCATCTCGTCAGATTCTTGCGGTTTCTCGCTGGTGGGCGTGAGACCGCTCACGTTCGTCCGCGGGCTCGAAGCTGTGTAGGGAAACGCCGTACTCCAGGGAGGCTCCGGAAGGTCAATCGGAGTTGACGGTTTCCACGAGACTCTCGGCGTTCACCACCGCGAGTCGGCGGAGGGCCTCGAGGGCCTCCGGGTACTCGGCCAGGATCTCGGCGACTCTCTCCATTTCGAAACGGAGGGCCATGAGCGGCTCGGTGGCGACGACCGTCGCCGACCTGGGCTCACCGGTGAGCGCCGAGCCTTCTCCGAACAAGCGGCCGGGCCCCACGTTGGCCACCGAGACCCGCTCGTCCGCGAAGTCCCGGGCTTCGACGGCGGCGTGCCCATCGATGATGACGAAGAAGTCGCTCCCCGTCTCGCCCTCCCGAAGGATGGCGGTGCCAGGAGCGAAATGAACCTCGGTAGCGGCCTTCTCGAGTCGATCGAAGCCGGAGGCGTCCACGGAGGCGAACACTTCGACATTCTCGAGAACCGGTCGGGCCATCTTTGGCCAGTGTACCATGATGTCGGAGAATGGGAGAAGATGTCCCTTGATGCCTCCGCCCGTATGCCCTCCGCTCTGGTATGAGAAAGCATGCGCGCGCGCGTTGTCGTCCTGGGGGCATCGGCTTTGACACTCTTGGCCTGTAGCGACGATCCGGACTTTGCGGTTCGTGAGGACGAGGTTTGCTTCGAGCGTCGGGACGGACAGCGGATCTGCGTCGAGGTGTACGAAGCAAGCCGACAGGACGCGTCGGACGATGTCGAGGGCTCCTCTGAGGCCCCGCCGCGCTCGACCGCTGGACGACGGCCGTGGACGAACGTGACCTGGATGGCGGCGAGAGAAGCGTGCCGAGCCAAAGGCAAGCGCCTTTGCGAGCGCGACGAGTGGCTCGATGCCTGCGACGGAGGCGTGGGCGAAGACGTGGGGTCAACCTATCCGTACGGCGACACCATCGATCCAACCCTCTGTAATGTGGAGGGGGGAGGACCGATTGCGGGCGGGACTCGGGCAACGTGCGTGTCGGCCTTTGGAGCGTTCGACATGGCGGGCAACGTTTGGGAATGGACCGGCAACACGACCTCCTCGGCGGTGGCTAGGGGCGGGAGCTTTCGTAATAGCGTGCTCCATAGCTGTGGGGCGGGAGATACGCCTCCCCAGACCTTTCGCATCGACCAACCCAACGAGGAGGTTGGTTTTCGGTGCTGCCGCGAAGCGGGGTAGCTCTGAGGGCTCCGAAGTCAGTCCGCGGAGGTGGTTTCGAGCTCACGGCGATGAAAGTCAGCTTGCGCGGTGAGGGCCACTCGAACGGCGCGCGCTCCTTCCTCGATGGCCTCTGCGGCGCGGTCGAAATCCATGAGACCCACGTTTTGGAGTCGAGGGACGATGTGGAGCTCGGGAGGATCTCCAGCCATTAGACTCCGGCTGATGCGCGTCTGCATGATCTGGAGGCTCTGACCGATCACCTCGTACACGGAAGGCTTCGGTTCAGGTGGAGGCGTTTCGGTTGGGCGCAGCTGCTTCCAGAGACGATCGGAGAGCTCAGAGAGCGTCTCAAAAAAGTCCCCCGAAGCCTTGGCCTCGTCACCGTCAGAGAGCGATGGCGGAGGCTCCTCTGCGAGCGGCTCGTCGAGGCCCTCCATCACCTCCGCCAGCGCCGGGCTGAGGGCCTTCGTGGCGCTCAGCTCGACGGCGATCACGACCTCGGCTCCGAGGGCGCGGCAGAGCCGCACCGGGCAGGGATCCACGAGCCCTCCATCTACGAGCCAGCGATTGCGGATACGTTTGGGGCGGATGAGGCCAGGAATGGCAATCGAGGCCCGAACTGCGTCCCGCAGTGAGCCCGAGCGAAGCCACACTTCGCTCCCTCGCTCGAGGTCGGTTGCCACCGCCCCAAACGGTCGGTCGAGCTCTTCGATGTTGATATTCGGGAGGGTATCTTGGAGCTCGTCGAAAACCCGGCTGGCGTGGATCAGCCCTCCCTGCAGCGAGAGGTCGAAGAGCCCCACAATCGTGCGTCGGTCGAGGCTTCGTGCCCACGCCTCGAAGGCGTCGAGCTTCCCGGCCGCATACACGGCCCCAACCGCCGCGCCCATCGAGGTTCCGGCGACGACCGTGGGGCAGACGCCAATCTCCTCCAAGGCGCGAATGGCCCCGATGTGGGCCCATCCACGAGCCCCGCCCCCTCCCAGAGCGATGCCGATGCTGGGTTTCGTGCTGGAGGACCCGCTCATCCCCAAGGAGAAGAAGAGCCCGCGGTCCCCCGGTCAAGGCTTCTGGCGGTCGCGGCGAAGGTCTCGTTTCAGGAGTTCTTCACTCGCGTCCAGCGGTCGACTTCGAATGGCGACCTGCTGCTCCTCCGCGATCTTCTTGGCCTCGGCCATGGCCCGGACTCGATCGATGGGTTCTCCGAGGAGCGCCTCAAGGTACCAAGCGTAGCTCTCCATGGCGACGCAGCGGTACAGCGCGTCGCGATGGGCTTGGGGAAGCGCCGTGTCTTCCCGGAGGGCATGTAGCGCCTCGAAGAAGGCCTGCGTGTCGAGGCCCGCGGCGCGAAGCGCCTCCAAATGGGCGTGCACCCTCGGGGTCGATTTGGCGGGGGGAGGCACGAAGCGAAGCTATCAGGGACGGTGGGGGCCGTCAGCGGGTGAGGAGCTTATAACCGGCGTAGCCCACGCCGCCCGCCAGGAGCAGGTCCGTCAAGCCCATTCCGCCCAGGAGGTTAAGGGTCGGGGCCATGCCCATGCCCATGCCCATGCCCATGGGGTCCATCATTCCCGCCATCGGATC
>JBCBRU010000715.1:0-4429 GCA_039819565.1 Myxococcota bacterium | reverse complement strand
TGAGGGTGATGATCATACGCTCGTCCTCTCAATGGTCGAGCGTATGATCATCACCCTCAACTGTGACCAAAACGCAAGCTGGGCTTCGCGGAGCGACCCCTATGGACTGGGTGACAAAGGCCAGGCCGCGAGCGAGGCGTTCGCTGGCCACGTGCTCTTCGGCAATGGCGAGCTCTCCACGCGCCCATCGGGTGCCGATCTCGCTCAAAACCGGGGCGAGGGAGGCGCACACCTCCCACCACGACGAAGCGTCTCCGCGAGCTTGGAGAAGGGCTGCATTGATCTGAAACGGGTCGGCGTCCTCCGAGATGAGGAGATCGAGCCAGTGGTCTGTCGCGCCAGAGCCTTCACTGCCGTAGCCCTGCTGCTTGAAGCGAAGAATCTCTTCGGTCAGAAACCGTCGGTGGCCGCCGGCGGTTCGAACGCAGGCGAGGAGACCGTCGTCAGCCCACCGCTTCACGGTCGATGGACCCACACCGAGAACCCGTGCGGCCTCGGTGGTCGTGATGAGTTCCTCGCTCACACACAGAAGTTAGTCGGTTTGGTCGAATCTCGGAAGCTCGGACTGCCGACACCGTCCGATTCAGGGGGGAACCCGCAGTAGCCGTGGGGGCGCCCGTCTCTTGGACTCGGACGACGCGCGATACGTTCGCTCCCCCTACGAAGGCGTCACCCGAATTGCGACGACTTGCCGCACAAGTTGGAAGTGCGACGTTCCGCCTCGTAGAGCCTCTGACCGGCTCGCGACGACGTTGTTGCGGGACCTCTCGGGGCGCCTCCACAAGTGCTTGGAATCTGGCAATTCTGACCGCCGTCGGATCGACCGGGAGGGAGCCGCCGAACCGTGGGTCCCTGTGCGATGCGTCAACTGACCGCGCTTTGCCCGACCCTTCGCCCTAAGACCCGGCCATGACCTTCCGAAGACACGTTTGCGCGGGGGAGAACTCGGTCTTGGCGCTCCCCAGGAGTTCCGTTAGACCCAGCCCGTCGTCGCCGGGAGCGTGCTGAAAAGGGCCCCAGCGATTGGGTGCGCGAGCGCGTACCCGAAATGAACGTATCCGGCCCGAGGCCGAGGGAATCCGAGAACGATGGCGCAGCTTTTTCCACCGAGCGCGAACATATGGGCACGAGCCAGTATCGTGATGGCCCTGGTCACCGTGGCCAGCGTGGTCGCCGGGGCTTATCTCCTCACCACGTCGTCGTACGTGTATCGACAGGGCGAGCATCGACCCCAACCCATTTCGTTCAGTCACCGTCACCACGTGGAGTCGATGGGCATCGAATGTCGGTACTGCCACCTGCACGTGGAGGAGTCGAAGTTTGCCGGTATCCCCCCGACGCACACGTGCATGACCTGCCACTCCCAGATCTGGGCGGAGAGTCCGTACCTCTCGAAGATCCGAGAGAGCTACGCGGACGAAGAACCCATCGAGTGGGTTCGGGTCCACGACCTCCCCGACTTCGTTTACTTCAACCACTCCGTACACGTGAAGAAGGGCATCGGCTGCTACTCGTGCCATGGACGGGTAGACAAGATGGCCGCGGTCTATCAGGAGCACGCGCTTACGATGGGCTTCTGTCTCGACTGTCACCGCGAGCCCGAGAAATACATTCGCCCTCGCAGCGAAATCACGAACATGGCCTGGAGCCCGAAGGGCGAGTCCCAAGAGGAGCTCGGCGCCCGCCTGGTCGAAGAGTACCAGGCCAACCCGCAGGACCACTGCTACACCTGCCACCGGTGAAATAGAAATGAGCAGGGATATAATCAAAATCGATACGCCTCAGTGGCGCAGCGCGCGAGAGCGCGATCTCGCTCCGGAAGATCTCGCGGCGGCCGAGTTCCCGACGGCATGGGCGGCGGCCGACACCGCTCAGGCTCGTCGCGACTTTTTGAAAGTCATGGGAGCCTCGATGGGACTCGCAGGACTTGGCGCCTGTGTGAAGCAGCCCGAGGAAAAGATCGTCCCCTATGTCAAGCAACCCGAGCAGCTGATTCCGGGTCGTCCGCGCTTCTACGCCACGACTTTTACGCGTGGGGGGTACGGGCAGGGCGTGGTTGCCGAATCTCCTCTCGGTCGACCCACCCATCTTGAGGGCAACACTCAGCATCCCGCCAGCCTCGGCGGCATGGATCCTGTGGCTCAGGCTTCGGTTCTCGAACTGTGGGACCCCGACCGCTCGAAGGCCGTGGTGCGACGAGGAAAGGTCGGGTCTTGGGGGCTCTTCGCCGAAGAGGTCTTCCCGGCCCTCTCAAAGGTCGACAGCTCCGGTGGCAGAGGCTTCCACATCCTCACCGGAAATCTCAGCTCTCCGAGCTTGGTGGCTCAGATACGGGCCGTCCAGAAGGTTCATCCTTTCGCGGTCTGGCACCAATGGGAGCCGGTTCACCGCGACGCCGTCCGTCGCGGAACGGAGATCGCCTTCGGCGCGCCGAAGGAGGTCCGGTACGACTTCAAGGGCGCGCGGGTTGTCCTCGCTTTGGACGCCGACTTTCTGACCGAGGCCCCGGGGCGGCTGGTGTACGCTCGCCAGCTGTTCGGACGGGTAGGCGGAGAAGCGGGTCCACGAAACCACCGACTGTACGCAGTCGAGTCCGCACCGACCTCGACCGGCGTCGTCGCGGATCATCGTTGGCGTGCCCGGGGTAGTGAGATGGGAGGCTTTCTCCTGGACGTCGCCCAGGCGCTGGGGGTCGCGGGAGCGAGCTCCGGAGGCTCTCGCCTTTCGGAGAAGGCGAAGCTCGTGGCGGAGGATCTCGGTTCAGCGCAAGGGCACGCCGTGGTCGTTGTCGGCGATCACCTTCCGGCCGAGGTTCACGCGCTTGCCCACGCCGTCAATGCTCACCTCGGGGCGATCGGCAAGACGGTCTTGATCACCAAGCCCGTCCACGAGGAGAGCGTCGACAACCTCTCGGACATCGAAAGCCTCACCAAATCCATGAACGCGGGGGAGGTCGAAGTCCTGCTCGTCCTGGACGGCAATCCCGTCTACGACGCCCCCGGCGAGTTCGCGTTCAAGGACGCCTTTGAGAAGGTCCCTCTCCGCATCCACGCCGGTCTCTACGAAAACGAGACGGCTCGGCTCTCGCAGTGGCATCTCCCGATGTCGCACTATCTGGAGACGTGGAGCGATGCCCGTGCCTTTGATGGCACCCTCTCCATCGGGCAGCCGCTGATCGCGCCTCTCTACGACACGCGTTCATCCCACGAAATCTTGGGCATCTTCGCCGACAACGCCTCGGCGAAGGCTGCGGACGTCGTCAAGGAGTACTGGGAGGAAGGATTCGGCGAGGACGATGAGGCGTGGATGCGCGCGCTTCACGACGGCGTGGTGTCGGGTACCGCCTTCGCTCCTGAGAAGGTGCGGGTCTCGGCGGCCGCCGCCCAGGTCGACGTGGCGCCGGTCTTCGAGGGCTTGGAGGTGGTGATCAAACCGTGCCCGAACGTTCTCGACGGACGCCACGCCAACAACGCCTGGCTTCAGGAGACCCCGCGGCCCGTTACCCGCGTGGTCTGGGACAATGCGGTGTACATGAGCCCGGCCACGGCCAAGCGCCTGAAGCTCGGCGACGACGAGGTGGTACGGGTCTCAGCCGACGGCCGGACGGTGGAAGGCGCAGCGTGGGTCGTTCCCGGGGCTGCGGATGACGTTCTCACCCTGCATCTCGGCTATGGTCGAACGGCGGGGGGTAAGGTTCTCGAAGGAGCGGGCTTCAGTGCGTACCCGCTCACGGGGTCACAGGGGGTCGTCGCGAGCGTGAGCCTCGAGCCGGTGCGTCGTAGCTACAGGGTGGTCTCGGTGCAGGACCACTGGTCCCTCGAGGGTCGCAACCACGTTCGTCACGCTACCAAAGCGGAGTACCGGGCCGATCCTGCATTCGCCCAAGCCCCAAAGAAGCACGTGCTTCCGCTGAATCTCTACCCGGAGATCAAGTACGAGGGTCAGGCGTGGGGCATGGTCTTGGACCTCACGTCCTGCACTGGCTGCAACGCCTGCATGGTGGCCTGCCAGTCGGAGAACAACGTTCCCGTCGTCGGCAAGGAGCAGGTGGGTAAGGGCCGGGAGATGCACTGGATCCGCATCGACCGGTACTATGAAGGGGAGGCCGAGGAGCCACAGCTGCACATGCAGCCCCTCACCTGTATGCACTGCGAGCGGGCCCCGTGCGAACCCGTATGCCCGGCGAACGCCACGGTCCACGGTCCCGAGGGCATCAATCAGATGGTCTACAACCGCTGCATTGGCACGCGGTACTGCTCGAACAACTGCCCCTACAAGGTGCGGCGATTCAACTTCCATCTCTACGCGGACTTCGACACCGAGAGCCTCAAGGGGCAGTTGTTCGAGCAGTACCGCGTGCCAATGCAGCGGTTGTAGACCATCTGATTGATGCCCTCGGGACCGTGGACCGTGGCGTTCGCCGGGCATA
>JBCBRU010000714.1:0-4450 GCA_039819565.1 Myxococcota bacterium | reverse complement strand
GTGGCCGCGACCCGCGACGGCGTCGTGGCGACTCCGGCTTCACGACATGGTCCCGAGTCCCCTACCGGTTCAACCGCCCCGCCGCTCCCGGTCGTGGCCGCGAACCGCGACGGCGTCGTGCGTATCGCTGAGGGGCGCCCTTGAGCTAACTCTTGTGGATATGGCGGTGGCCGAATCTGGAATGCTCCCGTTCTTTCCCCGGCACCTCTACCTGACCATCCAGGAGGACCGCGCGGCGGTGGACCGAATCTTTGGTCGGCTGGGGTTCGACCCGGTACGACTCCACGATTCGAGCTTTCGCCTCAGTCGGGCGCAGCACCGGCAGCTCCTCGTCAGTGCGCTCGAGGTGACGCGAGATCCTTATCTTCCCGTGCGGCTGGCGGAGCTCGAGCTCGGGACCGCCCACGTTGCCTTCATGGCCATCGCGAACGCCGGCCGGGTGTCGAAGGCACTCGCGGCCCTTGTGCGCTACCAAAAGATCGTTACCCGTGCGGTCACGGTTTGGCCTCTGGAGCTCTCGCGGGGGGGTGCCACGATGGAGGTCGACGCCGACATCGAGGACGAGCGCGCCGCCCGGTTCGCGCTGAGCTGGACCGCACTGGTCATCGACCGTCTCTTTCGACGTGCGCTCGGCGGGTCTCATCTCGTGCGCCGCCTCGAGCTCCCGGGTCGCCCCAAGAGCGATCTATCCTTCGAGGAGGGATTCGGATTCCCGGTGACCTTTGGGCACCCGCCCGCTCGGATCCACATCGATCCGACACAGCTCGACGTCATGCTCCCTCAGGCCGACTCACAGACTCTCCGCATCATCGAGGAGGCTTGCGAGCAGCTGCTCGATGCCGCCGCCGCGGAGACAGGGTGGGCTTCGCAGGTCCAGGCGCTCGTCCGAAACCAACTCGGGGCCCCCCCACGCCTCGACGAGGCGGCCCATCGGCTCGGCGTTTCCTCTCGGAGCTTGTGCCGCAAGCTCCGAGGCGAAGGTCTCACCTACCAGGCCGTGCTCGACGACGTCCGGCGAGACCGGGCCGTGGAGCTTCTCGAAGGGACAGAGCAGCCTATCAAACTGATCGCCGATCAACTCGGGTTTGCCAGCCCCTCGCACTTCGGCCGCGCCTTCCGAAAGTGGACGGGTCATTGTCCATCGAAGCTCAGGGCCGATGGCGAGAAGTGAAGAGCCTTTGGCGAGCCTGGGTCTGGAGGGTGGGCAGTGCCCCAGAATAGCTTTCATCGCGGAGGAGCCTTGACCGAAACCATCGATACCTTCTGGTCCTTCAGAAGCCCTTATTCCTACCTCGCCACTCCCGACCTTCTGCGCTTGCGGGAAGCATACGACGTTCAGGTGAGACTTCGCCCCGTCCTCCCTATCGCGGTTCGGGCCAAAGCGAGTCTCTTCGACCCCGCCGACCGCCGACGCGTCATGTACATCCTCCTGGATAGTGAAAGACGCGCTCGGCAGCTCGGCTTACCGTTTAAGTTTCCGCCTTCACCAGACCCCGTGGTGCAGGACTACCAGACCTTCGAGGTAGCGGCGGAGCAACCATACATCTTTCGCCTGAGCAAACTCGGGGTAGAGGCCGAGCGCCGGGGGCGCGGCCTCGACTTCGCGGGCGCCGTCTCCCGACTCATTTTTGGAGGCACCGAGAGGTGGGTCGAAGGAGACCACCTGCATCGAGCCGCCGAAGCCGTCGGCCTCGATCTCGACGAACTCGACCAGACCATTGAAGGAGGCGATCACCTCGAGACCGTCGAAGAAAACCAGCGGGACCTGGAGAAGGCCGGGCACTGGGGCGTGCCCACCATGGTCCTTCGCGGCGAGCCTTTTTTTGGTCAAGACCGCATAGAAACGCTGCGCTGGCGTCTAGACCAGCTGCGCGGGACCTAGACGAACTCCACCGCTGCCTCACGGTTCTGGCTCGCCGCACATCGAAGAACGGCCATTGCTGATCGAGATCGACGACCTCATCCCTCACGAGCTTCGGTGGAGTAGCGGCGCCAGGCAGCTCTACTCCTCAGAGTCCTCTTGGTCGCCCTCCGCGCCGCGGAGTTCGGAAGGGCGGACGCGAGATACGTCCGTGATCTCCTCGTCCTCCGACAGATCCGGACGCGGCGAGCGCAAGGTGTCTTCGAGCTCGACGTCGTCTTCGTCGGAGTCGACTTTTGAACTCGCGGGGGTGACCTGAGAAGACTCGGGGCTCATGCTCCGGCCTCAGTTCAAGAGGTGTGCCGACGTCGAGGACGTGCCCTGCCGCCGGTTGAGCGCGTCCAGGACCTCGCGGATCGAGCAGGACCTGCACTTGGTGATCCCAACGAGTGGTCAATCTTGCACCTCGCGGGCGGACCACGTCGCGCGTTGACAGATAGCTTTCAGCGCGCCGGGATCAGCGCGCCATCGGGCCTCACCTCGTAGCGCGGGCCTCGATAGATGTCGTGTTCGAGCTTAATGACGGGGGCTCCCGCATCGCCGAGGCGGAGCGCAGCGTCCAAGCTGAACCCATCCGCCCTCGAGTCGGGTCCTACCTCGTAGCCCAGGTCCTCGAGGCTGCGGAGCGTGATGATGCTCAGGATATTGTTTCGGGAGAGCAGCGGACTCATGAGCTCTCCGGAGAGCGGACCGTCTTCGCGCCAGTGGCCGTCGCAGCTTCCCGGCCCGAGACGGTTCTCGACCGGGACCTCACCGATGCCCCCCAGCTCCTGCCAAGCCGCAACCGCCGCCGCCCCGATGTATCTTGTATCGGCTCCGCTCCCGGATCCCCCCCCAGGGCAGGAAGGGTTAGTGAGAAGCCCACGAGGAGCCCAGGAGGAGCCCAAGCCGAGGACATGGCCCATCTCGTGGAGAATCACCGCCGCGAAGGTCCCGGTCGCGATGAGCTGCTGGCTATCCGCACGATCGAAGATCATCACCCCGTTGATCGGGAGCGAGGTATCCGCGCGGGCACACCGAGGCCCGGCCGAACCCAAGATCCCGCCGGGGCCGTCGATGTCCGTCACCTGCACCTCGATCACGAGGTCATCAATGTCCTCGTAGCCCGTCGGCACCCCACACGTTGCGGCTGCATCGGGGAAGCGAGTGAGGTCCAGATCGGGGAGATCGCCTACGATCAGGCTCTCCCAACGAGACTCAGCCGCCTCGAAGGCGGCCCTCGCTTCGGCGGAGGGCTCAGAGGTGAAGACCAACACGATATCGAAGCGTGGGACGCACTCGGTGCCAGAGTGGACATAGCCCGAATCACAAGCACAGGCGTAGCCGCCGGGCGCGTTGACACACGCCCCTCCTGGACCGCAGTCGTCGAGGCCAAGGGCGCACTCGTCGACGTCTTCGCAGCTTAGGCCGTCGCCCCTGTAACCGGGGTTGCAAGTGCACATGAAGCTACCGGGGACATTGTCACATACCGCGTTCGCGCCGCAGTCGTCGGTGGCAGCGCGGCACTCGTCGACGTCATCGCAGCCCCGACCGTCCCCTTCGTAGCCCGGCGCGCAGGCGCACTCGAAGCCTTCCGCCAGATCCGTGCAGACCCCCAGGCTAGGGTGACAGTCGTGCTGGCCGAGCGCACACTCGTCGACGAGCGGGGGCCCACTGACCGCCGCCGTGGGGGAATCGGGATCCCTCGGAGCGGGGGTTTCGTTCGCCGGGGACGACGGCCCCGAGCTCGAGTCCCCTCCGCAAGCCGCCCCCAGCAGGCTCGCGAACAGCGTAGCTCGGACGAGATTCGAACGCATGCGGGATGGCCGATCGGCGGCCCCGCAAAAGAGTGTAGCCCGCACGAAAAATTCGTTCTATTTTGATATTCTCTTAGTCAAATCTGAATCACCTCCGGGACCGGGTGGAGGAAGATACGGGCTCGGCCAGGCCTGTTTCGGAGGGAGACGGTGCCGAGCTCGCCCGCGCCTCCAGACGAGACTCCGTGCCAGAGGGCCTGGGTCGAGCTACCGTCCTCTCCGTGTTCGGACTGGAGCTGCTGATCTCCGCTGCCGTGGCTTCGCTCGTGCTCGGAGGCAGCACCACTCTGCTCGTGGCGAGCCGCCGGAGAGCCCGCGCCGCGCGAGCTCTCCACTCCGGGGAGTCCGGCGACGGGTTGGACCCGGCCGCCCGCGCGGACCTCGTGCGTATGCAACGCTCTTTGCAGCGGGCTCGCGGAGAGCCCGTCGGCGGCGGTGAGGTCGCGATCGGTCACGGAGGCGAGGTATCGACGGCCGAAGAGCCGGAGTGACGCGCCCCGCGTGCCTACCTCTCGCGAGGACACCAGCCTTGGACCGGTCGGTAACGGCGGCGAGGTCTCAACCGTAGAACCCAACGACTCACCATGAGCTGGCCCCAGGTTCCCGCCGACACCGTGCCCTTCCTCTCCACCGAACAGATGATCGAAGTGGACCGAGCCATGATCGAGGACTTCGGCATCATCCTCCTGCAGATGATGGAGAACGCGGGACGCGGGCTGGCTCGACTGGCCCG
>JBCBRU010000713.1:0-4460 GCA_039819565.1 Myxococcota bacterium | reverse complement strand
CGAGATCCATCACCATCTCGAGCACTACGTTTCGGCGCTCCATGACCGCCTCGATGATAGCTTCTGCGGACTGCCCCTCCCATCGCTTCCGCTCGACCAGCAGGTCCACGGAACGGGGCTGCCAGTCCCCGCGGTACCCGTAATCGGCTCGCCAATAGGTCGGCTGAGCAAAGTAGCTATAGGACTGCAAGAAGTACTGCCGAAACGTAGTGCTCGAGATGGTGATGGATCTCGAGGCCATCAAGCCGCGCCGAGAAAGCAAGAAGGAGCTGATGAGCCCTGCCCTCCTCAATCTTCGCCTGGTCTGACCGCGTAGCGCTGGAAGAACTGCTCCATGATGAACCCTACCGTGTCCGGATGGACATGAAAGTTCTCGGGCCCGTCCGCGTAGACGGCTTGCCCTCGGAGGCTCTGGGTTATGGTCGCGATCTCGTAGGACGGGAAGTAATGGACATTGTCGTGCCCGTCGCAAAACTCGTCCGCGACCGCTCGCAGCGTCGACTTCGAGTTGCAGCTGGCGCCGACCACGTCTAGATCTCCACGAAAGGTCGCCCAGAGGTGGTTGGGGGAGACCGTTACGAGGATTTTGCAGCCTGGGTTGTGCGTGGCCATCAATTCGTGGATGCGCTCCAGATTCCGGAGATTTTCGGAGTAGCGGCTGACCTTGAACTCATATCGACTCATATCTCCCCCTTCCTTGACGTATGGCCCGGAAGGCAGGCTGATAACGGAACCATCGAGCCGATCTTGCCAGACCTCGGTCAGGCCGAGCGTAAGGATCAGAAAGTCTGCTTTCGTCAGGGCCCGGCGTGAGCACGCTCGATGGTGCTCGAAGTCCGCGACCGCGCGCTCGAGTGAGTCGTACACTACGGTGCGACGGTAGGGGTCCTGGGTCCACCCGGATTGGGGGCAGTGCCACCAGCGAAGCTCCGGAGTCCAAGCGTCGAAGGTGTACTCGAAGATCTGCCGCATGCTGAAGGTGCTGTAGACGCGCTCCCAAGCGGCGCTCGCGTGAACCGAGGCTGAGTGCTGCGCCTCCTCCTGGATATAGTTGAACCCCATCCGTAGGAGCACCGTCTTGATCTCACGGGCAAAGCAGGAGCCCATCGAGGCGATCGGGGTCTGCTTGTTGATAGCGAAGGCGGGGTCGCCAGCGAACTGGTATCTATCTACGGTGGCTGGGTTATCGTAGGATCCAGGCCATACCTGCCAGGTTTGAAATCGATGGGTGGGATGAACCGCGGAGAAGGCCATGACTCAGGCTGGTACATCGGAACTATGACGTCAGACTGAAGCTTTCGCGATGGGTCCCTGAGACCGGACGCAAGGATGGAAGGCCCGGCTTGTCCTCCGATGACGAGATCGGCCATGAAGGGTCCGACTCGAGCGGTATCCGACGGGCGGGTAGCTTCGTGCGGGGAGGCTGAAAGGATGGGGCGCGAACGTCAATCGTGCGGGGTTGACGGAGAAAGGCGGAGGTCAAGCCCGGTCGGCGTCGACGCAGCGCTGTAGCTCGACCTTGGCTCTGTTGCGGCGGTGGCCGCTGGCGATCTCCAGACCCTTCGCGCGCGTCCGACTCTCTAGAGCGATGAACGAAGGCAGACCGCAACTCTCCCTCGCGATGATCGTGAAGAACGAGGAGAGATTTCTGGAGGAGGCGCTTCGCTCGGTCGAAGGATGGGTGGACGAGATGGTCGTCGTTGACACCGGGAGCACGGACCGGACGGTGACCATCGCTCAGGACCTCGGCGCGACCGTCCATCACTTTCCATGGACGGACAGCTTCGCCGAAGCTCGAAATCACGCCCTGGAACACGTGGGCGGTGAGTGGGTGATTCACATCGATGCCGATGAGCGCCTCGATGGCCCGGACCCCGATCGGCTCCGGCGGTACCTCGTCCCCGCTGAGAGTTTTCCGTACCAGAAGTTCATGGTGCGTATCGACAACCTGCAGCTCGACGACGTCCCCATCGAGAGCTTCTGGGCGGACCGCATCTATCCTAGCCACCCCAACGTGGGCTTCAGGGGACGGGTCCACAATCGCCTGACCGCTCTAGATGGGCGGGACGTGACGTTCAACCGAGTCCGAGTCGACGGCGTACACATCCGCCACTATGGATATGACCCGAGCATCTACCAGGAACGCGATAAGACCAAGCGCTCGCTACCCCTCATCGAAGCTACGCTGGAGGAGCGACCCGACGACGTGTTGTACCGGTACTACTTAGGTCGCGAGCTGCTGTTCTGTGGTCGCGTCGACGAAGCGGTGGTGGTCCTCGAGCGGCTGGCGGAGACCTTACCGGCCGAGGCCCACGAACTCCTCCCTCTGATCGCTACGTCGCTGTTCGCCGCCTACGACCATCAGGGAGCCACGGATCGCGCCATCGCTTCCGCGGCCGCCATGCGCCCGCGGCTCGAGGGAAACATTGACGTGTTGTTCGGGCTTTCAAAGGCCTACATGAGGGCAGGACGTGCTGGCGAGGGGGTTGAAGCCTGCCGCGACGCTCTCGAGGCCTGGAAAAAGCCGGAGAACCAGCTGCGGCTTGCGGGGTCTCGCGTTTGGGAGATCCACGCTCTCATGGGAGACGGGCTGTGGTCTCTCGGGCGCTACTTCGAGGCGCGCCCGTACTACCTCCGCGCGCTCGACGGCTACCCGGAGGGTCATCCCACGAGAGTCAAAATCCTCAACAACCTAGCCGCACTGTCCATTGAGGAGGGGGATCGGGCGAAGACCGATGACCTCCTCGAACAGCTCCTGAGCAGCGGCACCTCCACCGTAGATATGTTCTTCTTCGAGGTGCGGAAGAGAATAAGCCGAGGGGAACCTCAGGCGGCCCGTCAGCTCTTGGAGCACGGCCGGGGCCTTCGCCCCGATCTTCAGGCCCTAACGGACTACGGAGAGCTGGCGACCCAGGTCGGGCTCTCGACCCTCCAAGCCTGAGCTCAGCCTTCTGCGGCTGGAGGGTCGAGGCTCTCCGCATGCGTCCGGGGCGTCTACTGGCCGGTGATTCGAGCCGCGTCTACGGATCGCAGGGACTGGTTCATCATGGTCCGCTTGTTGGCATCGGCGGTGTTTCTCGATGCTCGGGTTGTGCAGACCCGCTTCGGAATGCGGGTCCCGACCACCTTGACGTTGTAGCAGCGAACGCCGGCGTCGTCTGCCTTGGCCACCTTCTCCTCAGAGCTGGAAGCCTCGCCGTCGGCCGCAGACGTCGCCGCCGACTGCGGGGTCGCGCAGCCCGCGAGGGCGAGGAAAGAGATCAGCGCGAATGTCGCCTTCATGAGGCGGCGACTTGTACTCCCCCGTTGATGAAGAGATCAATCTACCAGATGCGCCCGGCGTGAATTGTGAGCCGCCCCTCCGGGTGATGGATCTCGCCGCGTGGTCGTTCGGCGAAGAGGAAGCCTACCGAGGTAGGCGACGATGAGAGTCGCGCAGCTCAGGATGGAGGGCCACCCGGCAGCGCGGGGGGCTCGGTCCGCTCGAACACCCGAACGTAGTCGACGAGCATGGTCTGCGGGAAGATGGAGTCCGGTCCCACCGCACCTCCGACGAAAGTTCCGCCCACGGCGAGGTTGAGGAGTATAAAGAATGGGTCGTCGAACACCCACTCGCCGCGCGCGTTCACATCCTGCGCGTTGACGAATCCGTAGGCCTGGTTGTCCACCCACCAGGCAATGCGACTAGGATCCCACTCCACCGCGAAGACGTGGAAGTCGGCGTCGAAGCCTTGCTCCGAGTCGAGTCGGAAGTTCCGAGAGATGGCCCCCCCGCCGGAGTAGCCTGGACCGTGGACGCTTCCAATGACGACCTGAGGATCCTGCCCTCGGTACTCCATGATGTCGATCTCTCCCGTCTGCGGCCAACCTACCTGAGAAAAGTCGGCCCCCAACATCCAGAACGCCGGCCAGATACCCAGACCGACGGGGAGCTTGATGCGGGCCTCGATACGCCCGTAGCGATGGGAGAAATTGTCCTGGGTGTTGATCCGTCCCGACGTGTAGCGCTGGCCCGCGAAGTCTTGTCGGAGCGCGGTGATGGCCAGATTGCCATTCCCGTCGAGGGAGACGTTGTCGGTCTGCTCCGTCGTGAACTCGAGCTGGTTGTTGCCGTAGCCGTCGTTGTTGGGCCCTCGACCGATCTCGATGTTCCATATGCTGCGATCCAGAGAAGAACCGGCGTCGCCATCAAACTCTTGGCTCCAAATCAGACGAAAGGGCTCTGGCGGAGCGAAAGCGTCGCTGCTCTCGCCACATCCGGCGGTGATCATCAAAGCAAGTCCGACGAGCAAAGGGTTGGATACTCTCATGTGGCCTCCTGCACGGCGTCGAGGGGGATCTCGAAAGTCTCGAGCGCTTCGCGAAGAATAAGGGTGGCGGCGCCGAGAGCGATGCCCTGGCGGTCCGTTTGGCTGACGACGATGCGCTCGGGCACGCTTCGGTCGACGATGGTTCGCTGG
>JBCBRU010000712.1:0-4461 GCA_039819565.1 Myxococcota bacterium | reverse complement strand
GGCCGCCAAGCGCTCTAGGAATCTCGGAACCGCGGCGTAGTAGAGGGTCCCGCTGACTTCGGCACCCTACTTCTCCCTTTGGAGATCGCCATCCTTCTCGGCTCCGGGTTGGGCTTGTTGATCCACTTGGGCGTCACCGCCGAGCCTCGTCTCACTTGGTTGGCCCCGACCGAGGAAGGTCTGGTGGAGTATCGTCCCGCGCGCGCCGCCTCTTCCGTGGTGGCCGAAGTCAGCGGGACCCTCTACTACGCCGCGGTTCCGAGATTCCTAGAGCGCTTGGCGGCCGAGCTCCCGGAAACCGCTCGCCAGTTGGTCATCGATGTCAGTCACGCCCACGAGCTCCGCTTCGCCGCGCTCGAGGGTTTGGAGCGGAGCGTACGCGACCTCGAGGCCCGAGGGGTCGAGGTACGCCTGGCCGGGGTCTCGGCACAGTTCGAGAAAGTCCTGAGGGCCTCCAAGAGTCCACTCATCTACACGCCCGCCCAGGCGACCCCGGGGGCCAGCGCGCAGACCGCTCTCGCCCACATGCTGTCTGCGGTCAGGGACCCGAACCTTCATGAGGGGGGCGGCGCGGTCCCGCTCTGATTCGCGTGGGGACCTTTGATCACGGAAGCTACGGTCAAGACGTCAAAATGGTGGGTTTGGGGAGAGCCTGACCCTCTTGGCGCATCTTGTGATAGAAACGCCCCCCGGAGCGGAAGGTGAGGTTGCCCTCGTCGATCCAGCCCTTGGTCACCTCGGTTCGGTCCCCTCGTCCGGTCGTCACCGCCACCTCGAGACGGCCGTTCTTTCGCCCCGTGACCTGTAGGTCATAGACCCGCTTTGAGCCTCCGAGCTTCCCGGAGCGCGGATCTCGCACTTCGATCTGGAGCTTGTCTTTGTCGTTGAAGTTCAGCTCGTGCAGCGCGTTGCCGCTCTTTCGAGGGGAAGAGAACAGCATTCGCGGACCGTCCAGCTCGATGAGATCGGGGGGCAGGAGGGTGTCGATGGCTTTGGCTTCGACTTTGAAAATGAGCTTGCCGAGAACTTCCGACGTATAGACCACGTCGGGGAAGGCGTCGTGTCGAGGAAGCTTCGGGTCCAAGGGGACGTCGAGCCTCGCCATGTGAGCGTCGAGGTTGTGACTGTCGGCCTCGGGAAAGGCCCTTTTTGAGATATCGATGCAGTCCATGTACGGACCGTCGAGG
Organism: Myxococcota bacterium; assembly: GCA_039819565.1. GTDB lineage: Bacteria > Myxococcota > Kuafuiibacteriia > Kuafuiibacteriales > Kuafuiibacteriaceae > JAHQVK01. Next base: position 3,274 of record JBCBRU010000712.1, on the reverse strand, counting down.
GTGTAGTGCACCGTGTCGTCGCCCTTTGGGACGCCGAGCTGTTCCCGAGAGAGGACGTGGTCCAGGAATCTGATGTCGAAGGGCAGATTCTGGCCCGCAAGTATCGTAGGCCCGCCCTCCTTTTGACGTCCTATGAACTCGATGAACGCGAGGACCGCCTCTTGCACCGGGAGTGCTCCGCGAGACTCCAGGTTACTCTCGTCGAGACCGACAAGGGCCGAGATTTGCTTGGGGATCGCGAACGGGTGCCCCAGCTGATTGATGCCGGGGGTCACCACCTGATCGAAGTCCTCGAGCACCTCGACCTCGCCGTCGGCGCCGAGCTTCATGGCCCGCGCGCTTATCTGGAGGAGCCGGTCGTCATGCTTGGCCACGAAGCCGGTGGTCTCCAAGTCCATGACGACGATCGTGACATCCGAGGGCGGCGTCCCCGCCGGGACCGGGTCGAGGAGCGGCACCCGCTGGTGGTCGGGAACCACGCGGATGGGCTCGACGGGCTTGGATTTTGCCCAGAGTGGCTCGAAGAGAGTGTCCGAGACCTTCTTGGCTACCGCCTCGGAACGGATGAGGCGCCCGTCTTCGACGTTGTTGCTCATCCCGTTGTCGGAGAAGTTCGCGCTCCCCGCCAGAACTCGGTCGCCCCCGACCCCTAGATACTTCGCGTGCAGTTTGAGTTGTGGGGCGTCTCCGCCCCATTCCCGGGCGATCTCGGCTTTCACGTCCCGGTCCACGCCACGTACGGGAACCCCAGCCGCGGAGAGCTGGGCCATCGCCTTTTTGTTGATGAGGCTCCCATCGATCTGAAGGTCATCCACGACCACTCGGACGTCGCTTCCCGCATCGTGAGCGGCGATGAGGCGATCGATGATCTCTGGATGGGATAGGGCAAAGGCCGCCATCTGGATCGGCGACTTGTCGCGGATCGCCTGATCGAGCTCCCGACAGACGAGCTCGAAGTAGCTGTCCTCGAGAATGACGTCCCCTTCGTGGAAGACCTGAACGCCCATGTCCTTGAGCGCTTTCTTGGTGGGCGCGAAGGCCTCCTTGTCCTCGTTGGCGCTCTCGATAACCCACACCCGGGAGCCGTTCTCGACGGCCATGGCCAAGGTCTCCTGGACGGCCGGCTTGGATGCTTGCTCCGCTGAGATGATGATCTTCTTGCCGAGCTGCGCCCGCTCCGTGAGCTTGGCCTTCGAATAGGTGTGCGGCTTCTCCATGGGGAGTTTGCCGGCGCTCGCGATCTCGATTTCGACGGGGCCGCCTGGTGCGGTCTTGGCTTTCGCTCGAGAGTTGGACTCGACGAAGTTCCAGTCCGGGATTTTCTTCAGGTCGATCGGAAAATCCCCGGTCGTACTTTGCCAGTGACTTACGATACGGCGCAGCGAATCGATCACGGCGAGCCCTTCCGCCCGCCACCCGAAGTCGAGGTTGTGGATGGAGTTGGGGCTGAAGTTGATGCCTCCAGAATGTTCGGCAATCGAACCGTCGGGGGTGTCTGTGATGACCTTTTTGACGTGCAGGATCTGATCGAATCCCGCCTTGGTGGACTTTGGGACGATGCCGTATTCGGCCACGTGGAGGTTCGGTAAACCTGCCTTTCGCATCCGATCCAGGAGCTGGCCCTTCTTCTCCTCACGCGGGGTGTTGACAGGGTCGAACAGGACGGCCACCTCCACGCCCTCTCGAGCCTTCTTGATGAGCGCGTCGACGAAGTCGTCCCGATTGAGATCGTAGCCCTCGACCACGACGAAGGACTTCGCCTCGCGAATGGCCTTCATCATCGAGGCGTTGTAGGCGTCCGGCCCCTTAGGGTCTACGAGGAGATCGGGGAACAGGGGCGTGAGAAGATTCTGGTCCGAGGCGAGGGTATTGATGTCCGAGTACGTACGGGGGTCCCCCGGCGCCAGGGGTTCGGCCACCGACGCTGCCTCAGCGGTGGCCCCCGATCGGTCGATCCGATGCTTGCGGACCCGTCGGGTCTTCTCGACTTCGAAGCCGTCCTTGACGCTAGAGTCCAGGGCCGGGTTCTCCGCCCTCCTGGTCCCCGTCCCCTGAGATTTGGGGCTGTCCGCGGGGGGCGCGCCCGTCCGTTGGGCGCGTGGGCGATCAGCGGAGACGACGTTCGGCATGACGAGGTTCTCGGCAGCCGCGAAAAAAGAGTGCGACAGTGTGCGAACTAAATGGTCCGGACGTCACCGCGCCGACCGAAGGGCCTCCGCGAGCTTGGCCACGCCGTCGAAACTCACGTCTGGAAGGCCTGCGGATCGTGCGGAGCGCTCCGCCTCCTCTCGCCGCTCGATGAGGAGGTGGGCCAAGGCTTCTCGACGGGCGCGCGGGAGCTCCGCCGCGCGGAGGGTCAGCTCTTTCACCAAGCTCTCGACGTCCGAGTGTTCGAGGTGGGGGAGAGCCAGGGCTCGAGCCCCGCCTCGGTCCGGGACGACGTGCCGGGAAAAGATGCGGTCGGCGACCGTCCGCTCCCAGTTGCCGTCCGTAGGCCCGTCTCCTTCAGCGATGCCGACGCGTAGCAAGGTGGAAGCGAGGGACGGGTGAAGGCCCTGTCGAAGCAGGAAATTCCGGAGGTTTCGGGCCTCTAGAGGGGAGCCGGGGTCGGGCCAGGAACCTTCCGCGTAGGCCGCCAGAAGTGGATCTGGCGAGGCCTGCTCGAGGGCGTCGAGGGCCTCCGCCGGCGTCAGAAGGCCTTGGCGGACGGCGTTTGCGATGAGCTGCCCTTTCTTCTCTCGCAACCTGTCTTCTACGCGGAATCGGTCGGTTTTCGAGGAAGACGAAACCGTCAACTTCAACCGGCGGCGAAGCGTCGAGGACACCGAAAGCGGGCGACCCGCATCGAGGGCGGAGAGCTGAACGGCGAGCTCCGCGCGATCTCTCGGGGGCTGCGCCTCGAGTGCGTTCGCTGCCCTCGAGTCGCAGAGCGGAAGCCCTCGGCAACGGTCGAGTCGTCGGGCGAGACGAGTGATCGCCTCGATGATGCGGACGCCGGCGCTTCCCCACGCGGTGAGTGTTCCGAAGGGAGGGCAAGTCTCGAGGAGGTCATCCAGCTGACGCCCTAGCCGGAGCCCCAAAGCGTCGAGCTCCTCTCGGGGAAGATCCGTCAAGGATTCTGGGGAGATCGACCCCACGGCTTCCGCAGCCTGATGCAGAAGGGCGCCCACGCGGCTCCGGGTTGGGGGCGAAGCCGGGCCCTGCCGCAGGAGCTCCATAGCCTTGTCGAGCTGCTGCTCCACTCCGCCCCAGGTCACCCGCACCGCGGCGGCCG
>JBCBRU010000711.1:0-4477 GCA_039819565.1 Myxococcota bacterium | reverse complement strand
GACAGCACGTCGAAGTCAGACAGCGGCTCGGGTCCTCGTCCCATCAGCGCTTCGACGGAGCTGTGATTCATCAGCACCGTCGAAGCGCTGATGGGACGAGGACCCGAGCCGATGAAGCCCGGACGTCGTGGCGCGGATCTTCGCGGCCTCGAAGACCGACGACAGCACGTCGAAGTCAGACAGCGGCTCTCGGTCTCTCGCTTTCACATACGCCACAATCGCAGCATGCCGTGGCCCCCGACCACGTCAAGGCCGGGTCGGGACGATGGGACCGACATCTCGGACGGAGGAACCATCGGAGGTGAGGTTGCGCATCGCGTCAATCCCCAAGAAGCCGAGGCGTGGGGACGTATACGAGACCTCGTGGCCCGCCACCAGCGGGACGCCAGGACCTCAGCATTCGGACGGTCGAGCATGGCTCGGTTCCGAGAACCCACGAGATGCTGATCGCAGCTGGAGGAGGAAGAAAATGAAGATCTACGCCGACCCGATCACCGTGAACTGCCGAAAGGTCCTCGCTGGACTCGACCTGATGCAGGTCCCCTTCGTACACGAGCATGTCGACTACTTCACAGGACAGCACAAGGAGGAAGCGTACACCGCCATCAACCCCAACGCGTGCCTGCCGGCCATGGTCGACGGGGGCTTCGTGCTGTGGGAGTCGAATGCGATCCTCGCCTACGCAGCCGAGAAGGTGGGCGACACCGCGGCCTACCCTGACGCCCTTATCCAGCGCTCGGATACGCAACGTTGGTTGCTCTGGGAGAGCTCGACGTGGTTTCCCGCCAACTACGCGCTCCTCGTCGAGAACTGCGTGAAGCCCCTGCTGGGCGGAGAGACGGACCCCGCTGCGGTCGAGGTCCAAGAGGCAACGTTCCATAAAGCTGCCGCCGTCTTGGAGGCACGCCTCGCGGAAAACCAATGGGTCGTAGGCACCGATACTCCCACGATCGCCGACATCGCGCTCGCGGCGCCGATGCACCTGCACAGCTGGCAGAAGTTGCCCCTCGAACCCTACCGCAACATTCGACGCTGGATGTTCGACGGCATCGAGAAGCTGCCCTCATGGGAAAAGACGTGGGTCGGAGAAGGCTTCACTACCGAGCGCGCGAAGCACTGAGGCGGTCATGACCCAGGTGAGCTTTAATCAGCGACGGACGGAGCCTGCAGCACGGTCGGTCTTCAACTATATCGACGCCTCCGTTCCCCACTCGCTCCACCGAAACGGACGGGTGTCCCTTCACCGAGCGCCGGACGGCGATGACTCCGAGCTGAAGGGATATATTCCCGACGCGCACGAGATGGATGTCGTCGACGCTCGAACGCTGAGCGGAGACCTCACCCCTTCTCTACACCGGAATGGATTCGGCCGTTTCGACGCTCCTCTGCTCGAGGGTATCGACTTCCTCGATCACGGTGACATCGTGCGGCGATACTATCCGACCTGCGTGGATCTCATGAAGACGGCAACCGGCGCCGCCCATGTCTTCGCTTTCGACCACAACGTTCGCTGGGCCGAAGGTCAACGCGAGCAGAAGAAGATCGAGGGCGGACAGCAAGTTCAGGGACCCATCCGAGTCGTACACGGAGATTACACGCTGACCAGCGCCCCCCAGCGGTTGCGGGACCTATCCCGTCCGCCTCGCATCAATGACACCATGCGGCCCTTTCTCACCGAGGGGCAGTCCCTCGTGGCGCCCGAGCTCGCGGAGTCCGCTCTGGAGAATGGCCGTTTCGCCTTCGTCAATGTGTGGCGCAACATTGGGGAGGAGCCGGTCCAGAGAGATCCGCTGGGGTTCGTCGACGCTCAGACCGTGGCCCCGGAGGATCTCGTCGTCTTCGAGCTCCACTATGAGGACCGGATTGGGGAGAACTATTTTGCCCACTACTCCCCGCGGCACCAATGGTTCTTCTACTCCGAACTGAATCGGAACGAACCGGTGCTGATCAAGCAGTGGGATTCAGCCGGGGTGTTCGCGGGGTCATCCGGGGACCGAGCCGACGCGGAAGGAGATCTCTGCACCATGAACTTCCACAGTGCCTTCGAGGAGCCCAGGGCCCCGCGGGACGCGCCGGACCGCCACAGCATCGAAGTCCGATGCGTACTGATTTACTAGCGAGTGTCGAGAGCCCCGCCTGGGTTGGCTGGAGATTTTGAGAGTGGGTCGCCGCAGGCGCGACGGCCACTGATGCATCGTGCGCTTCCCGAACGGGAACGTCGAACACGCGGTCGTTGGATCGGCCGCAGGAGGAGAAGCAGATGGGACGCTTGGACAACAAGGTTGTACTCATGACGGGCGGGGCGGCAGGCCTCGGCGAAGCGGGGGCTCGGGTCATGGCCGCGGAGGGCGGCGCCGTCGTCGTGACGGACGTGAACGAGGATGGAGCTATGCGGGTCGCCGCGCAGATCCGAGAGGCGGGCGGCAAGGCGATCGGCGTCCGCCAGGACACGACGAGTGAGCAGGACTGGAGAGCCGCACTGGACCTCGCAAAGTCGAAGTTCGGCGCGGTGACATGTATCGTCAACAACGCCGGCATCGAGATCGTAAAGACGATCGAAGATACTACGACCGAGGATCTCGAGCGTCTCTCGAAGATCAACGAGTGGGGCGTGTTCTACGGGGTCCGCTTTGGCTTCGAAGAGATGAAGGAGACGGGTGGATCTATCATCAACATCTCCTCGATCGCTGGCCTCCGGGGCTTCCATGGCCTCGGGGCCTACTGCATGTCCAAAGGTGGCGTTCGACTTCTTACCAAGGCCGCCGCTCTCGAGGCATCGGGACTGGACTATCCCATCCGAGTGAACTCGATTCACCCCGGGGTCATCCGCACCGCGATGGGCAACCGGCTCTTGCAGCGCACGGTCGACCTCGGAGCGGTCGAGAGCTACGAGGCTTCCGAGGAGTTCTGGACGGCTCAACATCCGTCGAAGCGTCTCGGGCAACCCACCGATATCGCCAACGCGATGGTCTTCCTCGCCAGCGACGAGTCTGACTTCGTCAACGGGTCGGAGATCGTCGTCGACGGCGGCTACACCGCGCGCTGAACGTACTCGCGCATTGACCGAAGGTCACCCGGATGGACGTATAGCGAGGGTGCGATGCGCCCACGCCATACTCCTGGGCCTAGGACTCCTCACGGTCTCCGACCGGGCCGAGGGCGCCCCCTGGGTCACGGGGACGGCCACGGTCGCCGACCGGTTCATACTTGAGGTGCGGGTCGAGTCCTACGAGACCTTCGTGGATACGCGCCCCCTCGAGGGGGGCCACCCGAACTGGCACTGGCGACCGACGTCTCGGGAGCTACGCGTGCGATGGGGGCCTGACGGACCCGGTCCCACCTCGGCTTCGACGCTCAGCGTCATGCTCGATCACCTCGTCTCCGCCCGGGGCCTCGTCCTCGAGGACACCACCCTCCGGATGGAGCTCAGCCCCTACGCCTACGCGCCCTACGCCGAGCGACTGGCCCGCTTCGCCGCCGAAGACCCCGAGTGGAGCAAGCGGACCAAGCGGACGGGAGGGAGAGGCCTGGCGCTTCACCAGTACGTGGTGGAGACGACGCGTCAGCAGCCCCTGCACCCGGAGCTCGACGCGCTGTTCGCGCCGTATGGACACCGTCCCCATCTCTACAGCGTCGAGAAGTGTCTTCGTTCGACGCGGAGGAGCGATACCAAGACTCGGGGCTGGCTACGCGAGCGCGGCCTATCGACGAAACGTAGCCTGCCCCTCGGCTGCCTCATGGCGAACCTTCGTTTCGAGGTCGCCGTGGATTCGCCCTGAACGTCGGCTCCCGATTCGACCTCCGGGGTCGTGGGAAGGGGGCCCAAAAACGGCTCACGCAAATTTTCGATGTTGAGAGCCTCAACCGAGAACGACGGTCGAGCCCTTGGCCCCGGCGGAGGGGACTTTCCGATCTTCGACCACCTCGAGCCTGTAGTAGCGTCGTCGAAGGACATGGCGATGACTATAGATCAACCATCGAGGGGGAGTTGGCGGCGGGTCCGCCTCGGTCGGCGAACCTTTCTCCGGGGGGCGGGCGCGATGGTGGCCTTTCCACTCCTCGAGGAGATGCTCCCCTCCCGGGCCCGAGCCCAGGATCAAAGTCCGGCCGCCCGCGTCATCACCGCAACCTTGGGCGGAGGGGTGGCCGCGGAATGGCAGCAGGGCTCCTACTTCACCGGCCCGCTTAGTCCACTCGCCCCGTTTCGCGACAAGCTAGGTTTCTACCGAGGTCTCACGGGGCGCTCCAATCACGGTCCTGCCAACGCGCTCCTCATGACCGGGTGCACGTGGACCAAGGACGTGCCGCGCGCCAACGCGGCCACGATCGACTGGACGTTGATGAACCACTTCTACCCAAACGGCTTCCCGGGGCGGATTCCGTTCCTCAACGTCCAGTCGATCGTGGCCGCGTTGGCGCGCGGCACGTCCTTGGTCCACGTGCACCCGGTCATGAGGAGCGCGTTGGCAGGACCGTG
>JBCBRU010000710.1:0-4480 GCA_039819565.1 Myxococcota bacterium | reverse complement strand
TCACGCCGGAGACGGTCGCCTTCAAGCACGCGTACAACTACACGGGCGGCGACCGGGAAGTGTGGCGAGAGATCACCCGGCGAGCCACGCGTCAGGGGGCCGCCGCGGAGACCCATGACTTTGCTCGGTACGACGGCGACGGGCGTCTGCGCTGGACGGAGAAGGGCGCGACGGCCACTATCGCGGCGTCCGGAAACCTGGTGGTGTTCCCGAGCTTCGCGTCGGCAGCCCTGTCCGGGACGCTGCCGCCCACGGCCACGGCGTCCGCCGCGGACGACGTCGTGGGCAACCGGAACTTTCTGCAGGGGACGTACGGGCGGACCTACAGCTTCACGGGAGACCGACTCACCTCGGTCGCCACTCGGGGCACCGGGCCGGCCATGGCGCCGGACACGGCGTTCGACCGGTTCGCGCGGACGCAGACGCAAGACCGCGACAGCCTGGGCAACGTCCAGACGCTGCCGCATCCGAACGGGACCCTCACGCTCACGTATGATGGATTTTCACGGCTGATTGGGATTGCCCAGGCCACCGCGCAGGGGGCGATTCAGTACACCTACCGGTATCGGGTGGACGGGCTTCTTCAGGAAAAGAAGAAGGTCTGTGGCGCGGTGCCGAACTGCGTCTCGACGCACAAGCTCTACCAGCCTCTTTGACCAGCCAGGCAGAGTGCATTTCACGCTAGCAGGTGATACCTTGCGGGTCGAGCGTCATGGCCTCGGGGATGTCTCAAGCTGTGCGGTGGTTCCCTTTCTAGTATGTCTTGAGTTCAGAGTTAGCTCGGTCGAGGTCGTGCGAAGACGCACCCAGTAGACAAAAGTCGGGGGCGAACGAAGATCGGGCGCCGGCGACTGTAAATGGGACACAGCATTTCTGGTCCGCTGCCAAGGAGCGGCTCGATAGTCGGAGTGTAGACCCCAGATCTCTCGTTGGCTCTACGACGTCCATGTGCGCCTGCCTTTTCGAGTAGAAGGGTTGAGGGTTTCTTCGTCTGGAATTCCCGCACCCGAACCTGGGGACCAGTCACCATGTTTCCCAGTCATAGGTAAGACAAGTGCGCGAGTTTCAAAGTATAGCAGCGGTCCTCCGCCTCTACGATCCCGGCTCGAATCTTGACGATGCCCAAGCCGCAGTCATGCTCCGCGAATGGTTTGGCAGCGAGGAGGAGAGACTCGAGCTTGTATCTCAGTATAGGGCCTTGACCGAAGATAACCTTGAAGACTGGCAATCTCTCGCCTCTGCCGATCTCATCGACCAAGATGACCTTCACTCACTTTCCGACCTCAAGCGGTTTCTTCGCCAGGTTCTTCAGGATTATCTCGGGCCGGATGAGCTCTCCGGCGTTAGAGAGTGACTGACCTTGGTCTAAGAGGGTGGTCGCCCCGGTCGCCGTACCTCCCGTGGGCGCAACGGTCGGGACCGCTGTCCTCCTCGGCGGGGCTTGGCCTCCGGCCAAGGGCGAAGCGCGTCGTCCTCGGTCGCTTTGCTCCCTGCGGACCGGTCGCCATCCGTCCCGCGCTTGCACGATGCCCCGTGCCGTCGAATCTCGGATTCAACGGACGAGGCTCGGCTGCTTGGTTGCTTCACTCGGAGGCCCGCGCAGCTCAGCGGAGACGGACGCGGGGACGCGGGGGTACAGGACCGGGCCATTTTGGAGGTCCTGTACTCGACGGGGATTCGGCGCTCGGAGCTGTGCAGTCTCGACCGCTTCGACCTCGACCTCGGGCGCGGGGTGCTGGTGATTCGGCACGGCAAGGGGAACGAAAACCGCCGGGTGCCGGTGGGAGAGCGGGCCCTGGACAGGGTGAACCGATACCTGGTGGAGGTCTGTCCCGAGTGGGTGGTCGACCGCCACGAGGAGGCGCTCTTTATCAATCAGTACGTGGCGCGTCCGTCGGCGGACGCCCTGAGCGCTCGGGTGACGCGGTACGTCGACGCGGCGAACCTCGGCAAGCGGGGGAGCTGTCACCTGTTTCGCCAAACCATGGCCACGCTGATGCTCGAGGGCGGGGCGGACGTGCGCTGCGTCCAGCAGATGCTGCGCGAGCCTCAAGACCACGAGCGTGTACACCCACGTCTTTATCGCCCAGCTCAAAAAGGTGCATGAGCTCACCCATCCCAGCGCCAAGCGGGGCCGTCGAGGCGAGACCCCGAGGAGGACGAGGGCCGCTAAAGCGCGGGTCTACTCCTAAAGCGGGTCTACGCCCCCTTTTCCTTAGCCGCCCTTGCCCAAGGTCCGCACCGGCACCGGCACCGGCGGGCGAATGAAGCCCTCCGGAGGGTGGGCTACCGAGAGCCGGTCACTCGGAGGGTGGGGGAGGCTCGGCAAAGACCGCCTCGAGAGTGGCAACGTCGAGGCTCCGGTCCAACCAGATAAGGACCTGGTCCCCATCGGCGGTGCGAACGCGCTCCACGGTCTCCGCGGAGAGCTCACCGAAACGACGGCCCAGAACCCGAAGAAGCGCCTCGATGAGGCCCTTGCCGTAGTGCTCCCGAGCGAAATCGGTCTGCGGGTAGAGACGCTTGCGCGTGGTCACCATTTCAATCACCTCCTGTCGGACCGCCTCAGGGAGGAGGTCCAGCACGGCATCAATGTAGTCGGCTCGGTCCTCGACGGGGAGCCGATTCGTCGCCCCGAGCGCGACTTGAGCCGCGTCGGCATCGGGATGGACACGAAGCGCCAGCAGAAGGCGCTCCACCGGCTCCTCGGATGAGCTCGGACGCGGGATCTCGGTCGGACCCAGCACCGTCACCCGGTACTCGTTGCCGCCTCCGAGACGGATCGGCTCGCGCGCCCAGTCCGCCACCTTGGCGTCCGGAGCGACCACCACCACCCGAACCTGACAGTCGTGTCGATCTCCCAGCGTGGTGGCGTACATCGGCCATCGCCGCCGCTTCCTCGGCGCCACCCGGAGCTGAACCTCGACGACCGCCGCTTCCACAACCTCGCCTGCCTTGCGGAACAGCTGCACGAGGTCGGCGCTCGCCTGAACCGCCTTAGGCTGGTTGAGATCGTTACCGTCGCCCTCGGGCTCGCCCTCGCCCACGACCTCGATCCCGAGGTCCGCGAGGAGCTCGGCGAGGAGCTCCTTGCGGTCCCTGAAGAGACCGACGAGCTGCTCGTGCTCGGTGGACACCGTCATCCCTCGAAGCCTCTCGACGCGGGGAACGGATGTCCAGTCTGTCCTTTGATGCCTTGCTCGCAGAACCGGTCCGGCCTGGGCTACAACACCTCTATGTCCGCCTGGGCCTCCCCCATCGCGCGGTCATGTGTCAGGACAACCTGCCCCTCCAGTCTGCGTCTGCATAAAAGAGATCCGGCTTGAAGGCGGGGAAGTCGCGTTGGGGTCTGTGATTTCCTTCAAAGGGACCCCGCTGGGTACCTGGACTCGGTCAACCTGTACGCGGGGCTTGGAAACGACCCGGTCAACAACAGGGACCCCACCGGCAGAAGGAAGCATCTACTTCCGAGACCGGCGCCCAACGCGGTACGCAGCATTCCATGAGCAGTGTCAAGTCGAGCATTATTCCACTATAGGCAAGGAGCGGTACTTGAAGCTGAACCAGCAGTTAAGGAGCGATATGTCTCGAGCGTCCATCCGAAGAGCTCTGGGCATACTCATCGCCCGGTCAGGATTGGGAAAATCTACATGGAGACGCTGGCTTCGCAATCGTCGACAACGGTATTATACTGGATAGCATATCGGCAATGGAAAGTTAAGTTTCGAACGTCGAGTACGTATCGCTGATTTTGGGGCGTAGTCCGAATCTGAGGTCATGCTGAAACCATCGGCGATGGGCGCCTTGGGGGCCGTCTGGAGGGCACGGGGCCCCCAGCTGATAGGCTACGAGGCGGACCAATCGAAGGGATCATCGAAGCGCCCCGACTTCAGGTAGCTGCGCAGGAGGAGCATGGATTGAGCGTTCTCGCGGAGCCAATACTTGCCTGCGCTCTTGAACCGGAGGTTGACGATCATTCGGATCGCGCTCTCGACGGCGCCACTGCCCAGCGGTTGCTGCGCAGCCTTGAGTTCGCGGTATTGCATCCTGGTGGCGTTGTTTCGGAGGTAGGCACGAGAGGACGATCTTCCTCCGGGACCGCCGCCCGACGCGCCATCATGCGTTTCATGAGCAGTGCCCTGCGGAACACTTTCTCGAAGTTGGAGACAAGGTCTACGTAATATAAGGAAGGCTCCGAAAGAGAGATATGTGTTCGAACCTATTCAGCAAGTAGGGATTGTTTCGAGCCGCAGGAGCTACAGCATGCCGCCGATGATATAGTCTGGGTGGAGAGTTTAGGTGGTCTCGAGAGAGCCACCCGAGTTCTGGAGAGTTCCGGCGATGACTGAGCGAGGGACTGGAAGACAAGTGCCTCCAGACTATATCATCGGCGGCATGCTGTAGCTCCTGCGGCTCGAAACAATCCCTACTTGCTGAATAGGTTCGAACACATATCTCTCTTTCGGAGCCTTCCTTATAT
>JBCBRU010000709.1:0-4481 GCA_039819565.1 Myxococcota bacterium | reverse complement strand
TCGTCAGGATGGGTGCGAGAGGTCACGGGTCCGCTCCGGGCCAGAGACTATCAGACCCGGTCCCCCCGCGAAGCGTCCACCCAGACCTTAAATCACCTCTGCGTGAGCGCTCCGTCACATTCAGAGGGGATTTAAGGTCTGGGTGGACGCTTCGCGGGGGGACCGGGTCTGATAGTCTCTGGCCCGGAGCGGACCCGTGACCTCTCGCACCCATCCTGACGACGAGTTCCTCGCCCCCGGTTCGAGGTTTGGCAAATACGTCATTCAGCGTCTGGTGGGGAGAGGAGGCATGGGCGCGGTGTACGAGGCGAGCCATGCGGAGCTGAAGAAGAGGGTCGCGGTCAAGACGCTCCACGCCCGAGTGGCCGCAGCTCCCGAGGTCCGGTCGCGTTTTCGCCGCGAGGGGGAGTCGGCCGCCCGCATCCGACATCCTCACGTGGTGGATATCTACGACGTCGGAGAAGAGCAGGGGACGCCCTATCTGGTGATGGAGTATCTCGAAGGGAGAGATCTCGGGGTCCACCTCAAGCGCAGCCGCCGTCTCCCTCCCCGAGAGATCGCCGATCTCATTCTCCCCGTGGTGTGCGCGCTCGACGTCGCCCACGCCGCGGGCGTCATTCATCGAGACCTCAAGCCCTCGAATCTCTTTCTCGCGCTCGGGAACCACGGAGAGGTCGTCCCGAAGCTCGTGGATTTCGGCATCTCCAAGATCGTGGACGATCAGGGTCTCGATGGACTGACGGCCACCGGAGCCGTCCTCGGAACGCCCTATTACATGTCGCCCGAACAAGCGCATGGTGGAGGGGTCGTGGGGGCTCGAAGCGACCAGTACTCATTGGGCGTCATCGTCTATCAAAGCGCGACGGGCGAGCGGCCCTTCACCGCGGACTCGATGTATCAAATCCTTCACAAGATCGTGGAGGGTGACTTTCAGCCGCCGGCGATGCTGGTCTCGGACGTCCCCGCCCCCTTCGAGGCTGCCCTCCTGAGGGCGATGGCTCGGCGTCCTGACGATCGACACCCGTCCATTCTCGACTTCGGACGAGCTCTGCTTCCCTACGCCAGCCCGCGAGTGGCGGCGATGGTGGAGCCGGCGCTCGGTCGCGTGGCCAACGCGGTACCGGTGACGCCGGCCTCCGGCCTGTCCACAGGCCCCTCGTGGATCGAAGGTCGCCCGCCCGCCCCCATGGAAGGGGAGCCGCTGAACCCCGCCCTCACCGTGGGGGGCCCCGCGGGCACCCAATCGAATCTCCATGTCCCGCCCCGCTTTCCTATGCTGGCGGTGCTGGGACTGCTCCTGCTCTCGGTCGGCGTCGGCGCGGGCACCTACGTCCTCTATGGCACCTCGCCCGCCCCGGTGGTGGCGGTGCCGCTCGAGCCCCCGGCTTCTCCAGAGTCGCCGACGCCCGAGGTCGCGCCGCCGCCCCCTCCCGCGCCGGTCCTGCCGGAGACGTATCGGGCGCGGGTCGAGGCGGTGCCGGACCACGCCACCTTCACCCTCGACGGCGAGGCGGTCGGGGTGGGCGTGTTCGAGGAGACCTTCGAGAAGGATGGCCAGCCCCACGTGCTCGAGATCGCCGCCGAGGGCTACGCGTCTCGGACGCTCCGGTTTGCCGATGCTCCCCCGGAGACGCAGGTGGCCCTGCGGCCCGTGGCGCGACCGAAGTCTTCCCCGCGGTCGCGCCCCCCGCGAAAGCCGACACCCCCGTCTCCCGCCGAGGAGCCGCGTCGAGGGACGAACGAGGCTCTGATTATCCGATGATGGCCGCAAGGACGCGCGGGGTCCTCTTGGTTCTGACCTTGTTGGGGCTGCCCCACATGGCGGAGGCCGCCACCCCCCGGGAGGAGATCGAGCGAGGTATCCGCCTTCGGGAGGCGGGGCGCGACGCCGAAGCTCTGGAGGCCTTTCGCGCGGCCTACTCCGCCTCCCAGAGTCCTCGGGCCCTTGCCCAGATCGCTCTCGCCGAGCAGGCCCTGGGAAGATGGGTCGACGCCGAAAAGCACCTCGTCGAGGCGCTCGCGGGGGCACCCAAGAGCCGCTGGATTCGCCGCTATCGATCCCCTCTCAAGGGGGCTCTGGTCACCATCCGCGAGCGCCTGGGGAGCCTCTCGGTACAGGTGCCGGGGGTTCGCGGCGCTGTCGTGCGGGTCAACGGCGAGGCCGCCGGCCGGAGCCCGCTCGCGGAGCCGGTCCGGGTGGTGGCGGGCACCGTGGTGGTGGAGATCTCCGCGGAGGGCTACTGGCCGATGTCCCGTCAGATCGAGGTCAAGGCGGGGACCCGAGCTCGCGAGCGCTTCACCTTGGTAGAGCGGACGGAGGAGGCCGCGCCGCCTCCTCCGGTCGCCACCGCGGTGCCCTCGGGGGTGTCACCGCCCTCGGGAGGGGCGACGGCCTCCGCGGTCGAGCCCGCCGTCGTCGGGCCCTCCGCATCCCTTCAAGCCTCTCGTACGGGTGGGCCCGACCTGACCGTCCCTGCGTTCCTGGCCGCCGGAGGAGCGGCGGCCGGGGTCGGGGTGGGCGTGGCCTTTCTGCTCGTCCGCAACGGCCACGTCGACAACTACAACGATGACCGCTGTCTCGACGGTGGGCGGACGAGGGACGAAAACTGCGGTGATGAGCTCGACGCGGCCGACGACGCGGAACTCGTCATGACGGCCGGGTTCATCGGGGCCGGCGTCCTCGGAGTCACCGCAGCCATTCTCTTCTTGCTCGATGGACCGGACGCCCCTCCGAGGGCCGACTTGGGCCCTGGGCCCGGAGACCTCGGGGCGTCCTGGGTCGTGAGGTTTTGATGCGCGCCCTCGCCGGCCGACATCTCTTTTTCGGTGGCGTGCGGAAGGGCAGGGCCTCCACCGCGGGGGCGGGGCCGCGGGCAACCAGAGTTTCAACGGGAACACCCTCGTCCTGGACGATGCGAACGACCGGGTGGGCGTGCGGCGCGCGCGGGAATGCCAACTCGCGGGCTCGTTTCTACGGCGGTCGCCTGACCGACCGGCTGGACCGCGCCTCGACCGACTGACATGCTGTGAGGCCGTGAGCCTGCGCGCGCTGGTGGTCGACGACGATCTTTCGACCCGAGAAATGCTGGTGCTCACCCTCGGCCGACAGAACGTCGCCGCGGAGAGCGCCTCCGGTGCTGAGGATGCCCTCGGACGCCTCCGTCAAGCCACCTTCGACGTGGTCATCACCGACCTGGAGATGCCCGGGATGACGGGCATCGAGCTGGCGCGGAGAGTGGCCGAGGGGCCGGGGGTGCCGGTGATCGTTCTCACCGGCCGGGCCGACGTGGACCGAGCCATCGCCGCCATTCGAGCCGGCGTAGCGGACTTCCTCACCAAGCCGGTGAGCATCGACGACCTCGTGGTGGCTATCGAACGGGCGGTGCGCCACCACACCCTGTCCACCGAGATCCAGCGTCTTCGAACCGAAGTGTTGGGCGAACACGCCTCGGCGGACATGCTCGGTCAGTCCCGGGCGGTTCGAGAGCTGCAGGATCTACTGACGCGGGTGGCCCCCTCCGACGTCCCCGTGCTCGTGACCGGCGAGAGCGGGGTGGGTAAGGAGCTCGTGGCCCGAGCTCTTCACGATCGAAGCTTGCGGCGAGAGGGACCTTTCGTGGCCATCAACTGTGCGGCCCTCCCGGCCACGCTGCTGGAGAGTGAGCTCTTCGGTCATGTCAAGGGAGCTTTCACCGACGCCCAACAGGACAAGCGAGGGCTTTTCCTCGAGGCCAGCGGCGGAACTCTGTTCCTCGATGAGGTTGGGGAGCTGCCCCTCGAGGTGCAAGCCAAGCTGCTAAGGGCCCTACAGGAGCGACGCGTTCGTCCGGTAGGGGGTGGGCTGGAGCAGAGCTACGACGCTCGGGTCATCTCCGCGACGAATCGAGATCTCGAGGAGTCGGTGGAGGACGGTCGTTTTCGCGAGGACCTCTTCTATCGAATAAATGTCGTCCACCTTGCGGTGCCGCCTCTCCGGGCTCGAGGTCGCGACGTGCTCCTGCTCGCCGAAGCTTTCGTCCAGCGGGCTGCCGAGCGCTCTCGGCGCCCGGTGCGAGGCGTCGCCGAGAGCGCCGCTCGAAAGCTCCTTGCTTATGACTGGCCCGGCAACGTGCGAGAGCTCGAGAACTGCATCGAGCGCGGCGTGGCCCTGACCCGGTTCGACGAGATTACGGCCGAGGACCTCCCTGAGAAAGTTCGCTCCTTCGAGGCGTCGACCGGAGACGAGCAAGCTCTCGAGGCCGAGCTACCGTCGATGGAAGAGCTCGAGCGACGCCATATCGTGAGGGTTTTGGAGGCGGTCAAAGGGAACAAGACCCGTGCCGCTCAGGTCCTTGGATTCGACCGACGCACCCTCTACCGAAAAGCCGAGCGCTACGGACTGAGGCTCTAGTCCCCTGTCAGGGTGATGAGTTGCATAAGTGGTGAGGCAGTTTTCGCCCCTGGCGTTCACGTGAGAAGGGCGCATATTGGCCATATGCAAC
>JBCBRU010000708.1:0-4485 GCA_039819565.1 Myxococcota bacterium | reverse complement strand
CTGCCCCCTCCCCGACGGCGTCGAGTCCTGGACGGTGGCTGAGCACGCCGCCGATCTGGAGGCTGTGGTGCGCCGCCACACCCGTGCCCCGATCGTGGTGGGCTCGAGCTTCGGAGCGGTGTGTGTCCTGGAGATGGTGCGTTCCACCCCGGACCTGGTGCGGGGGATGGTCCTCATCGAGCCCCCGCTCCCGGAGAGCGACGAGGCGCCCCCCATGCCGGAGAGCTATCTCGAGACCTTCGACCGGCTCCGAAGTGAGGTCGACGGGCCGGCCGCAGGGGCCTTCTTTCTCCGCACCGTGCTCGGAAAGGAGGCCTTCGAGGCGATGCCGACCCGGTGGCGCGAGCGCTCGGCCGCTACCTTCGCGTCCATCCGCCTCGATTCGGAGGCGCTCATGGCCTACGTCCCGCGCTACTCCGAGCTCGGGAGCCTGGAGGTCCCCGCCTTGCTCCTCGGGGGAGGGCGCTCCGCGCCTCACTTCCGGGCCACCTTGCGGACCCTCGAGCGCGCCCTCCCGCGGGCCGAGGTCGAGATCATTCCGTCCGCCGGCCACATGCTCCACGCCGAGTCCGCGCGGACCTTCGCGCGGCTCCTCGAGGCGTTCTCGGAGCGCCTGGGGGGCGATCCGGCGTGACCACGGCCGCCGCAGAGCCGAGCCGCGCCCTTTCGGTGCGAGGGCTCGAGCTGGGAATCGGGGGCTTGCATCTCGGCCTCGTGCTTCTCGCCACGGGTCAGGTCCTGGCCACTCTCGGCTACCTCGCGGGGAGCGCCGCTCTGGTCCTCGGTCGGCGGTACGCGGGAGCCTCTCGCGGCGTCTACATCGGCGCCGCGCTGGTCGTGCTCACGATCGTCACCCTCCAGTTTCGCGGCGAGCTCGAGCTCAGCAGCGGCTACGGCCGGGTGGACCGCCTGCTCACTCGAGACCTCCGCTTCCTCGGGCTCTCGTATGCCTTTCTTCGCTCCGTACGGGCCCTGCTGGTGCCGCGAGACCTTCCCGTGGGGGAGCTCCTTCGGTACTTCTTCTTCTTTCCCACCTTCTTCTCCGGACCGGTCACGGAACCGACCCCGGAGCCCGCCCCGGTGGCGCGACCGACCGCCGACGACCTGCGGGCGGGGCTCTCTCGGATCCTGATCGGCGTTGCTTATCTGGGGGCCGCTCAGCTCCTGCGGCCAGCCGTACCCCTTTCGACGAACACGACCTTTGCCTACGCCCTCACCCACGTCCCCGCCCTGGGCCTGTGGCTCGGAGCCTTCGCGTCCGGGGTCTGGCTCTACCTCGACTTTGCGGGCTTTTCCGAGATCTTCATCGGGCTCGCGCGAGGCTTCGGAGAGCGGGTCCCGGAAAACTTCAGTCAGCCCTTTGGGGCCCAAAGCCTCACCGACTTTTGGCAGCGCTGGCACATTTCCCTCGGGAGCTGGCTCCGGGCTACGATCTACACGCCACTGACGAAAGCTATCTTGCCGGCCGCAGGGGCCCTGCTCACCGCCGTCACGGTGCCGGTGCTGACGATGATGGTCTGCGGGCTGTGGCACGGACTCACGGCGAGCTTCCTTTTGTGGGGGCTGTTTCACGGGGCCGGGCTCGCCGCTCACCAAATTTGGGGGCGGGCCGCGGTCCCCCGGATCTCGCCCGCGCTGCGGGAGACGCGCCCCTACCGCGCCTTCGCCTGGCTCTCCACCCAGGCCTTCGTGGCTGCGGGGTGGGTCCTGTTTCTCCCCGTCGGACCGCTCCCCCTGGCGCGTCGCCTGGACATGATGGGGGCCCTGTTCGGAGGGGGCGGGTGACGGCCACGAAGCCGCCCGAGGTCTCGGTGGCCGAGGTGCGGGAGGCCATCTCCGCGTCCCTCGGGGACGATCGGGTCGCGAACGCCGAGCCGGATGTGCTCCTCCTGCGGCGCGGACTGCTCACCTCGATCGAGCTCGTGACCTTGCTCGTGGACCTCGAAGCGCGCTTCGGAGTGGCGGTGCCCGAGAGCGTCATGGCGCCGGATCGATTGAGCCTGAACGCCCTCGTGACGGCCCTCGGCGGCAAGACGGGGCGGGCCACCCCTCCGGAGCGACGTTCCGTGCCCCGGCCTCTCATCGCTCTGCTGACCGCGGCGGTGGCGTTCTTCGTCATCGATCGCGGCGTGGGGGCTTGGGTGCGGGGCGCCGGCGCCGACGCCTACCGTGCCTTCCTCGAGGACGGTCTCCGTCTGTACCCGGTGGCCGGAGGCTATGCGCAGGACGACTTTCGGTTCGCAACCCGTCATCATCGGGTTCGGCAGGCCCCGGCGGGCCCTCGAGTCCTGATGTTCGGAGACTCCGGCACCATCGGGAGCTACGTCCGTGCCGATCAAACCATCCCCGCCTATGCGGAGCGCAGCTTGGCGGCGCGGGTGCCCGGAGCTCGGGTGGAGAATCTGGCCTGGTTCGGTCGGCTCCTCGTGAAGGATCTCATGCTTCTCGAGGCGGTGTGGGAGGAGCCCTTCGACGCGGTGGTGTTCACCGTCGGGCAGGACTATTTTTCCAAAGGCAAGGTCCAGACCTGGCTCTCCAAGTATCGTCACTGCTCCGTGAACTGGCCGCTCTTCGCGGGCTTGACGGAGCGACTCCCAGAGGCGTCGCGGGCGCCCTTCGAACGCCTTCGAGCTCGCCTCGAGGCGGCCGATCGCTCCCACGCGGGGCCCCGTCGGCGCTTTCTGTTCCGGGTTCTCGAGGTCGAGCACTACCGACCGTTCCTCACCCATCTGCTCGTCGATCGCGGCTTGGCGGGGCTGGGACCCTTCTTCTCTCCCTATCGACATCAGCTCGAGGTGGTGGGGGCGCGAAGAGTCCTCGCGGACCGTACCCCCACGCTCGTGAAGCCGGGGTTGCGACCGGAGGACGTCGACCGCGATCAGATCGACATCCTCATCGCTGTGGCCGAGCTCCTAGCCGTACGGGGTACTGAGATGATCCTCTATGTCGAGCCCACGGCCCCGGCCGATTGGCCGCGGAGTCTCGAGGAGGGACGCGTGACGGGGCGAGATCTCGCGCAGGAAGTCGCCGCTCGGACCCACGCCCAGATCGTCGACACCTCTTGGTCCCTGGAGGCCGAGGCTTTCCTCGACAGTCAGGCTCACTACGAGCCCGCCGCCAACGCCCAGCTGGGGAAGCGGGTGGGAGAGGCGCTCGCGGCGGTGCTGACGTCGACGCGCACGAGGACGCGGTGAGCTCCGAGACTCTGGTCCATCGCGTTCTCGAGCACCTGGAGCGAAATCCGAGCGCCGAGGTGTGGCGCTTTTGGGATCTCGAGACAGGGGACAAGCACGTGCTCACGCGGGAGGCGGCGTTCGCGGCCGCATCCCGCGTCGCGGCGGGGTTGGAAGCCTACTCGACCCCAAGAACCTTGATCGTTCTTCCCCTTGGCTTGGACCTCCTCGCCGCTCACCTCGGAACCTTTCTGGCCGGCGGAGTCCCCGCCCTCCACGCCCATCCGAGCGCCAAGATCTCGCCCGAAAAGTATCTCGAGCACCTGCGTCACGTCGCGACGGTGATGGCCCCGGACGTCGTGCTCACCAACGCGCGCTTCGCGCCTGCGGTGCGGGAGGCGGTGGCCGGCGAGGTGATCGACGTGGCCACCTTGGAGGTGGTGGCGACGGGCGCGCCGCCTTGGGAGCGGCGGCGCTCCGAAGACCTCGCTCTCGTCCAGCACTCCTCCGGCAGTACCGGGCTGCAAAAGGGCGTGGCGCTGACCCACGGGATGGTGCTTCGTCAGTGCGACGCCTACGCGAAGGCCCTGAGGCTTGGAGAGGCCGACCGCGTCGCTTCGTGGATCCCGCTGTACCACGACATGGGACTCTTCACGTCCTGGCTTCTCCCCTTGACCCAGGGCCTCCCCGTCTCGGCTCTCGACCCCTTCGCCTGGGTCAGCCAGCCGAGGTGCTTCCTGGAGCTCATCACAGAGGACGCCGGCACTTTGGCGTGGATGCCTAACTTTGCCTACAACCTGCTGGCCGGGCGGGTTCGAGATCGCGATCTCGAAGGTCTCGATCTCTCCTCGATGCGTGGCTTCAGCAACTGCTCGGAGCCGGTGCAGGCGGGGAGTCACGAGGTTTTTCTGGCCCGCTTCGGCGCCGTCGGGGTACGTCCCGAGGCCCTGTGGACCTGTTACGCCATGGCTGAGAATGCTTTCGCCGCCACCGCGGCGGGAGTGCCGGGGGTCCCCTCTCGCGTCGTCGAGGTCGACCCGGAAGCCTTCGCTCGAGGTGAGGCGCGCCCCGCGCCGGGAGGCCTGCGCCTCGTGTCCTGCGGGGTACCTATCCAGGGCTGCGAGCTCGAGGTCCGCAGCGACGCGCGGGCCGAGGTCGAGGACGGTGCCGTGGGCGAGATCGCGCTCCGAAGCTCCTACACTCTGAAGGAGTACTATCGAAACCCGACGGCACCGTCCTCGACCTCGGCCCGCGCGTCGCTGCGGACCTCGAGCTCGCAGCCCTGGATAGGTACCCCGCAGGACACGAGGCG
>JBCBRU010000707.1:0-4502 GCA_039819565.1 Myxococcota bacterium | reverse complement strand
GTCGTACCTCACCCCAGAGGGACAGGAGCTGAGGCAGCCCATGCAGCCGAGACACTGATCGAAGTGCCTACGGAAATCTTCGTCGAGACGCACCTCACCATCGAGCGCCATCTTGACCAGATGAATGCGGCCCCGCGGCGAATCCATCTCCTCACCCCACAGTGCGTAGGTGGGGCAAGTCGGGAGGCAGAACCCACAGTGCACGCACTCTTCGACGCGTTCGCGCGAAGGAGGATGTTCGGAGTCGAAGGCGCTCTCGGCAGCCGCAAGGTGAGTTTCAGCCATGGCGTTACGTAAAGAGATAACGGCCGGGCATACAGCGCCCGATGGGATCCAGCCGCTCCTTGACGGCCCGCATCACCTCGATCGCGGAAGGGAGAGGACCGAAGGGATCGACGCGGGCTTCGAGTTCGGGGGTGCCGTCCCTCAGGCGGAGATGACCTCGCAGCTCGAGCGCGTAGGCCCGAAGAGCGGTGATCAGTTGAGCGAGCGCATCCAGGTCCGCCGCACGGATGTGGAGCAAGCTCGAGCCGACGCGAGGGTCGCTCGTGATGCGGAGGTCGGTCGTCTCTGCGCCCGTAAGCTGCCGCGCATGCTCGAGTATGGCCCCCGTCCGGGAAGGACGCGTCGACACGTGAAGGGTCACCTCGCCCGGGCCCGCACGACGACGCTCCGTCGACGCTCGCCAGAGACTCTGGCTCGCCTCGCGATGAAAGGCTTCGGCGGCCAGGCCCACCTCGCGCAGCTGCGCCTCGGCCACCTGGAGCTGAGTCTCCACGAAGGCGGACTCGCCTTCGAAGCGCACGAGCAGAGTCTCGTCCTGGACCGTGAGCCCCGTGGGCGTGAGCGCCCCCGTCACGAGCTCTAAAGCCCGCCGCGCACCCTCTCCTTCCGGCACTCGAGCGCGAAGACTGGCCTCGGCCTCACAGATGGGGTGGAGCCGGAACGTGAGGCTCGCGGCCACCCCCAAGCACCCCCGCGATCCGCAAAATAGCTTGCACAAGTCATAGCCCGCTACGTTCTTGATGACCTTGCCTCCCGACCGCGCCACCGTGCCGTCCGGGAGAACAAAGGTGCCACCGATGACGAGCTCTCGTAACGAGCCGTAGGCGAGGCGGCCGGGCCCCGCATCATCAGCCGCGAAGACGCCTCCAAGCGTCGCCTCGGCCTCCGAACCCACCGGGGGATCCACCGCCAATCGCTGCCCTCGACGAGCCAACTCTGCCTGTAGGTCCACCCAGCGCGTTCCCGCCCACGCGGTTGCCGTCATGTCGCCATGGGCGTGCTCGACAACGCCGGCGAGGTCCGCCATCTCGACCACGGCGTCCGCGCCCCGCCCGGGGCGAAGCCAACCCAGCTTCGTACCTCCGGCGCGGATATCGAGGCTCAGACCGCCCACCGCCGTGCTCTTCATCACCTGCACGAGCTCGGAGAGGCTCTCAGGCCGCGCCCGAACCATGGTGCTCAAAATCGCTCCGCAAGCCCCGCCGCCTCGAGTGGATGGGGACGGTAGGGTCCGGGGACTTCGCCGCACAGGCGAGGGGTGGGGAACTGCTTTCCAGGGTTCATCAGATCCTCGGGGTCAAAAGCATGCCTCACACGATGCATGACCTCGAGATCGTCCTCGCCGAACATCTTGGGCATCGAGCAAGCTTTGTCGACACCCACCCCGTGCTCTCCCGTAATGGAGCCGCCGTATTCAACACACAGCTCGGCGATGCGAGTGGACAAGGCCTCGGCCTTCTCCGCCTCGGCGGCGTTGGCACCGTCGTACAGCACCAGGGGATGGAGGTTTCCGTCCCCGGCATGAAAGACGTTTGCTACGCGCAATTCAGCTTCATGTCCGAGCTCCGCGATACGAGCTAAGACCTCGCCCAGCCGAGTTCGAGGGATCACCCCGTCCTGAACGAAGTAGTTGGGTGCCAAGCGCCCCATCGCTGCGAAAGCTGCCTTTCGCCCCTTCCAGATGAGAGCCCGCTCGGCCTCGCTCTGGGCCACGCGGATCTTCTCCGAACCCTGAGCCTCGCAGAGCGAACGTACCCGTGCAAAGGACGCGTCGATCCCGGCCTCCGGTCCATCGAGCTCGACCACGAGGGCAGCTCCCGCCCCGAGGGTGTAACCAGCGCCGGTGGCCGCTTCGCAGGCCTCGATGGCCAGCGTGTCGAGCATCTCCACCGCGGCCGGGATAATACCCGCCTCGATGATCGCGGAGACCGCGTGTCCCGCCGCCGAAGGCGTCGGATAGTCGGCGACCAAGGTTCGCTTG
Organism: Myxococcota bacterium; assembly: GCA_039819565.1. GTDB lineage: Bacteria > Myxococcota > Kuafuiibacteriia > Kuafuiibacteriales > Kuafuiibacteriaceae > JAHQVK01. The sequence continues at coordinate 2,236 of JBCBRU010000707.1, read as the reverse complement.
GCTTCAGGGAGAGGGAGCAGCTTGACCACGACCCGAGTGACGATACCCAGGGTCCCCTCCGAGCCCACCATGACTCCGCGGAGATCGAGACCGAAGCGCTCGTCCGTCTCGTCCCCGAGCGTCACCAAGGCCCCATCCTGAAGGACCACGTCGACGGCGAGCACGTGGTGCGTGGTGAAGCCGTACTTCAGACAATGCGCGCCGCCGGAGTTCTCGGCCACGTTACCCCCGATGGAGCAGATCTGCTGACTCGAGGGGTCGGGCGCGAAATAGAGGCCGTGTACGGCCGCAGCGCGAGAGACGTCGAGGTTGATGACGCCCGGCTCCACCACGGCGATGCGGTCCACCGGGTCGACCTCGAGCACTCGGCGCATCCGGGTCAGCGAGATCAGGACCCCGTCGGACCTGGGCAACGCTCCTCCCGAGAGCCCCGTACCGGAGCCGCGCGGCACCACCGGGACCCGGTGGGCGTGGCATATCCGCAGGGCTGCCTGCACCTCGGCGGCCTCTCGGGGAAGCACGACCACCCCGGGGGCTTCGCGATGACCCGTGAGACCGTCCGATTCGAAGGTTCGCCGCTCGGCAACTGAGGAAACCACGCGATCCTCACCGAGTTCGACGGTGAGCGCTTCGATGATGGCGGCGAGCGAGGACACGATGCGAACATGCCCGAGCCCGTGGCCCGACGGAAGGGGCAGGGCCTCCCCGGGTCTGAAGCCCTAGGGCTACCCGTTGGGCGAGCTAGCGGTTGGCGGCGTACGCGGCAGGCGTGGTGATGTCGATGGCTTGACGGCTCCGGGCGAGGTCGTCGGCGCCGTGCGAGGCCGCGGAGGCATCGAACAACTTCAGCAGTGCGAGCTGAAGGTTCGTCACCAGGTCCCCGCCGTCATAGTTGTAGTTTCGGATCTCCCGGCGGGGCCGGCTCAGACTCACGGTCTGGCCCCGGATCGGTGAATACTTGTTCTCGCCGTCGAACACGTGCGCCATGACGTCCGTAGAGGAAATGGACGGGAGCACCGTCTGGCCTCCGCCCATGCTTCGACCGCCGCCCACCACCGTGATGGCGGTGTTGTTCATCTGGTGCGTGCCCCATTCGACATGAGAGCCATGCTGGCTCGCGATGTAGACGACCGAATTGTCGAGCAGGGAGGATCCGTCGTTAACGACCGGGTCGGTCTCGGCCGCCATTCGCGACAGGAAGTTTCCGACCTTGCCGAACCAATAGCGGTAGGCGTGGCCGATGTTCCGCCGGTTGGAGTCGTTCGGGTTTCCGAAGCTGCCCTCGTAGTGAGACCCCTCGTTGTGAACGTTGATCGCGCCCGAGGTGCCAGGATAGCTCGCCCCGCCGATCGCATCCTCCCAATTGGAGAACATAAAGTTGGACACGCGGGTCATGTCGCAACGGATGTTGTGGAGCAAAGCCTCGAAGTGGAAGTCCAGAGCTGTGTCCATCTGCGCGGTGGTGATGCTCTGTCCATCGCGCCCCACGGGGAGTTGGCCTGGAGCGTTGAAGGTGGGCGGGGCGCACATCGCCGATGGACTTCCGTTTCCACCCCCTCCGCCCACCACGTCGGCCGCGGCCATGCGGTTTCGAAGCTCTTCCAGCCGCACCCTGAAGTGATCGAGATTCCGGTAGCTGTTCTCGGTCTGCTGCAGGGCCCGACTCGACACGTACCGAGAGACCTCGGTTCCATGAATGCGCTCCAGGATCCGCTCCACGGCCACGGAAGCTCCGGACGCGGGAGGCGGCGTGGGGTTCGGGGGGGGCGGCGTCCCGGGGTTCGTGGGCGTGGCGTTGAACAGGATCGGGAGCAGCTGCCCGGGGTCGTTCCAGGGCACCCGAACCCGGCCTTGGGCGTCGAAGCTTACGAAGTCGAGGAAGTTTCGTTCGACGTTCGTCTGGTACCAGTACCCCTCCGACGTGACGTTGTTGACCATCTCGCTGAGCAGCATGGCGAGTTGGTTGGTCATGTCGAACACCGGCGAGTAGCCGCTGTTCACGACCTGAGCGATGCGGTGATCGAGGGAGTTGATGGGATAGTCGACCACCGAGGCTGGGTTGGTGCGGCCCGCCATCCGAGCGTGGTCGTAGTCCTCGATGTTGGGGAACTGGCAGCCCGTGAGAGCCAAGCTGTAGCCGAGATCGAGGACTACGACCACGCTCGGATGGCGGGCCGCACCAACCCAGCCTCGGTGGTCGACTATCCCATCAACTCCCTCGATCACCGCATCGCTC
>JBCBRU010000706.1:0-4506 GCA_039819565.1 Myxococcota bacterium | reverse complement strand
GTGGAAGCGGTTTCGAGCGGGTCTGGAGCAGGAGGAGGGGCGATGAACGCAACCGCGAAGCACGAGTTTTGGGTGGTCACAGGACAGCATGAGGCCAAGCTTCTATTCAGCGGCGACGGCGAACGCGCCGCCGTGGTCTTTGGCGAACATCAGCTCGAGGTCTCGGGCCCGGAGGCGGGGCCGGCACTCTGGGCCACGATGCGGCGGGCGGGGGTCACTGCGAACGACGTGAACGGCTTCGACATCCATCTCGCGGACGCCGAGGAGCGCCTCCGCATCGCCACCCTCCGACCCGTGCTCGAGGGGGCACGCGTGGTCTGGTGGGTTCTCTATCGTGCCGATCACGAGGCGAAGGCCTTCCGTTCGGTCGGGACTCGGCAGCGCGTCGGGGATGCCTTCGCGGCCTGTTTCGAGCCTCTGCGGGCCGACCTCAAGCGTCCGCACAAGCCCTGACGTCGGGCGTCTCCCCGGCGCTCGTGACCCTCCTCCCCGGGGTCGGGGTTGACGAGGCGAGCGGAACCGGGGGAACCCCTCCGGAAATGAGCCACCTGTACAGAAGCAGCGCACTCGCGGCAGCGCTCGCCGGAGGGAGCTGCGCGAGCACCACCCCCGAGCCTGAGCCTGCCCCTGCGTCCGTCCCCGCATCGGTCCCAGTCTCGGCCCCCGCACCCCACGCGAAGCTCGTAGCGCCCTGGGCGGGTCCGCACGGTGGCGTCCCCCCGTGGGAGGCCACGGAGGATGCCACCCTCTTCGTTCCGGCTGTCGAGGAAGCCTCACAGGCTCTGCTCGCCGAGGTTCGACTCATCGCTGACAATCCTGAGCCGGCCACTTTTGAGAACACCCTCGTGGCTCTGGAGAAGGCCGGAAAGCCCATTCAGCGCACGGCCACTCTGTTCTTCACGTTGGCCTCCAGTCGCGCCACTCCGGAGATTCAAAAGGCCAGCGGGGTGATTCGCCCGAAGTTCGCTGAGGTTCAAGACGTCCTCAACTTCGATCCAGCCCTCTACGCACGGGTCAAGACGGTCTACGACGCCCGCGAAAGCCTCGAGCCGGACCAGAAGCGTCTCGTGGAGAAGGTGCACGATAGCTTCGTCCGTCGAGGCGCCAACTTGGACGCTGAGCAGAAGGGTCGCATGGGAGAGATCAACCAGCGCCTCGCTCAGCTGTTCACCGAGTTCGGCAATCGGGTCCTCGCGGACGAGGATACTTGGATTGTCTTGGGTGAAAAGGACCTGGCCGGACTCCCGACCGCGCTCGTGGATACGTACGCGGCGGCGGCGAAGAAGCGAGAGCTCGAGGGGTGGGTGGTCGTGAATACTCGCTCGGCCGTGGATCCCTTTCTCACCTTCTCGTCCAACCGCGCCCTGCGCGAAAAGGTATGGCGAGCTTTTACGACACGCGGCGATCACGGCGACGACAAAGACACCAACGCGCTGATTCAGGAGATCGTGAAGCTTCGGGCCGAGCGCGCCAAACTCCTCGGATACGCAAGCCATGCCCACTGGCGCATGTCTGACACCATGGCCGAGGACCCGGAGAAGGCTATGGGTCTCATGATGAAGGTGTGGCCGGCTGCCAAGGCCAAGGTCGCCAAGGAGGTCCGGGCCATGCGCAGGATCGCCCGGAAGGTCGGCCAGCGATCTCCCATCGAGCCGTGGGACTATCGCTACTATATGGAGAAGGTTCGTAAGGCGAAGTACGCGCTCGATCAGAACGAGTTCAAGAACTACTTCGAGCTCGAGAACATGGTCCGAGCCTCCTACTTCATGGCGAATAAGCTCTACGGCTTCACGTTCGAGGAGATCACCGGGACGGTATCCGTCTTCCATCCGGACCAGCGGGTGTTTGAGGTCAAGAAGGGGGATCAGCACGTCGGCCTCTTCTATCGAGACGACTTTGCCCGCCAGTACAAGCGCTCGGGTGCCTGGATGTCCAATTATCGCCAGCAGTCCTCCTTCGAGGCGCCGATTACGGCCATCGTGTCGAACAACAACAACTTTACCAAGGCGGGGGAGGGGAAGCCGATCCTCATCAGCCTCGACGACGCTGAGACACTCTTTCATGAGTTCGGGCACGCCCTCCACGCGCTGCTCAACGACACCGCTTACCCCACGCTGGCCGATACCCCGCGGGACTTCGTCGAGTTCCCGAGTCAGGTTCACGAGAACTGGGTTCTGACTCGCGAGGTACTCGATAAGTACGCCCGTCACTACGAGACCGGAGAGCCCATGCCGCAGGCCCTCATCGACAAGATGCGCGCCGCCGCTACCTACAACCAGGGCTTCGCGACCGTGGAGTACTTGGCCGCGGCCATCGTCGATATGAAGCTTCACATGGATCCCTCCGGCGAGATGGATCCGAGGGCTTTCGAGAAGCAGGCCCTGGACGAGATCGGCATGCCCAAGGAGATCGTCCTTCGGCATCGTCTGCCGCACTTCCTTCATCTGTTTTCCTCGGACGCCTACTCGGCCGGGTACTACTCCTACCTTTGGTCGGACGTGATGGCCGCGGACGCCTGGCAGGCTTTCGAAGAAACGGGGGATCTTTGGAACCCCGAGATCGCTGAGAAGTTCGCTCGCATCATCCTGGCCAGCGGGGATGCCGTTGACCGGGCCGAAGCCTATAGAGAGTTCAGGGGTCGGGATCCCCAAGTCGAAGCCCTTCTCAAGAATCGAGGGCTCTAATACTGCCGGGCGGAAATTGTGATCCGCCGTCGCTCAGGCGGGGTGGGGCGAGCCCAAGGTTCTCGTGAAGAGGTCCAAGGTTCGTGCCCACGCCCGTTCTGCCTGCTCCGCGACGAAGCGCGGGGTCGAGTCGTTATGAAAGCCGTGGCCGGTGCCGGGGTAGGTGTACGAGGCAAATTTCACCCCGGCGGCGGTCAACGCGGCCTCGTAGGGGCCGCGGCTCGCGTTCACGCGGGGGTCTTTCTCGGCGTAGTGGAGAACGAGTTCAGCACGGATCTCTCGCACTCCTCCGAGGTCGGGCGCGCTCCCGTAAAAGGGCGCCGCGGCGGCCAGCTCATCTCCGAGGGTGGCAGCGAGATAATTCGATATCCCCCCGCCGAAGCAAAACCCCGTGACCCCGAGCCGGCCGCGGCTGAGCGCATGGCCTCGCAGGAACCGAGCCGCCTGGGTCATGTCCACCTTGATCTTCTCGCGGTCCAGGCTTCGCTGGAGCGCCTTTCCTTCGTCATCGTTTCCGGGGTACCCGCCGACCGAGGTGAGCGCGTCCGGGGCGAGCGCAAGGTAGCCGGCCAAGGCCACGCGGCGCGCCACATCCTCGATGTAGGGGTTGAGTCCACGGTTTTCATGGACGACGAGGACCGCGCCGAAGGGGCCTTCGGTGGCGGGCGCGACGAGGTAGCCTCGCATCGTGCCGCCGTTGCCTCCGGGTGATTTCCAGGACACGTAGTCCGGGCGAATACGCGGGTCGTTGAAGTTCACCGTCACCCGCGAGTAGTCGGGCAGCATTTGCTCTGCGGCCGCACAAGCGGAGACCCCGCCCGCGAGCGTGAGCGCGCTCGCTCGCGCCATGAACTGGCGGCGGGACATGTCAGAGTGGCAGTACTCGTCGTAAAGGGCGACAAGTCGAGCGTCGATCGTCACCACCGCACTCTCGGGCAGGCCCGACCGCGCAGCAAGCGTTGCCGAGCGGTCTCCGCACCGACGCGGGAGCTTCACCAGGCTTGGTGAGCCTCAGGCTATGTCGACCTTCATCGCCGTTTGTTATCCCGATCAGCACCGTGCGCACGAGGTCCGCCTCGAGCTGGTGAAGCTTCAGGCCGAGTACCTCATTGACCTCGAAGACGCGGTCGTGGCCGAGAAAGACGCCGAAGGTCAGGTCAAACTGCACCAGGCCGTAAACCTCGCGGCCACCGGGGCGCTCTCGGGGGGATTTTGGGGGAGCCTCATCGGACTCATTTTCATGAATCCGTTGATCGGCCTCGGCGTGGGAGCCGCCGCGGGAGCGGTGAGCGGCGCCCTCACCGACATCGGCATCAACGACGACATGATGAAAGAGATCGCGAGTCACCTCGACAAGGGGAACTCGGCCCTCTTCGTGCTCATTCGTAACGCCACGCCCGACAAGGTGGTGGACAAAGTGAAGGAGTACGGGGGCCAGGTGATGCAATCGAGCCTCAGTCACGAGGATGAGGCCAAGCTCCAGGCGGCCCTGGACGAGGCCAAGGCCGCGTCGGAAGTCTAGATCTAGAGAGCTGATCAAGAACTCCCGCGGCGCCTCGCCGGTCCCAGCGGGCTCGGCTCGCACGGGCGCGCTTCGCGCTCGAATCGGTCACAGGGGGCCACCCTGCTTCCTCTTCGCCGCACGACCCGAGCCCACATGTCCTCGCCGAGGTCACTCACGCGCGTTCTTGATCAGCTCTCTAGGTTCGATCCGGTGGCAACTTGACTTTCGCCTGGGCTGCCCAGCGCTCGATCATTCTCCACTCATCGAGCGTGGGGAGCCGGTTTCGGTATCCTCTGACCTCTTGAAGCTGTCGCTCGG
>JBCBRU010000705.1:0-4519 GCA_039819565.1 Myxococcota bacterium | reverse complement strand
CTACCGAGCGCTGGGTGACGCTTGACGACTACATCAACGAGTATCTGGACGCGTGCGTCGATGAAGTCCGGCGTCGATCCCAGCAACCCTCGGTAGGACCCGGATAGCCCCAGTCGATGAGATAGACCTCAATCCCACGGGCGAGGAGGTTTCGGACGAGTGACCGATTTTCTTGAAGATCGACCATGTAAGGCCGATTGACCAGCGCATAGGAGATGACCAAGGGGGTCGCCAAAGTCTTCGCTTCGGGCGTGTACCTATACAGCCGAACGTGGTCGATCGCGTAGACCTCTTCCTTCGGGGTGCATCCGACGACGATATCTTCTTCGCTGAGCTTTTGGAGGTTCTTTAGGCCATCGCCAAGGCGGGTGGGCATTCGGGCCGTTTCGGTGAGGGCATCGGCGGGCGCGTTCATGATCGTTCCTCCCGGAGGGTAGCTAGCTCTCGTTTGAGGGCGCGAACCTCTCGACGCAGTTCGTAGATCGCGCGGTGGGCGACCTCGATATCACTCAGGGTCGGGAGGTCACTGGCCTTGAGAACCGCCTCGGTCAGATCTCGGCGACCCCTCCGCACTTCGTGGGCGGCGTTGAGCATCTCTGCTTGGGCCTTGGAGAAGGCTTCGGTGTGGAAGAGGTCGGTGAAGACGTCGTCGCCAACCTGCACCCAGAGCTCCATCAGCTCCCGGGGGTTTTCGAAGCGTCGCCCTTCTCGAACCATGACCTCCATGCGCTCCGTCATCTGCTGGAATGCTTTGGTCCACGCCGAGTTGAGATGTTGCTGATACTGAAGCTCGGTTTCTTTCTGGCGGAGCCAAACTTCGAAAAGATGGCCGACCTGAGTCTGGTACTCCCGCCCCATGCCGAAGCTCGGGCTCGACAGGAACGCCGTCATCTCCGAGTCGAAGGGACCGGGGGAGGCCGACTGAGCGGCGGCCGCGAAAGGCCGGAACATCTCCAGCATGCGCTCGCCCTGCTCGCGCCACGCCGTCATGAGTTGTTCCGAGCTCCCCCCGAAGGCGGCTTGAGCTCCCATCAACTTGGCCGTGTCGTCGAGAACGCGCTTCCAGGCCTCGGGTCCCGAGACACCGCGCTCGGCCAGATCCGTCCAGACCGACGTGAAGCCGCGCATCATGTCGAAGGCACGCCGCTGGCTCTCGAGGAACCGCTCCGTGACCGCCTCCGCCGTGGGCTGACCGCTCATCGAAGGCGCCATGCGGAACATCCCGAGCATCGCCTCCTGCGCGCGACGGAGCAGCTCCTCGGCCGGGGGCGTCTCCTGAGTGGTTTCCGTGGTCATGAATGTGATCTCCCGAGGTCTGGGGCGCGGGTCAATACATGTGCTGGCCGCCGTTGATGGACAGCGTCGATCCGGTGATGAATCCGGCGTCATCGGCGACGAGGAAGGCCACCCCGCGCGCAATCTCCTCGGCTTTTCCGAGGCGACCGACCGGGACCTTAGCCACGATCTTCTCGAGCACCGCCTCCGGCACCGCGCGCACCATGTCGGTGTCGATGTAGCCGGGCGCGATCGCGTTGACGGTGACCCCCTTGCGTGCGCCCTCCTGAGCGAGCGCCTTCGTGAATCCGTGGATTCCCGACTTGGCGGCGGCGTAGTTGACCTGGCCGTACTGGCCAGCCTGCCCGTTGATGGAGCCGATGTTGACGATGCGACCAAAGCCTCGCTCCATCATGCCCGCAAAAACGGCGTGGCAGGTGTTGTAGCAGGAGGTGAGGTTGGTCTGGATGACCTCGTTCCACATCTCGAAGCTCATCCGCTTCATGGTCCCGTCTCGGGTGATGCCCGCGTTATTGACGAGCACGTCCACGGGGCCCAGTTCGGCCTCGATGGCCGTGATACCGGCCGTCACCGCGGCATAGTCCGACACGTCGAATTTGAAGACGGGGATGCCCGTCTCGGCCCGGAACCGTTCGGCTCTCTCGACGTTTCCGCCGAAGTTGGCCGCCACCGCGTAGCCCGCGTTCTTTAGGCCGATGGAGATCGCCGCTCCGATGCCTCGGGAGCCGCCGGTAACCAGTGCAACACGTTTCGTCATGATCTTCTCCCCCGCCGCTCGAAGCGGCTGTTCGATGTTTCAGGCTCGTTCGACGCAGAGGGCAATACCCATCCCGCCACCGATGCAGAGGGTGGCGAGACCCCGCTTGCCGTCCCGCTTTCCGAGTTCGTGAAGCAGCGTCACCAGGACTCGAGCCCCAGAGGCGCCGATGGGATGCCCGAGGGCGATGGCGCCTCCGTTCACGTTGACGCGGTCCGGCGACCATCCGAGATCCTGGTTGACGGCACAGGCTTGGGCCGCGAAGGCCTCATTGGCTTCGATGAGGTCCAGCTGGTCGACCGTCCAGCCTGCCTTGTCCAAGGCCGCGCGGGACGAAGGAATGGGTCCTGTGCCCATGACCGCCGGATCCACACCCCGGGTCGCCCATGATGCGATGCGGGCCATGGGCTCGATGCCCCGAGCCCGGGCTGCTTCCTCCGACATGAGTACGAGGGCCGCGGCTCCGTCATTGATACCGGAAGCGTTGCCCGCGGTGACCGAACCCTCTTTGGTGAAGGCGGGGCGGAGTTTGGAGAGGGTCTCCACCGTGGTTCCGAAGCGTGGGTGCTCGTCGGTATCGACCACGGTGTCGCCTTTGCGGCCCTTGATCGTTACCGGGAGAATCTCGTCTTTGAACCTCCCCGATTCGATTGCGGCCTGGGCTCGCTGCTGCGACGTGGCGGCGAGCTCGTCCTGCATCCCACGGGTGATGCCGAACTTCTCCGCAACATTCTCGGCGGTCCGTCCCATGTGATAGTCGTTGAACGCATCCCACAGGCCGTCGACGATCATGGTGTCCGTCATGTGGGCTGGACCCATCTTCGTGGGGCTTCTCAGGTGCACCGCGTGGGGGGCGAGCGTCATGTTCTCTTGCCCACCGGCGACCACGACCTCGGCGTCCCCGCACTGTATCGCCTGAGCTCCGAGAGCGACCGTGCGCAGGCCGGAGCCGCACACTTGATTGACGGTGTAGGCCGTGCGCTCCTTGGGCACGCCCGCCTTGATGGCCGCCTGCCGGGCCGGGTTCTGCCCGGAGGCTGCGGTGAGAACCTGGCCCATCACCACCTCGGACACCTCGTCGGGCGAGGTCTTGGCCCGAGCGAGGGCCTCCGTGATAACCTGGGCCCCCAAATCCTGGGCTTCCACGGTCGCTAAGCCTCCGTTGAAGGCGCCGATGGGGGTGCGGACTGCGCTAGCAATGACGATCGATTTCATGGAGTGCTTCTCGCTTTCGGCTAATGGTTCACCTATGGCACGCAACCCACGTGCCACCGCGCACGCATGACGTCAGCGCCGGCATGAGGGGCGTCACGTTCCCATCCGTAAACCTACGCTCGCGCCTCGTGTGGCTGATCGCCACCCTCGCTGGGGCGGCCTTGGTCCCCGTCGCGAGGGCCGAGGGGAATCGACCGCTGGTGGCTCTGGAACGCCTCGAAGGCCGCCGTATCGAGCGGATCGAGGTCTTTCACCCGTCCACGGTGTCCATCGAAGAGGTGCGGGCTCTACTCGGTTTTCCGGAGGCTTCGCCCCTCGATCTGGAGATGTTGCGCAACGCCACCCGGCGCCTTTTTGCGGACGGTCGGTTCAGACAGGTTCGATTTGGCGGCATCGAGAGCGGGCCCGATGCGATGCGTCTCGTCCTCCAGCTCGAGCCCACGCGGGTCGTGGGCCGGATAGAGGTGGGGGCTGCGCCAGGTCTCGGTTCCGGGTGGGTCAAGAGTGCGCTCGGGGTCGAGGTGGGCGCCCCGATCGACCGCCGAGAGCTTGGCACGCTCCGCTCTCGACTCCGCGCTCGCCTCGCCCGTCGCGGGTGGCGAGCTAGCGAGGTCGGGATGAAGCTCACCTCGCTCGACGACCGCGGCACGGTAGCGCTGACCCTCGACATCGAGCCGGGACCCCGCACCAGAGTGCGGGAGGTTCGAGTGGAGGGAGAGCTCCCGTATCCGCGCTGGGACGTGGACTTCGGCCTCGAGGAAGGGGAGCCGCTCGACCTCGACCGCTTCGACGCTCGCAAGGCGGAGCTCGAAGTGCGGCTGCGCCGGGATCGCTACCTCGACGCGCGCATCGAGGATGCGCGGGTGGTCCCGGTGGCCGGCGAGCCGGAGCAGCCCTGGGTCGACGTCGTCCTTCCTGTCGATCCCGGTCTGCCGGTTCGGGTGGTCATCGAGGGCAACCGGCGGATGTCCAAGTCGCGCTTGCTGGAAGACGCGGTGGTGCTGGAGGAGCTCGGGACCGCGCGCACCGGGCTCGAGGAGCTGCGCGAGCGCATCCTCGCTCGCTACGAGCGCCTCGGCTACTACCGCGCCCGTGTCCTCGTCTACGCGCGCGAGTCTGAGGACGGAGAGCGTCGCGAGGTGCTGCTCGGCATCGACGAGGGCCCGGGCAGCTACGTGCTCAAGCTCCGCTTCTCGGGCGCGGCGTCGATCTCGGAGGCTCGTCTCCAGGACCAGGTGCGCGAAACCGTGG
>JBCBRU010000704.1:0-4475 GCA_039819565.1 Myxococcota bacterium | reverse complement strand
TTTTCGAAGACGGTCTCTCCCAGCGATCGCCTCGGATGGGTCTTGGGAGCCCGGTGGACCAACGAGATCTCCCGACGCAAGCGCGTGCTCTCAGGATCATGAGCTGGGGAAGGAGGGCCGATGATCCTGAGAGCACGCGCTTGCGTCGGGAGATCTCGTTGGTCCACCGGGCTCCCAAGACCCATCCGAGGCGATCGCTGGGAGAGACCGTCTTCGAAAAGCTGCCGCAGGTAATCACGCCCTCCCGCTGGGAGAAGACCCGCCCGGGCGGGGTAGGGTGGCGATCGAAGGAGAGCTCTCGGTAAGCATCATCCTCGATGAGAGGGATCCCGCGTTCCTCGAGGAGCTCCACCACCCGCCGGTGGTCGGACCGGGGCATGCGGCAACCGAGGGGGTTGTTGAGGCCAGGGGCAAAGAGGCATGCGGCGACCGGATGGGCGTCGAGAGTGGCCTCGAGAGCGCCTACCACCACGCCCTCCTGAGGGCAGGTTTCGACCTCCAGCGCCAACATCCCCAACGCTTCGATGAGTTCGAGGTGGCCGTGGTAGCTTGGAGACTCGACGGCGACCACGTCCCCGGGTCGGGCCACCACCTGAAGGGCGAGGGCCAAGGACTCCTGACCACCGTTGGTGACGACAACCTCGTCGGGCGGGACCTCCACCGCCTCGCCCGCATAACGCATAGCGATCTGACGGCGCAGGCCGCCTTCTCCAGCCCACGGTGCGTAACCCGCGATCCGCTGCTCCCCCCACCGGGCCACCACTCGGCGACGGGCGCTCCGTAGCGCCGCGTGGGCCGGGCGAACCCGGGTCGGATCCGCCACTCCGAGGGGCACGGCGCTTCGTCGCTGCATGCCCGTAAAGACTTCGTCGACGAGGGTCGCGCACACCGGGCGGGACGGAGAGCGCCCGACCTGCTTAGGCACGGTGCGTCCGGAGATCTGAGGTCGAACGAAATAGCCGGACTTGGGTCGGGCCTCGATTCGGCCCCAGCGCTCCAGTTCGAGGTAAGCCTGGCGCACCGTGGGGACGCTGACTCCAAGCTCCCTCGCAAGGGAGCGCAGGGACGGCAGACGGTCCCCAGGGCGGAGGAGGCCCCCTTCGATACGCCTGGAAATCCGATCCAGAACGTCCGCGTACAGGAAGCGACCCTCAGTCTTCCCGGGGATCGTTGACTTCAACTGTTCATGTTCCGCTCTGCTCAATCTGTATCTGTTTACACTACAGCAATGGAGGCAAGGTCAAGGCGTGAACGCGTCCGCACGACTCCTCGCGCTCTTCTTCGTAGCCGCGGCGGCGAGCTTCGCACCGAACTGCGACGGGTTCGTCTCCGGATCTCCAACCGCTTCAGCTTCCGAACCTATCCCGGTCGAGGATGATCGCTGCGAAGCCGAAGTTGACGTCCAGGTCAGTGTTCTCGATGTTGGGAGAGCCCTCGTACGCTGATCTTCGGCAGGGAGAGCGAGGGGGTCCTTCGCAGGTCACACCGCGCCTGGGATCTCCCAGACGGAGGACAGGCGACCGGCCTCTTGAGCAAAGGTGAGGAGCTGGCCGAAGTACGGGTCGCGGCCCAGGGTCGCGCCGTCCCCGACGACAAGCAGGCTCCGCCGGGCACGGGTGAGGGCGACATTCATACGACGATGTTCGGCTAAGAATCCTACTTTCGCTTCGGGGTTAGAGCGCACCAAGCTGATAGCGATAGCTTCCTTCTCACGCCCCTGAAAGCCATCGACCGTGTCGATCTCGACGCCTAACGCTTGGAGCTGGTCCTCAAGGAGTTGAGCCTGGGCGGCGTAGGGCGTGATGATCCCGATGCCCGCTGCTGGAAGGCCTGCGTCCAGCCATTCCTGCACCACGCGCGCAACGAGCTCGGCCTCACGGGCATTGAGCCAACCCGGTCCGTCCCCGTCCGGGGCGGTCTCGTCGAAGCCTGCCCCTGCCGTATCGACCCAACGAAAGGGGGTCTCGGTAGCTTCGCAGGCCTGGATACCGTCGAGATCTACCAAGCGATGTTCGGCCACCTCCGGGGCGGCCTCGAGCGTGCCGTCGTACATTGAGGCGGATGGGAAATGCATGATCTCGGCATGCATACGGTACTGGCGGTTGAGTCGAGCTCCGGCCTCTGGGGCCTGCTTCATCATCCGTTCGAAGAGGCTCATCCCCAAGCCGGCATCTTGGGCCGCGGGGCTCCTGACGGTGGGGGGAAGCTGCCGATGGTCACCCGCCAAAACGAGACGAGTTCCGCGTACCGCGGCTCGCCAGGTGCTGGCCTCGGTCGCCTGACCGGCTTCGTCGACGAACACGCGGTCGAAGGTCCGGGCGCCGAGGAGTCGAGGGTCGACACCAAGGCTCGCGAGCACCACCTCCGCTCCGTCAATGAGGTCCGAAGCGGCCTGAATTTCGAGCTTCTTCGCATCCGCGCGGAGGGCGCGCGCTTCTCGGCGGGCCGTCGCCTTCTCGTCAGGGGCGGGCTTGGCTCGGGTGAAGCGGTCGGCTTGACGAAAGCGCGCCGCCGCCTCGCGTCGATACCGACGGGCGAGGCGAACCCGTTCGTGTCGCTCGAGCTGGTGCTCGAGGGTGTGCGCGAGAAGCTCGGAGGCCACTCGGGCCGGATGACCCAGCCGAACGATGTTGAGGCCGTAGGCGACGAGTCTGCTGGCGAGGTTGTCGACGGCGGTATGGCTGGGGGCGAAAACGAGAACGCGTTCACCGGCTCGGACGGCCGCACTTATGGCTGCCGCCACGGTCCTCGTCTTTCCCGTCCCCGGGGGCCCGTGGATGAGGGCCACGTCCAAAGCGCCGAGGGCGTGGCGGGCGGCTCTCTCTTGATGGGGATCGAGACCCACGGGAAGCCAGCCTTCGTAGAGCGCTTGCCGGGGAGTTTTATGGCCCAGGAGCACGTCGCGAAGGGGACTGGCGGTCTCGCGGGCGCGTCGGAGGTCCGCTCGAATCCGCAGAGAGGTCGTTTCGTCCGGAGCGGGTTCGATCCGAATCTTTGTGGCGGGCACCTCGGCCTCAGGGTCGATGTCGACCCCCAGCGGGGGGCCTCGGCGAATCACCACGCCGGGGACCCCGCTGCTGTCTCGCTCCCCGCATGGCCACAGTCGTACGGGCTGGCCGACGCGGAGGCCGAGTCGTCCCAGCCCCGAAGTGTCCAGGCTCAGGTAGCGTCGATCGCCGAATCCTGGCTCTTCGCCCAAGACATGGAGGCCCGCCAGGCCCAGTCCCGAGGCCCGGAGCTGTCGATCCGAGAGCTGGGCCAGGGGCTGCTCGTGTCGGGAAGCCTCGGCTTCGAGGGCCAACGCCCGTTCGAGACGATCGAAGTGCTGCACAACCGTGTCCGGGTTCACTCCGTGCACGTTCTCATCCCGAATCCGTCATGCGAAGAGATGACCGCATGAACGTCCGACTAGAGGTGTTGCCTCCCGAGCGGTTCGGACAGGTCGAGGGGGAGGTGGCGAGGCTCCGTATCGAGGTGTTTCGAGACTATCCCTATCTCTACGACGGCAGTCTCGAGTACGAGCGCACCTATCTGGCCGCTTATGCCCGCTCTGCAGAGGCGCTCTGGGTCGTCGCTCGCGCTGGCACGCGCATTGTGGGCGCGTCTACCGGCCTTCCTCTCGCCGATGAGGTCGAGGCGCTTGGGGACCCTTTCGCCGCCGGTTCGCCTTCCAAAGAGGACGTCTTCTACTTCGGCGAGTCCGTGCTGCTGCCCGAATTTCGCGGTCTGGGTTTGGGGCATCGATTCTTCGATATGCGAGAGGCCCACGCCCAACGGCTGGGGCGTTACTCACACACGGCCTTCGCGGCCGTGGTCAGAGCTCAGGATCATCCCCGCCGCCCCCGCACTCATCGGGACCTCGAGCCCTTTTGGCAAGGCCGTGGCTATCGCCCCTCGGGACGTCACCTCACGCTCTCTTGGAAGGAGATCGACGAGCCCAAGGAAACGGAAAAGCCCCTCGAGCTCTGGATTCGGGCGTTGCCCGGCCCGACAGGCCAGAGCTCAGGTGAGGCCTGATATGGGGTTTGCGGCCTACCATGCTGAGAGCCCAAGCCGGCGCTGCGCGGGAAACGTGGACGCCGCGCTCTCCGAGGAGTGCTCCCGGGGGGAGAGGGAGTTCATCCTAAGGTGGCGCATTCTTCCGCTCCTTTGCGGCTGGAGTAGCGAGCCATGCCTATCGCCATTTCACGGGCTTCGATCGAGCCCTCTACGTCTCCGTTGAGAGAGCACCCCCTCCTCGCTTCTCTCGACGATCAGGAGTTGCGAGAGCTTGGTCGCTTGGCCGTCCGACGAGAGCTGAAGCCTCGAGAGCCCGTGGTGGTCCAGGGTGAGGTCGCAAGCTCGCTCTTCCTGCTCGTCGATGGCGAGGTGGGGGTCGAGCGCACGGGGCCAGACGGTGTGCGGGACGAGGTCTCGCGGCTCCTCGCGCCGGGGCACTTCGGGGAGTCGTCGCTGCTCTCCGGAGAGATCGGAAA
>JBCBRU010000703.1:0-4521 GCA_039819565.1 Myxococcota bacterium | reverse complement strand
CAGTGGCCAATCCGGCGGCCGCCCCCTTCCCGCTCACGCTTGGCCACTGGCTTCGGAGTGTGGCTATACACGCTGTTTCTTCCTGCCCTCGCCGACATGAGTGTCCTCTCTTCGGGGTGGCTAGAGGATGGCCTCTTCGGCCTCTCGATGACGCGACCTCGAGCTCTTCTCGGGATCGAAGGGTTGGACCCCGTCACCCACGGGCTGGGCTGGTCCCTCATCGCCAATGTCTTGGCTCTGGTGGCAGGGTCGACCTTGTCTCCCCCGTCCCGGCGCGAGCGCGAAGAGGCGGCACGCTTCGGAGACGACCCTCGAGAAGAGCAGAGTATGGCAGGGGACGTTGGGGTGGTCTCCCGCGATATCCCTCTCGGCCCCAAGCTTCGGAAGATGATCGACGCCAGCGCCCGATGGATCGATGAGAGCACGAGTCGACGGATGCTCGATCAGATCCTGGAGCGGAGCGCCATGCAGAACGCCAGCGCGGTATCGGTCGTGGAGCTCAGAGAGGTTCGACAGTCTTTCGAGGCGGAGCTGGCTTCGGTCATTGGGGTGGCGCTCGCGAGTCGAACCTTGGGGGCGGCCGAAGTCTTCGACCGGGCCGAACAACAAAAGCTGACCGCCCACTTCGCTCGCGTCATGGCCGACATGGACATCTCGCCTCGGGAGCTTCGTGGCCAGCTCGAGCGCTACCGGTCGGCGCAGGCGGAGGCTCGCCAGGAAGCCGAGGTTCTCGAGAGGCTCGTAGCGGAGCGGACCCGGCAGCTCGAAGACACGAACCTCGCCCTGGAAGAGGCGAAAAAGAACGCCGAAGCCGCGAGTGCGGCCAAGTCCGAGTTTTTGCGCAACGTTAGCCACGAGATTCGAACCCCGCTCACCGCGATCCTCGGAAGCGCCCAGCTCGCGCTCGACGGAGAGCGGGAGGAGGCCCAGCTGACGGAACACTTGCGAACCGTGGAGAGTCACGGAGAGCATCTCCTGAGCGTCCTCAACGATGTCCTAGATCTATCCAAGGTCGAGTCGGGGCAGCTCGAGGTGGAGCGTATCCCCGCCGAGCTCACGAACATCCTCCATGAGGTCGAGCGGCTGATGGGTCCGCGGGCGGCGGCCCGCGGCTTGGGGATGAGGGTTGAGGTCGAGCCCAGCCTCCCCGAGCGGATCTATTCGGATCCCACCCGCCTCCGACAGATCCTTCTCAACCTGGTCAGCAACGCGATCAAGTTTACGCACGCCGGGGAGGTGGCCGTCCGCGCTCAGGCCTCGAACCGGACGGTGCGCGTCGAGGTCTCTGACACCGGTATCGGTATGAACGATGAGCAGCTCGCCAAGCTGTTTCGTCCGTTCGCTCAAGCAGACGGATCCACCACGCGGCTCTATGGAGGGACCGGCCTCGGCCTCGCCATCTCCAAGAGCCTCGCGGAGCGTCTTGGTGGGAGTCTCACCGTCCGATCGCAGACGGGGGTGGGCTCGACGTTCACCCTTCAGCTCGCCGATGTCGAGCTGGCAGAACTCGGCCCTGCAGGAAGACCTGCAGACCAGAAGTCCCTAGCGCTTTCCGGCCGTCTGCTCCTCGTCGAGGATAATCAGGTCAATCAGCGTATCGCGACCGCCATGCTCACCCGCGCCGGCTTTGAGGTCGTGGTGGCCCCCGACGGCGCGGAGGGGCTCGGTCGAGCGCTCGAGGCTTGGCGCGCGGACAACGCCTTCGACGTGGTCTTGATGGATATGAGTATGCCGGTCATGGACGGCTACGAGGCCACCCAACGCCTTCGCGCGGCTGGATATCCTGGACCTATCGTCGCCCTCACTGCGCACGCGATGGAGAATGAGCGCCAGCGCTGCCTCGAAGGGGGCTTCGACGCGTTCTCGACCAAGCCCTATCGTAAGGAAGAGCTCCTGGCCCTCCTCGCCCAGTACACGCCCTCTCGGTCCAAAGACTGAGAGCGACGCCGTGCGCAAGTCCGATTTCACGGGGCGACACCAGGAACAGCTTCGGTCTAGTAGACTGGGTCATGTGGCTTTGGGTCACGGGAGCGGCCGTTCTCGGCGTGGTCACCTCATCCACCGGGCCCGCGCGCTTTGGACCCAGAGTTGACGCGACCAACCTCGAGCTGGCGGCTCTGCCGCGGCCGCCGCCGCCGCCGCTCACGGTGGGACTCGCCGTGGGCGCAGGCTTCGACGGAGAGCTGGATGGGCCTCGGTTTCGGATCCGAGCCGGTGGGTGGTTGAGCCCGGAGATCTGGATGGGTCTGACGGCCGGGGTGGGCCTCGGGCGGTCCGAGGGCCTCGAAGATCTCGGCGAAAGCCGGCTTCAGGGCTTCCGTGCGGGCCCTACCGTCGAAGCCTGCGGTCTGGTCTCGGCCTCGCTGTGCGCTGAGCTGGGCGTAGGGCCGGAGTGGGTTCGGGCCTCGGCGGACGGCGCCGGGCTCTTCCGTGCCCAAGACTCCGTCCGCACCGGACTTCGGACAGATCTCGCCCTGCGCTGGCGATTCCTCGAGGTGGGGCCGCTCTCGGCGTGGACCTCGCTCGAAGCCTACGCCCGCCCGCTCACCCCTGCCTTCGCGATCGAGGGGCTCGGAGTCTCCGTGATGCTTCCCCGCGTCGGGGTCGCTCTGGCCCTCGGCACCGACCTCTGGATTTTGGGCCGCCCCAAAAAAACGAAATGAAGGTGAGCCGCGAGTGGGGCGATGCATCAGCGACCGGATGGTGGAGAGCACCTACTGCGCGGCTCTGACTTCGGAGACCTCGCCGTCGGAGGATACCTGGCTCGCCCGCGTGCGAGGGGGGGACCCGCTCGCCTTCGAAGCGCTTTATGAGCTCCATCAGCCCCGCGTGTTGGCCATGGCGCTGCATCGCGGGTGTCCGGAACCGGAGGCCGAGGACGTGGTTCACGAGGTATTCATGGCGCTCTGGAGGCGTCCTCCGCCCCTTGGGGAAGCCACGAAACTCTCCACATGGCTCTACCGGGTGACGGCGAACAAGGTGGCGTCGCTGCACCGAAGGCGGGCCGTACGACGAGCCTTCGCCGGGTGGTTCAACCCCAAAACGGAGGTCTCTCCTCCGGACCTCGCGGCTCGCGAGCAGGTGCGGGCGGTGCTCGCCCATATGGCTCCCAAAAAACGAGAGGTCCTCGTCCTGTTTGAGCTCGAGGAGCGCAGCGGCGAAGAGATCGCCGAGCTGCTCGGGTGCCGGCTGAACACGGTGTGGACGCGGCTGCATCATGCTCGGGCCGAATTTCGGAAGATCAGCGAGCGTCTGGACGGAGGCGAGCCATGACCTCGGCCCCTCCACCCGATCCCCATCTTCGGACCCGGCTCCAACCCTTGGCTCGGATCGAGGTTCCCGGCGCTCGAGTACGAGGGCGGGCGAGGCTCCGTGCCGCGGTCCACGCCCCCCGCACCCAACTCGGGAGACCCGCAGCGGCGCTCTCGGTCGCGGTAGCGGGGGCGTGCTTGCTCCTATGGTGGACGCGTCCTGTCCCCCCCCGCCTCTCCGTAGGTGAGACTCTGATCGCAGCGCCGGGAGTTCATAGCTCGGCGTGGGTGGGCGGCCGCGCCTGGCTCGAGCTGACCGGGCCGGGCAAGGTCACGGTCACGCAACTCGGAGCTCTCGGCGAGGTGGGACTCCGGCAAGACGGCGGGTCGCTGTCCCAACGCGTGCGCTCGACGCCGGGGGTGCCCTATGAGGTCCGCTCCGGTCCATGGACGGTGAGGGCGCTCGGAACCGTGTTCGAGGTGCGTCCCCGTGGGCCGTCCCTCGAGGTCAGCGTGAGCGAGGGGCGCGTGTCCGTGGAAGGGCCCGGAGTCCAGGCCCTCCTCGAGGCCCCGCGATCCGAGATCTTCCGGCCCGTACGACCGGATCCGAGGGCGGTGCCTGCGCCCTTCGCGCTTCCGCGGACGCAGCCCCCTCGCGCCGAGACGCCTCCCCGCGCCGAGACGCCTCCCCGCGCCGAGACGCCTCCCCGCGCTCAGAAGCTGCCTCTTGCGGATAGGGATAGGGCCGCCTCGGCGGAAGCGCCGCCTCCGTCCGAAGGGCTTCGGCGCCCTCGGGGGCCGACCGACGGTGCGCCGCCCCCAGCGCCAGGGGCCTCACCCGCGGAAGCGCCGAGGGTTCGCACGCCTCTACCGCCGCCGGATCCTCTGGACGAAGTCCGTGCTCTCATTGGGATGGGGCGGTGGTCGGCTGCCGGACGAGCCCTGCGCGTGATTCCAGACCGCGAGGGGATCGACGCCCGTCAACTCAATCTGCAGATCACCATTGCTCTCGGCGAATGGGAGGAGGTCGAGCGGGAAGCGGCAGCGCTTCGTCAGCACCCGGAAGTTCCATCTTCGAAGCGATGGGAGGCTGCGTATTGGCGAGCGGAGGCCCTGCGGCGCCGAGCTCAGCTGACCGCCGCAGCTCGCGCTTTCGCCGAGGTGGCGGAGGGGGCAAGAGCGGCGGCTCCCGAGCGAGCCGAGGACGCAGCCTCCCATCGCTTCGAAGATGGAACTTCCGGGTGCTGACGAAGCGCTGCCGCTTCCCGCT
>JBCBRU010000702.1:0-4535 GCA_039819565.1 Myxococcota bacterium | reverse complement strand
TGCTCTACTTCGACCACGGCGGCTTCACGCTGCTCTACCGTCGCCTCGAGCGCGGCCGGTTTCGGTTCCCGAAACTACCGACGGGAGCCGACAAAGTCGAGATCGACAGCACCGACTTGAGCCTGCTCCTCGAGGGCTTTGGTCTCTCCCGGGTTCGGAAGCCTCGACGATGGCGTCCCCCCGCGGCCTGAGGGGATCGACATGCGATCCGAATCTTGATCTATCTTCATCGTGGGTCCGGCCGAGGCGAATGAGGCGCTCCACCAGGAGAATCTCGCCCTTCGGCAGCAACTTGCGGAGATGACGTCTGCACTGAAGGCGATGAGCTCCGCCTTGGACACTCAGACGGCGGCCTTCGAGAAGCTTCGGGGCGAAATGGAGTGCCTTAAGCAGCGCTTCCTTCCCAAGCGGAAGACGGAGTCGATGTGCCCTCCGAAGGCTGAGCTGGACAAGCGCAATGGCCGACCCAAGGATCCCAAGCAGGCCAAGAAGACCCGCGCTGCGCGCAAGCAGAAGCGTTCGCGGTGCTCACGAGCGAAATCGGACTGCGAGTAGACATGATTGCGCGTGGTCACCAGATCACTCACCTCCTCGGGGACCGCCTAGGCGAGGAGGTCCAGCACGGCTCGGTCCTCGATGGGGAGCCGGTTCGTCGCCCCCAGCGCCGCCTGAGCCGCGCTGGTGTCGGCATGAAAACGAAACGCCAGAAGAAGGCGCTCCCACAGGCTCCTCCGAAGAGCTCGGACGCGGGATTTTGGTCGGACCCAGCACCGTCCCCTGCACTCGTTGCCGCCCGAGACGGATTGGCTCCCGCGCCCAGTCCGCGACCTTGACGTCCGGAGCGTCGACCCGAATCTCACAATCGTGCCGATGGCCAAGCGTGGTGGCGCACATCGGCCATCGTCGGCGCTTCCCCGCGCTACCCGAAGCTGAACCACGACGACCGCCCCCCGAAGAAGACGAGGGCCACAAAGAGACGGGGCGACCCTGAAAGCGGGCCGCCGCCCTTTTCCCGTAGCCGCCCTTGCCCAAGGTCCGCGCACCGGCACCGGCGGTCGTATGAGACGCTCCGGAGGTTGGGCCGGGTCACTCGGCGGGCGCAGGAGGCTCCGCGAACACCGCCTCGAGCGTCTCGGCATCGAGGACACGGTCTGCCCACACCAGGAGCTGGTCGCCGTCCCCGGCTTTGACACGCTCGACGGTCTCGCTCGACAGCTCCCCGAAACGGCGGGTGAGCAGACGGAGAAGAAGCTCCGCCTGACCTCGCCCGTAGATTTCCTTGCCCCAATCGCTTTGGGGAAACAGACGCTGATAGCTCGCGACCATCTCGAGGATCTCCTTTCGCTCTCGCTCCGGCAGCAGGGCCGCCAGGGCATCAATGTACTCGCCTTGCCGGGTTCTGGGGAGTCGTTTCGACGCCTCAAAGGCCACGGTGGCCGCCTCGATGTCGGGATGGGCCCGCACCGCCAAGAGAATCCGCTCCGGCGACTCGTCCGGTGACGCGGGCCGAGGGATCTCGTCGGGCCCGAGGACCAGCACGCGAAAGACGCTCCCGGTGCCCATGTCGATGGGCGCCCGCGCCCACTCCGCGACGGACCGGCTTGGGGTCACCACGACGAGCGGGTTGAGGTGGCGCGGCCTCGGAAGCTCCGACCCACCTTCCGACCGTACCTCGACCATCTCCAGACCAGGGGCTTCGTGGCCTCGACCCTCCAGACCTATCGATCACAGCTCCATCACTTCATAGACTGGACGGGGGAGGCGAATGCCTCCTCCATCGTCGACCTCGATCGGGAACTCGCCGAGGATTATCTCCACCACCTCCGACAACGAGGACTGCGCATCCCCGGTCGGTGGTCGACCCTTCGCGGCTTCGGTCGTTGGCTCGTCCAGACCGAGCGACTCCTCCAGAGTCCGTTCGAGGACATCGTGCTCGGTCGGAGGTTCACCGCCTCCCGCCTCCGGTCATGACGGCCGCCGAGGTGACGGCGATTCTGGACGGTACACCCACCGATTCCCCCTCGACCTCCGGGACCGGGGGATGCTGGAGGTTCTGTTTTCGTCGGGGCTGAGGAAGAGCGAGCTGATGCGGCTCCAGCTTCTCGACATCGACGCTGGGTGGGGTGTGCTCTTCGTCCGGCAGGGCAAGGGCCGGAAAGACCGGGTGGTGCCCATCGGCGATCGCGCCCTCCACTGGCTCGGCCGCTACATCGAGAACGGGCACCCCGAGCACTGTCCAGACCCTGACCCCGGGAGGGTGTTTCTCAGCCGCCTCGGGAAGCCTCTCAGCGCCAGCATGGTCCACGTCCGGTGTCGGCATTGGGTCGAGGCTGCCGGGGTCGAGAAGCGAGGGAATCCGCACGCCTGGCGCCACGCTTCGGCGACCGCACTGCTCGACGGAGGAGCCCGGCTCCGTCACGTCCAAGCCTTCCTCGGGCACGAGCACGTCCGGACTACGGGCCTCTACACCGAGGTCTCAGCGACCAAGCTCCGGGAGGTCCATCGAGCCACCCATCCCTTCGAGAAGAAGGCGCCCTAACTCGCTACCCGCGATCCCCTACTTGCCATATTCGTACACGAACGTGCACGTTTCCGGGGTGCCCGCCGACGACTCGCCACCACCTGGATTCCAGTGGGATAACGAGAAGGCGCTGAGCAACCCTGTCAAAGCACGGTCTGAGCTTCATGGAAGGCGCGGAGGCGGTCGACTCGGAGGATCCGATTGAGCGTTTGGACGCAGACCACTCCGAGGAAGAAGAGCGCTGGCTGCTTCTTCGAACAACTGAGAGCGACCGCCTGGTGGTCGTTTCGTACACCATGCGTGGTGATGACGTCCGGATCATCAGCGTTCGTAGCCCGACGCGCCAGGAGCGGGATGCGTTCGGACAATGGAGATTGCACAATGGATGAGTGGAAGACCTCGAACCGAGGACGCAAGCGACCAAAGGTGCCGCGCACGATTCGGATGGAGCAGAAGACGCTCGACTACTTCGAGCAACTCGCAACCGAGTGTGGCGGTGATGTTTCGACCCTCATGGCAGAAGCTCTTGGGCGCGCCGCTTCCTCGTCCTGGACACCGGGAAGCGAGCTGCAGGGGGCGGAGAGCACAGCTCACCTGAAAGCGGTGGTAAAGGCTTCGCTGCGAGAAGTCATGGATGAGCGAGACCAGGGCGCCGCCTAGGAACCTCCGACCGGCTCCCCGGCTATCTTTCGCTGCTGCACGCCCTGGAGTAGCCTGCCTCGTGCTCGGCGTGGTCCACCTCCTTCTTGCCCTCCATGCAACCTTGATTGTCAGCCCGCTGCCCGAGAACGGCGTCCTCCAGACCAAAACCCCCAGCATCCAACCCCAAGGATCCCGGCATGTTGCAGCTCATGAGGACCCTCAACTCTCAAACAACGACGTTTAGAGCTGTCGTTTGCCGGAGGAGGAGAGGCGCTTCGCGCGACGGGTGGGCATCCGCTGTACTTGCTGGACAGGGATAGCTGGGTTGCGGTTGGCGACCTTCAGGTCGGGAGCGGCTTCAGACCGCTGAGGGCGCGGTGACCATCGAGGCGCTGGAGGAGGTTCGGGGTGAGCACCGGGTGTACATCCTGGAGGTGGAGGGGGACCATGAGTACCTTGTTGGGGCGGCGGGGGTACGGGCGCACAATACGTCGCCTTGTGGTGAACTATTCGTAGATGTATTCCGTTTTGCGACGCGCGGTCAGACCCAAACGCTGCAGAGCAGGGCGTCGAGTGCTGGCGTCTTACGTCACCTTTATGAAAGATCGATGGCTCGCATTCCATAGTACCGTAGTTGGCGAGCTCACCGTCATATGCGGGGAGACACCGCTAATAGCCATTCGTTTCACTCATCGAAAGCCCAGGGGCCCTGGCCCGGTCAATCGACCCCTGGGCACGAACGATAGTAACTGGTTCGCCGGGCATGTCGAGTCGCGAGAGCACCGCACCTTGCCCGATTCAGGGTTCCTAGGGACCGGCTTGTGGGGCCACGCCCCAGCAATATCTGTCGGTCGCTGAAGCGGAGGTCTCTTTCTTAGAGACGACCTGGACAGATTCTTGGTGGATTGGCTCCCAAATTCAATCTAGCGGCTAGAAGATGCATATGGAGAACACTGAGCTGTATTTGGTATCACTGGGTCACCCGCATGGTGATGTTGAGACAACTCTTGCCGAGTGGATTCGCGTTGGACCCGAGCGCCGTCCGATGTTGGGCTAAAAAAGTTGCAGCGAACAGATACGGGCGAAGAGGTTCCTCACCCGAGGCCACCTCGCAATGGACGCCGAGCGCACCCGTCTGACGGAGCGGACCTACGGCTGGGACGCCGCGCTCACGCCGGAGACGGTCGCCTTCAAGCACGCGTACAACTACACGGGCGGCGACCGGGAAGTGTGGCGAGAGATCACCCGGCGAGCCACGCGTCAGGGGGCCGCCGCGGAGACCCATGACTGTGCTCGGTACGACGGCGACGGGCGTCTGCGCTGGACGGAGAAGGGCGCGACGGCCACTATCGCGGCGTCCGGAAACCTGGTG
>JBCBRU010000701.1:0-4539 GCA_039819565.1 Myxococcota bacterium | reverse complement strand
CCTCCGACCACCGCGTCGTCGAAAGTGAGATCGGTACCGCGTTCGGCGGGGGCGAAGTCCATCATGACGACGGCGAACTGACCGTGACCGCCACTCTGTTTCTTGTGCTTGCCCTCGACGTTTTTGACCGGCTTCGTGAAGGTTTCCTGGTACGGGATGCGCGGCAGAGCAAGTTGACAGCTCACGCCGAACTTTCGCTGCATCTTCTCCACCGCCACCTCGATGTGCTGCTGGCCGGTTCCGGACAGCAATACCTCGCCGCTTTGGGGGTCCCGGCTGATTACGAGCCCCGGATCCTCCTCGACGATGCGCTGAAGCCCGGACAGGATCTTATCTTCTTGGGACGGGTCGGCGGCGTGAATAGCCCGGGAGATCAGAGGGGGCGCAAGCTCGACGGCAGCGAGACGGAAGCCATCTGATGAGAGGGTGTCGCCGGTGTGGACGTCCTTCAGCTTCGCGACCGCGAAGATGTCGCCCGCTTTGACGATCTCGATGGCGTCCATCTTCTTGCCGATGAGCACCTGGGGGTGGCCGATGCGTTCCTTTCCGCTCTCGCGCCCCACGTTCTCGAGCGTGAGGTCGGCCTTGACGGTTCCGGACAGGACGCGGAGCACGCTGATCTTCCCGGCGTGCTGATCGACGATGGTCTTGAACACCTGGCATTGGGGCTGGGCCTCCGGGTCGGCGCTCACTTCGGCAGGTTCGCCGTCCCGCGTGCCCACGAAAGCGGGGCGGTCAGCGGGGGAGGGCCCGATCCGAGTCCACGCGTCGAGCCACGAGGTCACCCCTCGGTTCGAGGTGCCGGAGCCGCAAAACACCGGCACGATGCTCCCCGAGCGCATCGCCGCGACCAAGCCGGACACAATCTCTTCGTTGGTCAACGCCTCTTCGAAGAACTTCTCCATCAGCTCTTCGTCGTTGGCAGCGATGTCCTCGATGAGCTGGTTGCGGGCGTGGCTTGCTTCGTCTCTGAGCTGAGCGGGGATTTCGACCCAGTCGTAGAGGCCGTCATCGCCGCTTCCGAAGATCAGGGCGCGTTCCTCGAGCAGGTCGATGACACCCTCAAAGCCGGCTCCTTGTCCGATCGGAAGCTGCACCGGCACCGCCTCTCGGCAGGCGTGCTCTTTGATGTCTTCGAGGGTGCGGCTGAAGTCCGCGCTCTCCGTGTCCATCTTGGAGACGAAGAAGCAGCGATCGAGTCCCTCCTCCACCGCCCAACCGAAAACGCGCTCCGTCATCGGTTCGACGCCATCCTTCGCGCTGACGACGCATACGGCGGCATCGGCGGCGGGCAGGCTGACTCGAGTGTCGCGAAGAAAGTTCGCGTCTCCGGGCGTATCGAGAACGTTGAACTTGGTCTTCTTCCACTCGAAGGAGGCGACCGAGGTCGAGACGGTCATGACTCGCTTGTGCTCCTCCGGCTCGTAATCGAGGGTCGAGGTGCCGGCCTGGGTGTTTCCGAGACGGGGGGTCGCTTTGGCCGCCCAGAGGGCCGCCTCTGCAATCGATGTCTTCCCGCATGCCTTGTGGCCGACGAGCGCGACGTTTCGAATGTGCTGGGGTTCGAACACCTTCATCGGGGACCTCCGTCACGGCGTTCTCGGCCCAATGCCGGGATCTCGACCGCGTTTCCTGACGCTAGCCTCGCCAAGAGCGGATTTCAACCAGCGCTCAACTGACATTGAGCCGATAGATGAGGCGGAGACCTTCCAGAGTAAGATACTCATCGACGACTTCTATCGTGCTCGAGTCTTCGGCCAGAATGGGAGCGAGTCCTCCCGTCGCGAGTACCCGAGCCCGAGGCAGACCCATCTCGTCGCGCATCCGCGTCACTAACCCGTCTACGAGGGCCACGTAGCCGAAATAGACGCCGGATTGGATCGACTCGACGGTCGTGCGTCCCACGACCTTAGGAGGTCGATCGAGGTCGACCTTAGGAAGCTTCGCGGCTCTCGAGAACAGAGCCGACATAGACAGCTGGATGCCCGGGGCGATCGCGCCGCCGGCATAAGTGCCATCGGCTTGGACGGAGTCGAAAGTCGTCGCGGTGCCGAAGTCGACCACGATACAGGCGCTCTCGAACCGGGTGTAGGCGGCCACCGCGTTGACGATACGGTCCGCGCCGACGTCTTTGGGCGGGTCGTAGCGCACTGAGACTCCCGTCTTTACGCCCGGGCCGACAACGACCGGATTCAGATCGAACAGGCGGCGGCATAGGGCGACGATGGTTGGGGTCAGAACGGGGACCACCGATGCGAGGATCACGCCCTCGACGGCATCAGCTCGATACCCTCCCAGATCGAAGAGTTGGTGGACGAGGAGGGCGTACTCATCCTCCGTCCGCGAGTGCACCGTTTGAAGCCGCCAGCTGTCCGAGAGGTGGTCATCCTCATACAGACCAAGGGTAAGATTCGTATTCCCGAGATCGAGTGCGAGAAGCATTAGTAACCCACGGCGTCGGGATTGATCATCTCACCAGCCCGTACCTTTCGGCGTCCTCCCGCCCGGCGCGTAGGGTTCGTGACCGGAGCGGCGCCGATCGAAAAGCCCTTCATCATCAGCTCAAACTCTGGCCAGACCCGACCACGGCCACCGGCGGGGGTCTCAAGGGTCACGACGTAGCCTCGCTCGCCCGCGACGAACACCGTTTGGACCACCTCTCGGGAAAGCTGCACGTTGCCGAGCGCGCGATAGCGAAAATGGGTGCGGACCCCGTCATGGCCTCCCACCTTCACGCTCTGGCGCCCAAGCACGGCATAGCCAGGGGCGGCCTTCTTGTTTTTGGACTGTACGTGGCTGTCCAGGTGCTTTGGCGCTACATCCGGGGGCAAAGGCCGGATCTCGACCTCGACCTGACCGAGGATGGCTCGGTCCTCGGCCCGAGTGCGGACGAAGGACACGGGGGCCGTCGCCTCTCCGGGGTGAGCTTTCCACCCGAGAGGGAGGTCGAGCGAGAAACGCCCCGCGGGGTCGTGCCAGGCGTTGGGCTTGCGGCCGAAGAGCTGCTCCCAAGGAGTCTCCGCCGCCGCTTCCGGGGACACGAGGAGCGCCGCGAGAACAATCGGCCAAGGACGCATGCCCTGACGTTAGTGGACCTCTTCCGGGGAAGCTACCCATGCGTCGGAGCGGCACGTGGGGCTCGACGCGCGCCGACCGAGCGGGCAAGCCAACGGAGCGCATGGTCCTTCTTCGCCGCTTGGGTGCCCGCGCATCCCCCTCGGCACTGCTTTCCCTGCTGTCGTTGACCGTCCTCGCGGCGTGGGTGGCCCGTTTCGGACCGCTCGGCCCCCGTCTGCCCGCTCTCGCTTCGGTAGGAGCTCTAGGTGCCCAGCGTTCCTCTCAGGCCGCGATCGTGGTTCTCGTATTGGTTTTGCTCCTCCTCGGGGGAGCTTGGCTTACGCGGCGGCTCGATGGTCTCGACAGATGCGTAGCGCCGATTCTAGGGACGACGGCGGCCATCCTGGCCCTCTCAGTCGCCCTGACCGCCGGGCATCTTGTCGCTCTGCTGGCAGGGGCGGCACTCGTGGCCTGCCTCGTCGCGGTCTCGCCGGCTGGGGGGCTGCGCTTTTCGGGAGCTCGCCTGGACCGAGTGGCCCCTTGGGGGCTGTATGTGCTGACGGCCAGCGCCTACGCGATCTTCTCGATGCATCGGCACTGGGCTTTCGGTTCGGGCTCCTGGGATCTCGGGTGCATGGTTCACAACTTCTATCTCGCCTCCCGGGGACTGGGGACGGTCTCGACGGTACTCGGCGGAGTGGACTTTCTCGGTGATCATTTCATGGTGGGGATCTATCTCTTCGCTCCGGCCTTCTGGGTAGACGCTTCCGCTTGGATGGTGCTTGCCGTCCAAGCGTTGAGCCTGGCCGTAACTGCGCCGGCCATCTACGCCATCGCGCGAGGAAGAGGGGGCTCGGTCAGCCTGGCCTTCAGTCTGGGGTTGGCGACGGGCCTATCCTTTGGCCTGCAGTCAGCGGCGTACTTCGACGCTCACGCCATCACCGTGGGATTCGGATTTCTCCCCGCCGCGCTCTGGGCGCTCGAACGAGAGCGGCTCTGGTGGGCGTCAGGTTTCCTTGCCGTCTTTGCCACCTTCAAGGAGAGTCTCGGAGCCTACGTCGTCGGTCTCGGTCTATTGCTTCTTTGGAGAGCACTAAGGAGCCGAGACCGGCGCAAACTATATTTTGGTTTGGGGTGGGTGATGTCCGGTGGAGCATGGTTCGTTCTCGTCAACCGCGTCCTCATGCCGGCCTTCATGGCCAACGCCGCCCGTCTCGATTCCCACGAGACCTTTGCCGACTTCGGTCCCACGGTATTTACGGCCCTGTTGGGCATGCTCTCGGATCCCCTTCAGACGCTTGGCGCCATCC
The DNA here is from genome assembly GCA_039819565.1 of Myxococcota bacterium. Classification (GTDB taxonomy): domain Bacteria; phylum Myxococcota; class Kuafuiibacteriia; order Kuafuiibacteriales; family Kuafuiibacteriaceae; genus JAHQVK01. Next base: position 172 of record JBCBRU010000701.1, on the reverse strand, counting down.
TCGTTCCCGATGCGAAAATCCTGTCCCTGGGGGTCACCCTCGCCGGAACTGGGGCGCTGGGTATCTTCGCGCCTGAGGTCGCGCTGGCCGCCCTCCCGCTCTTCGCCGAGCGATTCCTCTCCTCGAAGGCTACGATGTGGCAAATGGGCTACCACTACGCGGCGCCCCTCTG
>JBCBRU010000700.1:0-4540 GCA_039819565.1 Myxococcota bacterium | reverse complement strand
CCCAGTTCACCCCGGGAAAGAACTTCGAGGCGAGCGGAGGCTTTGGCCCGTGGATGGTGACCCCGGACGAGATCCCCGATCCGAGCCAGCTCGAGCTCACGACCCGTCTCGACGGGGAGGTCCTCCAGCACGCCTTCACCCGGGATCTCGTCTTCGACATCCCCCAGCTCATCGAGTACATCACGACCTTCACCACCCTCGAGCCAGGCGACGTCATCGCCACCGGCACGCCGGGCGGCGTGGGTGACAAGCGAGAGCCGCCGGTCTACATGCGTCCGGGCCAGACCCTCGAGATCGAGATCAGCGGAGTGGGGACCCTCGTCCACCCCATCGCGGAAGCTTGAAGCCATGACTGAACTCTCTGCGCTCTTCGTGAAGGCCTTCTTTGCCTTCTTGGCCATCATGAACCCCCTCGCGAACATCCCCGTGTTCCTGGGGGTCACGTCCGACGCCACCGCACCCGAGCGTCGGGCCATCGCCCTCAGGAGCATCCTGGTGGCCTTCCTCCTCGTGGCCACCTTCACCGTCGCCGGCCAGCTCCTCCTCCGGAGCTTCGGGGTGGAGATCCCGTCCATCCGCGTCTTCGGAGGCCTGATCGTGATGCGGGTGGGCTTCGATCTCATCACTCAAAACGCCGCCACCAGCCACAGCGCCTCTGGAGGCACGCACGAGGGCTTGGGCCGCGCCATCTCCCCGCTGGGCATTCCCATCCTGGCCGGGCCGGGCACCCTCGCCACCGCCATGGGCCTGTCCCCCACGGGGGACCTCACGATGCACCTCGTGGTGATCGCGGCCTTCGCGGCGGTGGCGGTTCTGACCTTGGTGGCCTTCCTGGCCAGCGGTCGAATCCTGGAGTGGCTCGGCGAGGAGCTGATCGCCGCCACCACCAAAGTCATGGGGATGATCTTGGGCGCTATCGGCACCCAGATGCTCGTCCAGGGACTACGGACCATGATCGGAACCTGACCTCTTGCTTCGCCCGACTCGAACATCTCTGGAGGAGCCGGCGGCCCCCAACGGGTGCGGAAGGTCACATGGAGCTGTATCGGTGCAACTCTCTCGGATGTATCGGAGCCTGTAACGCCGGGGCCGGAAGACCTCTTTTCCACGGACGCTCTGGTGGCACGCCCCGTGCTTTTCGAGCCGATCATGGACACCCCAAGACTGTTCCATGGATCCCACCCACAACTCACCCAAGCCGTACGTCCGGACTTGCTCATCGTGCAGGCGGTCTTATTTCTCGTGAGCCTGAGCCTCTCAAGCCTGGCTTCGGCACAAACGAGCCCGCTCCCCGATGTCGTGGAGTCTGGAGATGGGTGGCAGCGCGTCACCGAAACGGCCCCGAACGACCCCAACTTCCTCACCCTGTCGAGCACAACGTCTCCAGTGAGGGAGGTCATCGTGGTCAGCAGTGCCGATGGCCTCGAGGACTCGCCTCTACCCAAGGCCGTCAAGGACATGCTTCGGCCCGACTTCGACCCGGCCGGGACGGAGTCCGAGACGGTTCCCCACGGCGAAGCGGTGGTCGTCGACGTCGCGGTGGCCGAGGCCATCGCCCGTGGCACTGCTGAGGAGGAGTATGGCGCTTTCCTCGAGCCCGACGCCGAGGGTGAGGTCAACTCCGAAGGATGGGGATGCCACACCCGGTGGCGCTACCGAGAGTGGGATGCCTACTCGCTCGACTTCGATCAGTCTCGCGTCTTGCGTGAACAGCGAAGAGTCTCGCTTCATGCGGGACTCCAGCTCGATGGGCGAGCGACCGCCTATGTTGGGTACAAGTACAAAAAGACGCGATTCTGCCTACCGTGGGTGGCCTGGTTCACTCATGTGCGTGTCGACGGCCGGGCAAACTTCAGCGGGTCCAACCTGAACGTCGGGGGCTCGATCACCGACGCGCGGTGGGAGGAGCGATGGCGCCGTGAGTTCGGTAGACTCTTCGACTTCAGCCGGACCTTTCTCGTCGGCCCGGTGCCGGTTCGAGTGGGTCTGCAAATGCCCTACGGTCTCGGATTGGACGTGGCCCTCGACCTGGCTGCCAACGTTCACATGGATCTCCCCATCAGCGGCAGCATCTGGTTCAACTACACCTGCGACTTCGGAGGCTGCCACGAGACCCCCAACGGTGGAGGGTCTGGCTCTCGCTTCGAAATCGGCAATGGCGGTGACATCGAGCTGGACGCGCCCGGCGTGGGTGTCAGCGCCAACCTGGACCTGCTTCTTCGCCCCTTCGCTTACATCGAGCTCCTCGGCTACTTCTATCACCCCAGCGTAGCGTCAGCCGGATTCGGAATCGAAGCTGGCCTTCCCATTCGGCGCGGAGCCTACGGAGGTCGATGCGGAGACGCGAACGGAGATGGCACCGCCGAAGGCGTGGATACCGAGTACACCGACGTCAATGCGGAGCTCGCCCTTTACTTCACATACAACCTGGCCGGGCTGTCGGAGCACTTCGGGATGGACTGGGGTCTGTCGGTGGACCTCCTTGGCCGCTGGCGGCTCTACGAACTCACCCACGACGACGATGCCTTCCGAGGAAGCTCCCGTCTTCTCACACTTCGCCGGAATCTCTACTTCAGCTACGATCCGGACGATAGCGTCGGCGACAACATCTTCTCTCCGATGATCTTCGGCGAGCCATCGCCCATCGTGGGCGTCTCGAGCGACCTCATTCTAGATCGCAGGCTCTGTAACCCTTTCAAGGATGCCATGACTTACGAGGTCCGATGGCCGGATGGCTCCATCGAGGAAGTTAGCGACGAGGAGTCCTCCTCCACCGGTCACCGGACCGCGCCCGCGATCGTCTCGAGAACTTGGGACTCGCTGGAGACCAGTCACGTCACCGTTTCGCCCGTTCGAGACTCTGCAGGGCGCGAGTACCAACACGCCACCGACGGGACCCGCTTCCGAGTCCAGCCCGTGGCCGACGTACCTCCACCGAAGCCCGAAACCGTCTCCGTTCCGGCTCAGAGAAATCCATGCTCCACGTGCCGAGCCACCGTATCCTGGAACCGGACGGCGATCACCGAGCGCTATGAAGTGCAGGTTCAGGAAAATGGTGGAGTTTGGCGTTCGCACGCCACCGTCACGGACCCCACGAGCAGCACGACGTTCCTCGCCCGCCGGGTCGGCAACTATCGATTCAAGGTCAAGTCGTGCAACAACTTCGGCTGCAGTCCATGGACGACCTCAGGCAACTTGCAGGTCGGGAATCCTCCGTCGAGACCGTCTCTGACGGTCCGAAGCGAGCGGTGCTATGGCATGAACCAAGTGAGCTGGACCGCCGTCTCCGGCGCGACCCGCTACGAGCTCTGGCGTTCGTCCTCCAGCCGTTGGACGTCACCGGTCCGAGTCCAGAGCGGGACCTCGCGCTCCTTCTTCTCGAATACTAGCAACACGGTGTGGTATCGCGTGAAGGCATGCAACACGGTGGGATGTAGCTCTCTGTCGACGGCCCGGGCCGCGAGCTATCACCGCGGCTGCTTCTAGCCAGACAGAACTCAAGGCCGGGTTGGGTCTGGAGCAGCCGCATTTCATATCGTCGTCGTGACGAAGAGACGAGCGACAAGTCTTATCGAGAAGGGCATTCGCGGCGTATCCCCGACCTCACCCCTACGGGGGTGAGACCCGTCCCCACTGTCGAAGTGTCATCGAGGCTTGCCACCTTGGCGTCGAAGGCCGGCTCAAGCGAGCGACAACCTTTCGATGGAGCTGGCCCATGTCTTGCTTAGCCAACCGGGGTGGAAACCCGCCGACGACTCGCGTCCCCCCGACTTCGCCGAAGAGGCCTCACGCTCATCGAGATTCTCGTGGTGGTGGCCATCCTCGGGCTCATTGCAGGCATCGTTGCGGTGAACTTGGTGGGTCAGTGGAGGGAAACGGAGACGAAGACGGCCCGCCTCGATCTCCAGCGCGTCGAGGAGGCCGTCGAGCTCTATCGCTTCAAGTACGGCCGATACCCGGAGGTGTCGGAAGGTTTGACGGCCCTACTCGACCCCCCGCACGGGGGAGAATCGCTGCTGCGCCGGAAGGAGGTCCCTAGGGACCCGTGGGGGACCCCGTACGTTTACGAGAGAGACGGCGGCCGCTTCGTACTCAGCTCCATGGGCCCCGATCGCGCCCCGAACACCCCGGACGATATTCGGCTCTAGTTCGAGGCCGCGGCGCGGCGCAGGGGCCATCTGCCGAGGAGCACGAAGGCGAAGAGGAAGGCCAGCTGCAGAGCGCCTCCCCACCCCCGTCCGAGGGTGCGACAGCCCCCGCTGCTGCTCCGCAGGCGGTCTCGGTTGTCGACGACGACCACCGGAGGCCCCTCCATCCGCAGGACTGAGATCTGAGCGACGCGAGGGTCCCCCTCGGCGGTCCACTCCGGCGTCCAGTCGAAGCGGTCCTCGATGTGGATTTCGCGGCCATCCTCGAAGCGGAGCTGCCCCGAGGTCCCGCAACCATCGAAGAACGCTCGGTGAGGACCGCTTCGACTGGACGCCGGAGTGGACCGCCGAGGGGGACCCTCGCGTCGCTCAGATCTCAGTCCTGCGGATGG
>JBCBRU010000699.1:0-4552 GCA_039819565.1 Myxococcota bacterium | reverse complement strand
TTGCCGGGCCGCTGCCTTCCTCATCCTCGATGCGACTGGCGAAGCTCAGCCCCGCCTCCGTCCATCGCCGCTGGAGGGCGCGCACGTCTTCGAAGCTCTCGAGGGGCTTGGCCTCGCCGTCCCAGCCGGGATTGAAGGTGAGCATGTTCTTCTCGAACATCCCCTGAAAGAGGCCGAGGGTCACGGATCCGTTGCGCAGGATGAGCCAGTTCTGGGCCGCGTCTCCGCCCGCGGTCACGAAGCCCAGTTTCTCGTAGAAAGCTTGGGAAGCGCCCAGGTCGGAGACGGAGAGGCTGACGGAGAAGGCGCCCAGACTCGTAGGGCTCGAGCTCGTTTTCGTCATGGAGCCCGGAGGGTACGATTCGCTCCGGTGGCTGACTTGCCAAATCTTGCGAACCCTACCTACGTCGAGCGCGTCAACCGCGCCGTCGACTACATTCTGAGCCACCTCGACGAGCCCCTCCCCTTGCCGACGGTGGCCCGAGTGGCTTGTTTTTCGCCCTATCACTTCCACCGCATCTTTCGGGCCCTCACCGGAGAGACGCTGGCCCACTTCGTGAAGAGAGTCCGACTCGAGCGGGCCGTGCAGATGCTTGCCCACCACCCAGGGCGCTCGCTGACCGACGTGGCGCTGGCCTGTGGTTTTTCCGGAAGCTCGGACTTTTCTCGGTCCTTCAAGGCTCACTACGGTGTTCCGCCCCGGGTCTTCGACGTCCGGCAGTGGCAGCGCACCCACCGTCGCGCATTGGAGGACGCCTGGGGAGACGCAGCGCGCCCCCGGCTGTCCGGCCTTCCCGCGGGCGACAATCCGGACGGCTTCGCCACCGTTCTTCGCACCTTGCCGGCGCGCCGCGTGGCCTATCTTCGCGTGCACCGACCCTATGAAGGGGACGGGGAGGCGGTGCGCGCCGCGTGCGCGGAGCTCGTGGAGTGGGCGAAGCGGCGAGGCCTCCAGGGGGGGCAGTGGCTTGGCTATCAATGGGAAGATCCTGAGATCGTGCCTTTGGCCCAATGCCGCTACGACGTCGGGGTAGAGGTTCCGGAGGACGCTCCCCTGGATGGTGTCAGCGAGGTTCGCTTCGCGGAGATGAAGGTGGCCGAGCTCTCCCTCGCCGGTCCCATTGACCTGGAGATGCGAGCGCTGGACTGGATGTACCGAACCTGGCTCCCCAACAGCGGCTTTGTGCCGGCTCACCTGCCGGCCTTCGAAGCTTGGGAGGGAGAGCCCTTCGCTCACGGAATGGAGCACTTCGCGCTCCGTATCCAGCTTCCCGTGGTGGAAGCGTTCTCTACGGGCGGGCCTTGACCTCTAGAGATACGCCCTGGCTGAACCACCCCTCTCCCGAGTGAGGCGCCGCATCGGAGGGAGGGGCCAGGGTCAGGCCCTCACGCTCGACCCGCATCACCAGCTCCAGAGCTCCGCGTCGGCCGCCCGTGAGGAGGGCCGCCTGTCCCCGGAAAAGGAAGGCCCCGTTGCGTCGCCGCGGCGCGAGGGACACCTTGTGGGCTCCGTCCGAACCGAGGACGAAGAGCACCGCGCGTATGTCGTCCGCCTCGAGGCCGCTGCTGCTACGCATGACCAAGGAGACCTCCGAGTCCTCGCGCACGGTGCGGCGATCCGGCTTCTCGAACGCCTCCCCAGGGCCCCTCGTGGTCGCGTCCCCGGCCTGAACCACGAACGCGTAGGTGGGAAGGGGACGAGGCGGCGGTGCGAAGAGCTGCGGCCCCACCACGACGGCCGCGAGCCCGGCGGCGAGGGCCAGGCCGGCGGCGGACGCCCATCTCCGACGCTTTGTTCCCGCTCGCGCCGAGGCGATGGAGGGGACGGACTCCGGCTTGTCCTCCGCCGTTTCTGGCTGGGTCAGTCCCGCTCGGGCGATCGAGCGCAGTCGCGCCCGCACCAGCTCCGGGAGCGGTTGGTGGAGCTCCACGTCGACGGCCAGCGCGGGATCCGCGGCTGCGTCCGCTTCGAGCGACGCGCGGCTGGTCTCGTCCAGCGTGCCCTCGGCCAGCTGGTCCAGGCGCGGGTCCTGCGACGTGGCTTCTTCTCTCAGCAAGCGTGCCATGGCTTCTAGCGCTGCCTCCTCTGGGTCATCACGCACGTCCGCTCTCCTCGGTGGCGAGCTCCGCTCGGAGCTTTCGCATCTTCTTCGTCAATCGGCTTCGCCAGGCGTACAGAGCCTCCGCCGTCGTATTGGCTTCCTCGGCCACCTGGGCCACCGGCTTTTGCTCGATGAACAGGAGTTGAAAGTACTGCCTTCCTTCGGGGGTAAGCCAGGTCCGAAGCTCATCGAGAAGCCGATGCAGCAGATCTCGCGATTCGATGTACCCGTCGAACCTCTGGCCTCCGGACGCGAAGGAGAGCTTCTCGTCCTCCATCGGCTCCTCGGTCCAGGGGTTCCGCTTAGCGCTCCGAAGGCGCATCGCCACCTCGCGCTCGGCCAAGAACCCCACAAAGCTGAGAAAACCCAAACCGCGCGCCGGGTCCCACGCCCGCAGGGCTTTGGCGCCGCGGTCGAAGAGACTCGTAAAAACGTCCTGCACGAGGTCCTCGCAGTCCTGACGGATGGGTCTTCCTCGCGCCTCATCGCGCCTACGGCGTAGCGCTCGGGCCACCCGGACGTGCACCACAGGGGTCATCGCGGCCACGAGCTCGTTGAGGGCCTCGCCCTCTCCTCCCAAGGCGCGCTCCAGCAGAGCTGCAAAGTCCTCGTCGGAGAGGGACACGGTGGTGGACGTCTGCATGCACACGATGCCACACGCCCCTTATGCGGCGTTGGCCCGGAGTCTGACGCCCCGCGTTTTGGGTCGTTAGCAGATCGTCGGTAGGACCGGAAGGTGTCCCGGGCGGGCGCGGCGCGGCGGAGGTCTCGGCCGCGGAGCCGCCGGCGCCTGACCTAGCCCGAGCCGCCACACGGTCAAGGGTATCTACGAGATCCGCAGGATGGTGGACAACGAAGTCCGCGGGCAGCATCGCGAAGCGGAAGATGACCTGCTCCACGCCATGTTCCTTCGTGGTGAACATGCATCGGTCTTCCCCGGTGGCCGCGAGATGACGTCAGGGCTCGCCTGGGGCCTGCGGAAGGGCGAGGCCGCGTTGAGGGCTGGGACGCGGGAGTCGAGCGTACGGCGGCGCTGCATAGGCCAAAGGCGACAGCCAAAGCTTCGATGTCGTCCCAGAGCAGCGGGCCGGGCCGCGAGCGGCTCTACGTCCCGGATGTGGATGAATCGATGAAACACTTCGATCTTTTCGGTCTCAGACTCGGGGCTCTAGGCGCGCTTCTGCCGATGACGCTCTCGGGATCACTCGGCTGGTCCTCCATGAACTCGTGTCCTGCGCCCGACTCATGAGGGATTCACGAAGGACGAAACCCTCCGAGAGTAACCAGCCTGTTTCGGTCTCGTAAAGCATCGCGAAAGAAGGGACCTCGCGTCCCGAGAGGCCGCCCATTTTGAGTTCAGAGGACGATGTTCAGCGAACGGTTGCAGATCGGTACATCCTCGGACAGCTCATCGGTCGCGGGGGTATGGGCGCGGTCTACTTTGCTCAGCACCGACTGACCGGAGAGACGCTCGCCCTCAAGCTCATTCAACCTGGGGGGGCCGATCCGCAGCTCCTCCTGGAGCGGTTCCGCCGCGAGGTGAGCGTAGCCTCTCGCATCGGCCACCCGGGCATCGTGAGAGTTCAGGACGCTGGACAGGAGCGTAACGGCGACATCTTTGTGGTGATGGAGCTCCTTCGAGGCCGGGATCTCCATCACTACATGCACGACGAAGCCTTCGAGCTTCGCGGCGGCGTCTTCGTACTGCGCTCCGCTCTCGAGCCGCTCGCGGCCGCTCACGCCGCGGGTATCGTGCATCGGGATCTCAAGCCGCAGAATGTTTTTCTGCATAAGGCGCCTGAAGGCCTGCAGATAAAGCTCCTTGATTTCGGTATCGCTCGCGACCTGGAGGCTGCGGAGGGACTCACCGCCACCAACGTCAGCCTGGGTACGCCTCAATACATTAGCCCTGAGCAAGCTACCCAGGCCCGTCAGGTGGGGCCTCCCGCTGACGTCTGGGCCATCGGCGTCACGCTCTACCAGATGATCGCAGGGCATCCGCCCTTCGACGGAAAGACTGCTTTTACAGTTCTGAAGGCTGCCTGCGAGGAGACCCCTCCCGAGCTCCGCCCTTCGACGGCGCTCGGGGAGCGTCTGGTCTCGGTGGTGGAAGCCTGCCTCCGAAAGAGCCCTGCCGAGCGCCCCCAGGACGCACGCGAGCTCGCACAGTTGCTCGATCTTGCCCTCGGGAGCTCCTCGCCCGCGGTCCCGCCGCTGCCATCGCCCGACGCTACGCAAGCTGAGCTGTCGCTCGAGGTGCCGCGTCGGCGTCGGTGGCCGCTTCTGCTCGTTCTGCTGATGCTGGTCTTGCCGGCCGCGACGGGCGCGGTGCTGTGGACATCCCAGAAAGCTCGGCTTCGCCTCCCCCAGGTCGCGCCGCTGCCCCCGCCCGCAGCCCCCGAGCCCGCGCCGCGAGATCGGGAGTGCACACGGCTGAACTCCACTCACCC
>JBCBRU010000698.1:0-4566 GCA_039819565.1 Myxococcota bacterium | reverse complement strand
GCGGGGCGCGGCGCGTTCGTCTGGGACCTCCAGGAGTTGCCCTGTCGGGGCCCTAAGTGGGGTTTCGCTACTGAGCGCGCTACGGGCGTTTGGCCGCGGCGTACGCCCCGCGGGGGGCCCCGGAGGCTTGACGCCGCGCACGTGGGCAATGCTAGCACGGGAACGAGGGCGCCGGGCGTCCGCACCATGACCGCCTCGAGCTCATCGAACGAGGCTTCGAGCCTATCGAAAGCCCCCTCCACCCACGCGGATTCCCGAGAGGTCCGCGGCAAGTATCGCGTCGTTCGGCCGCTGAAAGTGGGCGGAACCGCGTCGATCTATCTCGCCGTCATGCGAGGGGAGAATGCCTTCTCTCGGGAGGTGGTGATCAAGCGTCCACTTCCCCATCTCGTCGCGGATGGCCGCGCCCGCCTGATGTTCGTGGACGAAGCGCACATTGCGGCTCGTCTCCAGCATCCGAACGTGTGCCAGGTCCTCGACCTCGTGAGCCGGGATGACGAGGTCTACCTCGTTCTCGAGTATCTCCGGGGCGTCGATCTCCGGGAGCTCATCAAGGACGGCATACGTCGTCGCATCTGCCTCCCGGTCGAGCTGGCGGTGTGGATAGCGGTCGAGATCGCCTCGGGGCTTCACTTCGCGCACGAGGCTAAAGGCCTCGACGGCCGGCCGCTCAACCTCGTACATCGGGACGTCTCTCCCAAAAACATCCGCATCACTTTCGAAGGGTCCGTGAAGCTCATCGACTTCGGGATCGCTCGCGCGGACAACCGCGCCACCGAGACGGCGGCGGGGACGATCAAGGGGACCTTGGGATATATGTCCCCAGAACAGATCCTCGGCGACTCCGTGGACCGACGGTCGGACGTGTTCGCGTTCGGCATCTGTCTCTTCCAGATGCTCACGAACAAGAACCCCTTTGACGGCGCCAGTCTTGCCGAGCGGGTGCGGCGGCTCACGCAAGATCCCATCGCTGGGGTGCGACGGTATCGACCGGAGGTTCGACCCGAGCTCGAGGCGATCGTGGCGCGCTGCCTGGAGCGCCCGATCGACGCTCGCTACCCTACTTTGGCCGAGGCCCAGGCCGATCTCGAAGACGAGCTTTCGCGGCTCGGAGCGTCTTCACCGAGGAAGCGGCTCGTAGGTTGGCTGGAGCAGCACTTCCGCAAAGCCCGAGACGACACCGACCTCGACCTGGCGAGCGCTCTGACTGCCGCCCAAACCCTCGACCCCATCGATCCCTCAGTTCCGCTCACCTTCCCGGACGACGAGCCGGCACGATCATCACGTGGGCACGTCACGGGGCCGACGTTCACTCCACCCCCGAGCGAACGGAACACCGAAGCCGAGCGGGTTGGGGATACGCGCCAGGTGCCTCCCCCCAGCTCCAAAGGCGGTGCGGGACCCAGGAGGGGCGTCATCGGGGGCGTTGCGGCCGCGGCCGCGGCCGGGTTCCTGGTTGCGTCGGTGTGGGCTTCGGGCGCTCTTGATGCGCCTCGGGCGCTCGTGGTCGAGACGGTCGTGGCCGCCCCTGAAGCTTTGGCTCCGAAGGCCGCGAACCCAACCCTCGAGATCGCTCCCGTCGCACCTCCAACGGAGGTCGACTCACCCCCGGTCGTTCCGTCCCCGAAGGTCCGGCCCCCGCGTCGAAGGCCCCGTCCAGCGGGTGGCCTTAAGGGGGCTTTGCCTTCGGGGCGTGAGGGTGCCCGTCTCTATTTCCGGGCGGCCCTCGCGCGTGCTCGGGCCGGTCGACCGGATGAAGCTCAGCTCCTCTACGAGCTGAGCTTCCTCGAATCTCGCCCGAATCCGCCTCCCAACCTGCACCTGAACCTTGGCCTCCTCGCCCGGGACCAAGGTGACCTCAAGAGGGCCCGAGCTTGCCTCGAAGGTTATCTGGCCCTTCGGCCCGATGGCCCCGAGGCGGGGGCCCTTCGGAAGATGGTCGAGGGGCTGCCCAAGACCTCGGGTCGGGGGTGCGTGAGCGCTAAGGAAGGGGCCCGGGCGCGACGTCGCCGGCTTCGGTCGGGGGCTGCCGTCAAGACGTGGATCGACGCCGCATTGAAGGACGAACTGCAATGACGGCGCGGAGTCGGCTCGGCTCCCGCCACCTTCACGCTCGACTCTCGTCGGGGAGTTTGGGGGAGTTCTTCGCGGCCACGCGTGAGGAGGAGCCGCAGGTTTCTGGGGTGCTTGTCCTGCACGGCGAGCACGTCGAAGATCTTCGCTTCTCTCGGCTCCTGCTCACGGAGGCCAACGCAGCCCATCGTTTGACCCATCCGGCCGCGATCGTGCCGGTCGAGGCGGCCCGCGAAGGGGAGGACATCTATGTCGGCATGCCGATCGCGGAGGGCCCGACGCTCGCTGGGATCGTCAAGCATGCTCGCCTCGAGGGGCAGGATTTTGCCCATCGCTGGCTGTGTCACGTCGGGGCCGAGATCGCAGATCTGCTCGCCTCCGCGCACGAGCTTCCTTGGTTTCCGGGCGCTCCCGCTCCGCTCGTCCACGGGGCGATCTCGCCCCGAGCCGTGCACATCACCTTCGATGGGGACGTCGTCTTGACGGGCCTGGGGCTGGGTCGCGCGCGCGCCGCTCTCTCACCGAGCCCGGCTCGACTCGCCTATGTGCCCCCGGAGAGGCTCCTCGAGCGCGAGCCCACTCCCCGGAGCGATGCCTATGGACTGGGCCTCACCCTCTACGACGCGTTTACGGGCAAGCGGACCTTCCAGCGGAGCACCGACGTGGAGACCCGGGCGGCGATTCGAGAGTCAAACGTCCCCCCCCTGCACGCCGGAAACCTGGATGCGCGGCTCGAGGTCTCGGACCTGTTGCGGGAGCTCCTAGCGCCTCGCGCCGAGGCTCGTCCGGGCGATTTGAAAGGGGTCGCGAGGATTCTTCGCGATGCAGCAGAGGAGGCGCCGGACCGGATTCGCTGGGCCTTAGGGGGGTACGTCTCGAGCGCCTTCGCGGAGGAGAAGGACAACCTCGCCCGGAAGCTCGAAGCGGCCCGACGGGCTCGCGGTCCTTCACGGCCGCGGGCTGTGGGGGAGGGCGCGTGGACCGCCGACCTCGGCCAGGCGCGGCCCGAGGATGAAGGTCCGCCTGCCGAGACCAAGCGTCCCGGTATGGGGCTCCTCGCCGCCGACACACTGAGGGAAGCGGGAGGCCCGCCAGACCAGGAGCGCCTAGGCCGCTACCTGCTCGGTGCCCCCTTCGCGGGCAGCGGACCCCGACGGGTCCTTGCGGGGCGGGACCCCAATCTTGATCGTGATGTGGTCGTTCACATCCTCGACGCGGGGACTATCGATGACCCTCGCCTGGAGCGACAGACATGGCTCCGCCTTTTCAAGCTCGAGGCTCGTCACGCCGCCCAACTGGCGCATCCTCGACTCCCCACGCTGCTCGACGCGGGCCGCCACGGCGGACGGTACTTTGCTGTGTATCGCAGGCTCCCCGGCCGAGACCTCGCGGCGCGACTCGAGCGGGAGGGACCCCTCAGCAGCGAGGAGGTGGAACAATTCGGTGCGGACTGGGCGGAAGCTCTCGCGGGGCTCCACGCTGCCGGCCTCGTTCACGGGGACCTTCGCGCGGTGAACCTCCTCCTCGACGAAGCGCGAGGGGGGTTCGTGGTCGACCTCTCCATGACCCACGCCCTCGGCACCACGCATCCGCTGGGTCGGACGAACCTCCTCGTTCAGGCGCCGGAGACGCTCGCGGGGGGGGCCTACGATGCCCGCGCGGAGCAGTTCGCCTTCGGGGGCGTTTTGTACCAATGCGTGGTGGGGACACGACCGTTTCGGGGTCTCGTGGATGAGGAACTCGCTGCGGCCATCCGGCGCTGTAAACCCCGATCTCCAGCTGAGATGGGCGTCGAGACCTCACCTCGTCTGGCCGAGGTCATCCAGCGGCTGCTCGCCCGCGACCCCCGCGACCGCTTTTCGGACTTCGAGGCGGTCGCGCAGGCGCTGAGGGGCGTCGGGGATCTTCGTCCCCGCTTTGCGCGGAGGCCGCGGGGGCCCGCGGATTCGAGCTTACTCGATTGCGTCCCGGCCTTGGCCGCGCTTGCCGCCCGTGTCGACGGCCTGGAGGCAGAGCGGAGCCTGGCACCGGTGCGCCTCGCCGAGCAGCTTGCGAGCCGGGCGCCGGAGGAAGGGGCTTCTCCGGCCGTAGTGGCGGCGTTGGGGCAGCTCCTCTTGAAGCATCGGCTCACCTCGCGCGAAGGCGCGACGTTGGGGCTCGTCCCGTCGAGCCATCTCGAGGCTCTCGAAGTCTGGGGGCGGCTCGATGCGGGCGAAGGGATCGAGGCGGGGCCCGGGCGTCGAAGTGGTGAGCTGGCTTGGCTGGCCACCCGCTATGCCACCCTCGCCCGGACTCCGGAGGGCTCGGGGGGGCTCTCGCCACGTCTCGCCGTGCAGCAGCTCCGGGAGGAGGCGCGCGCGGCAGGAGTGGCCCAGGAGCGGGTGGCGCTGTTCGTGGACCTGATGCGCGAGCGACTGTCAGCGCTCGACCTGTCGGCGCGACCCGATCCGTGGGTTCTCATGATCGCCGGCGAGGAGGTCTGGCGAGGCGCTG
>JBCBRU010000697.1:0-4568 GCA_039819565.1 Myxococcota bacterium | reverse complement strand
GGCGAGCGCGTCTTTGACTTCCCTGCGGTCGAAGAGATCGAGCCCCCCTACCACTCGGTAGGGGACATGATGAGTGCGAAGTGCGAGCTCCACCGGGCGAGACTGGACGTTGGACCTAAAGAGGACGGCGATATCCCCCGCCGCGACTCCGTCCGCGACAAGGGCAAAGATCTGCTGAGCCACCTGCTCCGCCTCTGCCTCCTCGTCTTCGACGGCACTCACTCGGACCGGTTCACCGAGATGACTCGCGGCGCGGAGACGCTTCTCGTAGCGGCCAGGGTTCTTATCGATTATGGCATTGGCGACGTTCAGAATATGACCCGTGGATCGATAGTTGGTGAGGAGCATGACCCGCTTGGCGCCCGTGAAGTGACGATCGAAGCCAAGGATGTTTCTAACGTCGGCGCCCCGCCAGCCATAGATCGATTGATCGTCGTCGCCGACGACACATATATTTTGTCTCGGCCCGGTGAGAGCTCTGAGAAGATCGAGCTGCGCCCCATTGGTGTCCTGATACTCGTCGACCATCAAGTACTTCCAGCGGGCTTGGAGCCTCGCTCGAACTTCCGGATCACGATCCAGGAGTCGAATCGTGAGGAGCAACAGATCGTCGAAATCCACAACGTTCTGGGTCTTGAGGGCGGACTCGTATCTCTCGAACACCTCTATGGAGGCGATCTGATAGTCCTCATCTTCCTGAGCGCTCTCCGGGAGCTGAGGAAGCTCGCCACCGAGGGCCCGAAATCGCTCGGCGTCGATGCCCGCGTTCTTGGCGTGGGAGATCAAGACCATGATTCGCTTCGGATCGAAGCGGCGATCGTCGATACGGAGGTTGCGGAGGATCCTTCGCAGCGTGCCGATCTGCTCGGCGCCATCCGTGATCGTGAACCCTTCCCGGAGCCCCACCGCGTCTGGATGGGCTCGAAGAATCCGAACCCCAAGGGCGTGGAAGGTAGAGATGGTGGCCCCTCGAAGGGACTTCCCCACGAGCGACCGCGCCCGCTGCTTCATCTCGGTGGCCGCCTTGTTGGTAAACGTGAGACAAAGGATGGATCGAGGATCCGTGCCCTGGGACACGAGGCGGGCCAGCCGGTAGGTAATCACTCGGGTCTTGCCCGAGCCCGCTCCAGCCAGGACGAGGAGAGGCCCCTCGGTGGTGATCACCGCTTCCAGCTGCTCGGGATTTAGACCGCGAAGATCCACGTTGGCTCAGGGAACGTTGATGCCCGCTTCGGCGAGAAGTCTCACCAGCGCGAGGAGCGGGAGCCCGGTGATGGCGCTTGGATCCTCAGTCTCGACCCGGCGAAAGAGCGCGGCCCCGCCCTGCTCGAACTTGTCCTCCGGCGCAGTCCAGGGGATCGTCGGAGGACACGTATCGTTCGAGGGCGGCTCGTCCTAGCGACCTCACCGTCAGCCGCGTGCGGTCGAGGTGGGTGGCGACGCCGAAGGGGGAGAGCACGCAGACCGCCGTAAAGAGAGTATGCGTGCGCCCCGAGAGCATCTCGAGCTGGGCCACCGCGCGCTCCGGTGTTCCCGGTTTGCCCAGGATCTCTCCATCGAGTGAAACCAACTGGTCGCCACCGATCACGACGGCACCAGGGTGCCGAGCGAATACGGCCTCCGCCTTGAGGGTCGCGAGAAGTACAGACAAGGTCTCCGGGTTGGATACCCGAGCCTTTTCCGCGTCCTCGTCGACCCCGGGTGCTTCGGACCAGAAGTCGAGTCCGAGGGCCTCGAGCTGCCGCCTCCGATACTTAGAGGTGCTCGCTAGAACGAGTCTCAACACCCCTCCTTGAAATATTTCGAGAGTTGAGGACCGACCTGGCGGGCATAGTGACTCTTGATCCCTTCCCCATAGAGCTGCGTAGGAACCGTGGTCAATCGCTCAAAGGACATCTTGCAGACCGGCTGTCGATGGCGAACCAACAGGTCATCCTCGTAGGGGCGCACCTCGAGTACGGCGGGAGTGCCTCCCACGCCCCAACCAAAGCCGGGATCGAAGAAGCCCGCATAGTGCGCGCGGAACTCACCCGCACTGGTATCGTAGGGCAGCATCTCTACCGCGTAGGCAGGGGGCACGACCACCCGCTCGACGGTCGAGAAGATGTAGAAGGCTTCCCGCGAGAGGAACAGAGCGGCGTCTCGTGGTCGCTCGATCGGCTCGAAGAAGTCCCTGGGATCGTGGGCCCGAAGACGAGCTAGATCCAAGGGTCGCCATGTCTTCTTGGCTACCCACCCCACGATGTCCTGCTGAAGATCCAAGGTCATGAGGAGCCCCCCGGTCCCAAGTCCAGACACGGGCGCCTGGGCCTCATAGAGGAGCGGTGTCTCCGCAGCCAGGGCCGCAAGCGCTTCATCGTCGAGGACCGCTCGCCGGCAGTAGAAAATGGCCTGGTTGAGAGCGTCCCCCGCTCGCACCCGGAGGTCGAAGCTCTTGGGGATGATCTCGAGGTAGAGCGGCCCGGTGTAACCGACCGGAATCTTGTCGTAACGGGGATTGGCGTCGGTCAGGACCCGCGTTTGGACATCGACCCGCCCGATGCTGCTCTTGCCGTTGGCGTAGGCGGCCAGATCCGGAGGCAGGGCGAGGCTCTCTTCGAGCTCCACCACGTACACCTGCCCCCGCTCGAGCGTCGTGGGCTCCGACAGATCGAGCGGACGCCGCGCGTATCGGCCCACGACGACGTCGACCGCCTCCTCGGCGAGGGGCAGGACCGACCCCGGCATCGACCACGCTCTCGGCCCGAGGGTGAGATCCAGGGACGCGGGCTGAATACGCTCCGGGTTCACCCCCGAGGTCGAACGGATGACGCCGGACGCGACGAGCTGGGCGATGGCTTGCGAGGGGAGCGTTCCGAGATGCCCGGGCACCACGCCGACCTACCATGGAGAACGGACCCGGGTGGAGGACCGCGAGAACGACCTCTGACCGGAGCTGTGCTCGAAGGCACTCGGAGGAACGATTGACCGTCCTTTTAGGGCCCGCTACCGACGTGGTGTGGACGTCGAGGCCTACCGCCGCGGAGACCCATCGGCTCTGGCCGAGGTCGTCGATCGCTGCGGCCCGTGGGTGTGGGCCCTCGCCCGGCGGGGGTTCGTCTGCGAGGACGCTTTGGTCCTCGGCGCCGATCGCACTTCCATACGCGTTCTCGGGGCTCCGACCCCCGACGTGGCGGCGGAGTTGACGATCCGAGTGCTCAGCGCCGCCCTCATCCCTGAGAAGCGAGCCTCCGCGCACGGCCCGGATCTCGTAGACCAACAGATTCTTGACGAGGCTCGCCTCGAGCTCTTTCGGGCGGGGGAACGAGCCGGTCGCTTGGTGAGCCTGGCCGAACCCGAAGCGCTGGAGGCGGTCCCCGCCGAGGTTGAGGACCTCGACGCTCTGATGGCCGTCAACGAGCGTCCCGCTCTCGCCGTCTTGCCCCTCGACGAACGCACCATGGCTCGTTTGGAGAGCGGCCGGGAGGTCACCGAAGGTGTCCTCGCCGCGCTGGAGGAGCGAGACCGAGAAGTGGTCCAGCGCCGGTTTCGAGAGGGTCAAACCGAGGCCGAGGTCGCGGTCGCCCTCGACTGTGGGACGGCCGCGGTAGCCGCCCACTCCAGCCGCATCCGACGACGCCTCGCGAGGCGGCTGCACGCCCTCTTCGGTCGCGCCGTGGGCCCGGCGGAGTGCGACGCCTTCCTGGCCGGTCAGGCGCACGCCTTGGTACCGCCGCCCTCGACGTGGGACCGCGTGCGCCGGGAGATTCTGACCCGAACCTTTCGTGAGGAGCCCGCGCCCTACCACCGACGGCTCGTCTGGGGACTCGGGGCCCTCGGCCTCGCCGGCCTTCTTTGGGGAGCGATGTTTCTCGGCTGGCTCCCCTCGCCGGACGACGACCTTTATCCCACCCCTCAGGTCGAGCTTAGATGTAGCCCTGCTTGCCTCCCCGGCTCACTAGCGCATGCCGCCGTCCTCGCCCCGCGCGACGCTACCCGGTTCGCGATCGCGCTTCGCGAGCCCGACGGCGAGGTCCGACCTCTTCTGGTGGCGCCGCACGGCGGCACCCTCAGGCTCCCCTTGGGCGCTCAGGTCCGGGCCTTGGTGGTCCCTCATCCGGTGCGGATCCCGTCCCGGCTCAAGCCGGGTACCGAGGCGATCGCAGTGTTCTCCGAGGACCCTCTGTCGAAGTCCGAAGTCCTCGACTTCGCGGCCGGAGCGGCCTCGGAGGCCGGGGTGCTGACCGCCACCACCTCGGTCGTGGAGATCCTATGAGGTCCATCCTGAGCAGCGGTTCGGCCGCCCTCCTCGTCCTCCTCGTCGGGTTGCCCACATCCCACGCCCAAAGCCGACCCGACCGTACCCTTCAGGGCGAGCTGACCGAATCGGAGGCCCTCCTCGACAGCCTCCAGTATGAAGAGGCGCGGGCTCGTCTCGAGGCCGCAGCGCGGGACCCGCGATTGCGTCGGGCCCCCGCGAGACTCCGGGCGAAACTGTTCGCGACGTTGGGGCGTGCGCGCGCGGAGCTTGGGGATCTTGAGAGCGCGGACGCGTCCTTTCGGGAGGCGGTTCGGCTGGACCCTCGAGT
>JBCBRU010000696.1:0-4574 GCA_039819565.1 Myxococcota bacterium | reverse complement strand
CTTCGATCTCCGTCAGCCGCGCGCGCTGCACGGTCCGAGAAGGCATGCGAGCCACCAAGCTCAGCTGAGCCAGAGCGCGAGCGGCCGCGCTCGCCACCCTTGGCTCGGGGTGTCGTCGAAGCGCGTTGGCCCGCGCCGAGAGCCGTTCGATCCGGACCGCCAGCCCGGGTCCTCTCGGGAGCTCCTCGGGACGTTCGGGAGGGCGGGACGAGGGGAGGGCCCTCTGAGCGCGAGGCCGCGATCTCTTCGAGGGGCGAGCCGGCGTCACGGCCGGCGCTTCCTTGGCCGAGGGGGTGATCTCCACCTCTCGGGCCGGGGACGAACCCGCTTCCGACGGTGCGGAGACGGCGGGCGCCGCGAGCTCCGGGGCGGGCTCGAGTCCGACCGCCGCGGGCGTTTCCACCACCACCGGGGCAGACCGGGGTGACGGAGCCACGAAGAAGGCGGCCATGAGCACCGCGCCCGCGATCAGACCCGCGAGAAAGGACAGCACGAGCCGGGTCCCCTCCCCGGACCGCACCGGTCGAGAGGCAGAGGCCATCGGAACGCTCGGCATTTCGGAGTCGGGGCTGGACCCCGGCTTGGCCAGGGAAGGCGCGAGGTCTTGGTGGTGAACGCCTCGACGCTGGGCGAACAGCACGGTGACCAGCTGCTCGGGCTCGGCTCGCGCTCTCGGAAGCGAGAGAAGACGCCGCGTCTCTTCGTGGCGTGCTCGCTGCTCGTCCCGCAGCTCTCCTTGCAGCCACGCTGACACTTGACCCGGACGCCGGGAAAAACGGAGCTCCTCGAGCCCCGCGCGAAGAAGGTCGCCGCGGGCCAGGCGGCAGGTCGGGTCCGGGTGCATCGCGGCCTCGAGAAGGGCATCGAGCTGGGCCGGGACCTCCGGCCGAAGCCCTCGCAGCGAGCGATATGGAGTCCGCAGGGCTTCTTGCAGCATCGAGACCGGGTCTCCCGGGGGAATGTAGCGCTTGGCGCTCAGGAGCTCGTAAATCACGACCCCCGCCGCGTACACGTCGGCGGCCTGTCCCACCGTCTCTCCCGCGATCTGTTCCGGCGGCATGTACCCGGGCGAGCCCATCACTCTGCCCGCGCGCGTGCGCCAGTCTTGAGCTCTCGACTTGCCGAGCCCGAGATCGATGATCCGAAGCCGGCCGTCGTCCCCCACCATGATGTTCTTGGGGGCGAGGTCTCGATGCACGAACTCGAGGGGCTGACCGCGGGCGTCGGTCGCGGCGTGGAGGTCCGCGAGACCTCGAGCCAGCTGTTCGGCCAGCTGAAGGCTCACTCCGAGGGGGAACCCGCCGGTGCGATGAGCGGTGCCGAGGAGCCTTCCGAGCGTCCAGCCCGGCACATACTCCAGAGCGATGTAAAGCCGGTCTTCGACACGTCCGGCGTCCCACACGCGGGCCACATGGGCCGACTCCACTTGAACGGCGATCGCCGCCTCGTGCCGGAAGCGCCGGACGAACTCGGCGTTTTGCTCGATGCGGGCGTGCAAGCGCTTGAGCACCGTCGGCGATGGAACGCCCTCGGAGCGCGGCCCAGGTCGCGCGAGATGAGCTTCGCCCGAAGACCCTTGGCCGAGACAACTCAGCAGCTCGTAGGGACCAAACCGACGAGGAGAGGTTGCTGCTGGCGTTTCCGCGCTCATCCTCGTCCCATCTCGAGAGGGCTTACACCCCCCAAAACTGCTCCCGTTTTTTGCCTGAAGGACCTGTTTCTGTCGTACTTGCAGGCCATGGCGCGTCTGACGTTCCCCACGTCTCCTCGGTCCGCTTGGCGGGGATGCGGGCATCTGCTCGTCATCGGACGGGGAGACCGGCTCGAGCGGGGCGTCTCTTCCCTCCCGGACGGCGCTGAGGACATCGTGTCTCAGCTTGCCGCGGAGGCAAAGTTCGGTCGAGGGGGCGCCGTCGCCACGAGTCTCGTGCCTGGAGGCGCGGTCCCCCGCGTGACCGTGGGTCTGCTCCCTTCGACCTCGAGTCGATACAACGCCCGGGGCCGACCCGATGTGATCGCCCGCGCCGTCTCAGGGGCTCGACTTACGCGGAGCGACCGCGCCACCGTCGTATTCTGTGTCGAGGACCCAGCCGACCTGCCGGCCATGCTGACCGGTTTGGCGCGAGGCCTCCCCCTCTTCGACCGGACCTCCCAAGGCCGGAGCGCCGAAGCCAAGATCAGCATCTTGGCGCTCGGACCCGAGGACGAGCTGCTCAAGATCGAGTCCTCAGAGCGCACCCGCATCGGCGCCGTGCGCGATGCGGCTCGGCTCGTCGACACCCCTCCCACGGAGCTCGATCCCGAGGCCTTCGCGAAAGAAGCACGAAAGGCCCTCGAGCCCCTCAAGCGGGTCTCCCTCAAAGAGATCAGCGGACCGGCGCTCGCTCGGAACGGGCTGGGAGGCATCTTCGGCGTGGGTAAGGCGGCCGTCTCCCCACCTCGCCTCCTCATCGCGACCTACCGACCGACTCGGCCTCGCGGCCCCCACGTGGCCCTCGTGGGCAAGGGGGTCACCTTCGACACCGGCGGCCTTCACCTCAAAGGACGAGGAAGCATGGAGGGCATGAAGTGCGACATGGGCGGGGCCGCAGCCGTCTTCGGGGCCTTCCGAGTCCTCGCCGACTCCGGCGTCCCCATGCAGGTCAGCTTGCTCCTCTGCCTGGCCGAGAACGCGATCGGGCCGGCCAGCTATAAGCCCGACGACATTCTCACCCTCCACTCCGGCAAGACCGTCGAGATCAACAACACGGACGCGGAAGGTCGCTTGCTCCTCGCCGATGGCCTCTCCTGGGCGGCGCGAAGCCTGGGCGCCACGGTGCTCTTCGACGCCGCCACCCTCACCGGTGCCCAGCTGGTCGCCACCGGGGCGAACCACGCGGCGGTGGTCTCGAACGACGCGGACCTTGAGGAACTGCTCGTGGAAGCGGGACAGGCAAGTGGCGACCTCGTGCATCCGCTTCCCTTCGCGCCGGAGTTCTACCAGGCAGAGTTCAAGAGCCCGGTGGCGGACATGCGCAACTCGGTCAAGAACCGAGCCAATGCACAGTCGAGCTGTGCGGCTCAGTTCCTCTGGTCGCACATCGACGATACCGACGTGCGTTGGGGTCACGTGGATCTCGCGGGGCCCGCTTGGCAAGGCGACCGCGGCACCGGCTACGGAGTCTCACTGCTGACCGAAGCGGTTCGCCGTTTGGCCTAGAGAGGGCCGCAGACGCGCGCCCCCGTGAGGAGGGTGACGCAGGCCAGACCCGGCACGCTTGCGCAATCTGCATTGCTCACGCAAGTCTCCGTGCAGAACGCCTGGCTGGTTCGAGGGTCGAGAAGGCAGAGATTGCTCTGGCAGGCGCTCGCTGCCGTGCAAGGATCTCCAAAGCGCCCGCCCACGGCGCTGTCTGGAGCGCACACCCGGAACGCTCCGGATGGATCTTCGGCGACCACGCAGGACCATCCCGAGGGACAAGGCACCTGTTGGCATAGGGACGTGCAGAGCCCTCCGGCCCCGATGGCCACACAGAGGTTCGTGGCACAGTCGCGGGCGGCCGAGCAGCTCTCTCCGAAGCCGCCCCCCGCACCGTTGATGCACACCGGCACGGCCCCTCCTTGGCCGTCCGGAACCGGCTGACAGGTCATGCTGGGCGGACAGATCGAGAGCGAAGAGCAGGTCTCGGTACAGATCGGCCCACTTCCGTCCATCGAGTCCACGCACAGGCCGCTGGCGCATTCGGAGGGGCCCCCGGGGCACGATGCCCCCGTCGGCTTTCCGGCCGCGGTCTGTCCGCAGAGTTGGCCCGCGCCCGGGACCTCGAGGCAGGTGTCCGGGAAGAAGCAGTCGCTGTCGGCCACGCAGCGGTCCGTACACCGCCCCGTCGTGGTGCCGGCCGGCGCCAAACAGAGGGCGCTCGTGCATTCGGAGGCCGCGGCGCAGGGGGCGCCGTAGGGGAGCCCCGCGGGACCTTGATCGGGCATGCCCGCATCCGGAGTGCCCGCGTCGGTCTCGGCGCCGCCCCCCACCCCCGCGTCGGGAGGACTCGGAGAGACGAAGCGAACCCGCTCGCACACGCCGTTGGCGCAGGTCTCGCCCGCGTCGCAGTCCAGCGCGCTTCCGCACAGCCGCTGACCGACCTCGCGCGGAGCGCATCGTCCTTCGCGACAAACGTCGGTCTCGGCGCAGTCTCGATCTTCGCGACACTCCGCCACGCACAGCCCCTCTACGCAGAACAGCGGGCTCGGGCAGTCACTGGTAAGTCGGCACTCGCCCGAAGAGGAGCAACCGAAGAGCCCTCCGAGGGCGATGACGAAAAGCACCCACGCGAGGGCCTCCCAAATTCTCCGCCCGCTCCGCGATCCCGACGTCGATGGAGCGTCGAGGACTTCGAGACCCGCTACGCCTCGGAGGGGCCCTGATGTGGTTCCTTGGGCGCGAATAAATGACATCGACGCACAGGCTGGGGCGGATACTTGGCGTCGAGCAACGGGCACATGATGAAAACGCTCCCTCGGCGGGTACGGATGTATCGAGGCGAGCGAAGGCGCGGGCGATGCCCAAGTTGATCCCGCTGCCTCCGCCGGTGACG
>JBCBRU010000695.1:0-4584 GCA_039819565.1 Myxococcota bacterium | reverse complement strand
GCTCGGACGCGGCCACCCGAAGATCGCCGCCGACTTCGAGATCCAGCTCCGTCAGGCGCAACTTCGATTTCTGGACGAGAACGAGAAGCAGCTCCAGTCCGCGGTCCCTGCCCTCGCGGAGGCGACGGTGGAGGCGTGGAAGCGGTTTCGAGCGGGTCTGGAGCTGCTTCTCGTTCTCGTCCAGAAATCGAAGTTGCGCCTGACGGAGCTGGATCTCGAAGTCGGCGGCGATCTTCGGGTGGCCGCGTCCGAGCTGCACGCCGACGTCGTAGACGATGTCGTCGATGGAGTCTGCCATGTCGCCAAGCTTGCTCAAACTCAGCTCGCGATAGTTATCGACCCATGAATGGATCCAGAACTTCTTATCCTCGAGGTCAATGTAACCCACGTAGGCATAGGGCTTGTAGGCGATGCGGGCTTGAGCAAGAAGGATCCGAAAGGGATCCGTAGCTCCGCTCCCCTCGATACATGAGATACCCGCGAGGGAGCGGACCTCCTTGAGCTCGAGAATGACGTCGTCTAGAGGATCCGAGGAAGGCCCACGAACCCTCACGAGAAACTTCTCGTCGAGAGCACTCCCGATCCCCATCTTGAGACGCCCGAGCTTCGCGACTTCGAAGAAACGCGGGTCCAGTTCGCCATGCTTGTGCCTCATCGCCTCGACGTATGGCTCGAGCGCCTTCTTGATCTCCGCCGCCTTGGCGTCGGGCACCGGTTTCATCATCTTGGTGCTGATCCACTCGAAGTAGCGGGCTCGATCCTGGCTGAAACTGGTGTGCACTCGCTCGACCCACGCCGGGACCTTGGCCTCCACTTGAGGGTTCTTGAGCGCCGCTCGATAACCCTCGAGAAACCGCGAGAAGAGCGCGGCGGGATCGCGGTCCAGGTGCGGTTTCACCGCAAGGTGAATAGAGACCCCAAAGCGTAGCAGATCGAGCAGGGCGGGCCCCTTCGCGGAGTCGTCGAAGTCGGTGAGCCCACGGCCGAGGTCGGTGACCGCGTACTGCTCGATGTGGGCATCTCCGTGGAGATTCACGAGGGGCACGCCCTCCCGCAATTTCTCGAGGCGTCGGCAGATCGCCTCCGAGAAAGCCACGTTGATGAAGCGGAAGTAGCCGTGGGGCGAGGCCGTGATGCGGTCGATGAGCTTCTCGTTACTCGAGAAGTCGTACGAGGTCGGCGGTACGGTCAGCTGCTGCGTGAGCGCGGCGAGGGTCGAGGTCCCAACCCTGGCGTCGAGGGCTCCGACCTTCGGCGGCGAGGCTTCCGCCGGAGCGCTCGCTCCTGCATCGGCCCCGATGGACGCTCCCCGGAGGCAGCCTCCAGCCACGACGCTCCCGATGCACGCGATACCGAGCAGCTGAGCCAGGGCGCTCCCAGGCGCTCGCTCCGGCCCCTTCGGTCGTCCTTGCACGGACGGGATGTACCACCAAGTGGACCCGGGGGGCACCGGAAGCTGCCGCGACCGCGCTTGACCCCGGCGGTGCCCCTCGGCATGGTCCGTGGCCCGCTCAGCCCGGGTGGCGGAATCGGTAGACGCGGCGGATTCAAAATCCGCTATCGAGAGGTGTGTGGGTTCAAGTCCCTCCCCGGGCAACTTTCACCGGTCGGCGCGCTCAGCTCGTAGGTCGAGCTCAGCGCTCGCGGGTCGCCAGGAATGTAGTTGAGGATGTCTGGCCTTACCCGGAACTCCCCGATGAGGTCTGCCCATGCGGCGAACCCATCGAGCTTTTAGCGCGATCGCGGCGGCCGTCACGGGGCTTGCCGCCGCGTTTCTCCTTTACTCGACGCCCCTCGACGCGGCTCCGGCCTACGTGATCGCAGCCAGCTTCGCGGCCTTCCTCCTATGTGGCTACGACAAGCTCGTGGCCGGTCGTGGGGCCCGCCGAGTGCCCGAAGCGGTGCTGTTGGGATCAGCTCTCCTGGGCGGTTCTCTGGGGCTGGTGGTCGGCATGTGGGGCTTTCGGCACAAGACCCGAAAGACATCCTTCAAGCGCAAGCTGGCCCTCGTCGTCGTCGCTCAGGTCGGGCTGGCCGCCGTTTTTCTGACGGGACAGCTCGACCGGCCCCTGTCTCAGTGGCTAGATGCGCTCGGCGTAAATTCTGATACCCCCCGGCCGCGCTTCACGCCGGGCGCAGCTAGGCGCGTGAAGCGAGCATGTGCTTCGTCACCTCCGACCGCGGCTGAATCCACAGCGTATCGGCCTGAGCGATCAGCTCACCGTCACTGAACAGTGCGCTTCCGGTCTGGTGCTTGCGCCCCTCCGAGCGCCGGTGCCAACCCACGACCACGAGGGGCTCTCCGACCCGAGGTCGGCGCTCGATGCGTGCACAGATCGAGCCGAGGAGCGCGAAGCCGGGCTGGCCCGGAATCCCGAAATAGGAGGGGCAATCCAGCGCCGCCCAAACTACCTCGGTCGCAACCTGCCCATCCGCGCTCGCGACGGACGCATCGGGCGTCCAAACGTCGGCCACGCCTTCGAAGCCTTCGAGGCGTCCCGTGAACAGTCGGAGACCGTCGCCGGCCGCACGCTTGGGCCCGCACACGAAACAGGTCGCGAGGGGATGTCCCTCCGACGGATAGGTGAGGGAGCCACGACGCGCCTCACGGAAGGGCGGGGGCGACGGTGGACGACCTTCGAGGGCGCGAGGCTGCGCGAACATCACCAAAGTGGTGTCGTGCCAGGCCTCGAGGCGGTCGCCCTCCCTCCGAACCTCGAGGGGCACATCCAGGGGAGGAGGGCTGCGCAGCGACACCTCGACGGAGCCCTCGAGGAGGGTCCCGAGCGCCCCGGCGCTGTAGCCGCCGTTGCCGGAGTTCGGTGGGCCATTGAAACGTGAGGGGATGAGAATCGAGCGCGCGGCAAGCATGAGAGTTCCTTTCATCGGGCCGAAGGCCACGCGTCGAAGGTGTCTCGGCGCCGTGTGCGGGAGCGTGGTGAAGACCGTGGTTATGGGAGGACGGTGCCGTCGTCCTGGAGGCGGAAGGACCACCCGGGCTCGATGCCCGTCCCGGGCGTATCGACTTGCTCAGTCAGCAGGGTGTCGTTGGCGAACACGACCCTCTCCGTGACGGCTCCGGTCGCGTTCATGAGGCATGCGTTGGGGTCTGAGATGCGGATGCGCATACGTCCCACCGGGACGTTGTCGAGTTCGAGCACCCAAAGGCGGGACCCGACCTTTCGCATGTTCTCCAGGGCAAAGCCCCGCCAGCCCATGTGAAGGTGCGTTTGGCCCACCAAACCAAAGCAGGCTTGGTGGTTGTCGCGAACTGCCTGCTTCGTCGTCGTCGAGGCGCGATACTCGAAACGGACCGGCAGCAGAGTCCGGGGTACGACGTCTTCTTCGCCTCCACAACCGATCCCCGAAAGGACGAACGCAGCCACCAAGCCTTTCCTGAGCATCTCCATAGGGACGAATTTGCCGAATCCCCGCCCGGCGAGCAACGCCCGGATGCGTCATGCAAGCGAAGGGGTCTCAGCCCTCAAAAAACGTACCTCGAGGCGCCCAAACACGACGAAATCCCTCCATTCCTCATAGGTCAGGCCGAAGATCGGTCCGGGTGGGCGCAGATCCGGAGCCGGGCCGGACCTGGCCCCAGACGGCAGGCCTTTTTGCAAACGCGAGGGCCGACCTTGTCCGCGTCGCCGACCCGCCGTAGCCTCGGGGGGAGGACAGCGTCGTTCTCCGCTCCCAGCCCCCATGAAGCAGCTTAGTCCCCAGGACGCCCAGTTCCTCTTCCTCGAGACCGGTGACAACCTGACCCACTTCACTGGCGTCGCGATCTACGATCCCTCGACCGCTCCCGGGGGAAAGGTCCGCTTCAAGGACATCATCGCCCACGTGGCGTCACGGATTCACGTCTCTCCCATCTTTCGACAGAAGCTGGTCCGCGTCCCGGGAGACCTCGATTACCCGTACTGGGCCGACGACGACTACTTCGACTTGGAGTACCATCTTCGCCATAGCCGGCTGCCCGAACCCGGGGACTGGCGACAGTTCTGTATTCATCTGGCTCGCTACCACTCGCGGCCCCTCAATATGCAGCGCCCGCTTTGGGAGATGTATGTCATCGAAGGCCTCGATCGCATCTCCGACTTTCCGGAGGGCAGCTACGCGATCGCGACCAAGGTGCACCACGCCGCCCTCGATGGCGGATCCGCCATGCGTTTCCTCGGGGCGCTCAGCGATATCGACAATCAGGGCACGCCCGCCCTAGCCATCGATGCGCCCAACGAGATGCCCGGAAAGAAGCCCCGCACCCGGGAGCTCCTCGCGCGAGCGGTCGGCAACAACGCTCGCTTCCCCCTCCGGCTCGCCCGCCGGGTTGCGCAAACGAGCCCCCTCATTCTCGACGCGATGCGCTCCGCCGTGGCCAGCGCGGACCCGGCCGTTCGCGTAGAGGGGGACCTGGGGACCCGGGACGTTGGAGACGAAGAGATTACAAAGGTGAGGTCTCCGCGAGGGCTGCAGGAGGAGTCGGCTCGCCAAGAGCTGAGTCGCAGCCGGTACGTGCTGAGTGAGATCGGTCATGATTCTGGCAGAGAGACCCGCTTTGGCCTCCTTGCTTCGCCTCGAAGCGTC
>JBCBRU010000694.1:0-4592 GCA_039819565.1 Myxococcota bacterium | reverse complement strand
GAGACCGCCCTCGCCGGCATCCAACTCCCGGACGCCCCCGACCTCGGGGGCGTGGAGACCCGACTCGGTGCCGTGGAGACCGCCCTCGCCGGCATCAGCCTCCCGGACGCCCCCGACCTCGGGGGCGTGGAGACTCGACTCGGCGCCGTAGAGACCGCGCTCGCCGGCATCCAGCTCCCGGACGCTCCCGACCTTGGAGGCTTAGAGACCCGCCTCGGCGCTGTCGAGACCGCCCTCGGCGGGATGAGCTTCCCGGCAGCTCCGGACCTCGCTCCGATGTCGGAGGAGCTCGGGCTGGTGCGTAGCCAGCTGGCTCAGGTCCACGAGTCGCTGAGCGCGACGGCCGGCAAAGCGGAGCTCGCCGCCGTGGTCCAAGGCTTGGCCGCCCTACCCAGCGGCTCGCCCGACTTCGGAGGCCTCGAATCCCGGATGGATCGTATCCAAACTCAGCTCGACGCGATGAGCGGGAAGGTCGCTTGCCCCACCCTAGAGGGCCTCGGGGCCCGCATCGACGAGCTCGCCGGGAAGATCCCCGCCTCCTTCGCGGCCGAGCGCCGCGACGACGGAAGCAAGAATCTTCTCCGCAGGGCCGCTTTCGGACGTCCAGACGATCTGAAGAAGATTTCGGGCGTCGGCCCGGTTTTGGAGGCCATGCTCCACGACCTTGGCGTGTACTACTTTTGGCAGGTCTCCGATTGGACGCCGGAGGACGTCGCCTTCGTCGACGACCGGCTGACCGCGTTCAAGGGGCGGATCGAGCGGGACAACTGGGTCTCCCAGGCGGTGCGATTGGCCAAGTCCGGAGCCCCTCGACCTCAAGACGTGCATACGCCCACGAACGGAAACGGCTGGGGGATGTCCCCCGCGCCTTCCCTCAAGAGCTGATCGGACTTCGGGCTCGATATTTCGAGCCCATCGAGGTTTCGACAGGGTCCATCCGCACCCATGACCCCCAAGCGAAAGCTCTCCTCGCCCACGAACTTCCCGGACCCAACGAGGATGCCTGTCAATATGGAGAGCATGCCTAGGTTCGCTCTCGGTGCCGTCTTTCTGTGTGGGACTTCGGTGAGCTGCGGGGCGGAGCTCGTCGAGTTTCCCTGCGACATCAGAGAGGGCGCGTGTCAGGAGCACATCTTCGAGGCCACCACGGCGCTGAGGGGAGACGAGAGGGTGGCCTTGCCCAAGGTCACGTTCATCAGCATCGAGGAGCACTGGGAGCTTCTGGACGATGAAGCGCCCGGCGAAGACGCCGAGCTCATCGACGCGGCCTTGGTGGCCCTTCGGCTCCGGCCCAAGCCCGAGGATCGAAGCTCCGGTGGCGGCGATACCGTCCGAGGCGGCTTTTATACGGCCGGGTCGGACGAGGTCGTGGTGGTCGACCGCGGGGACTTGGCGAGCTCCGAGTGGAACAAGCTCCTCGCCCATGAGTTCGTCCACTACCTTCAGGACCGAGCTCACGACCTTCTGGATTATCCGCGAACCTCCTCCGACGCCCAGATTGCTTTTCGCGCCTTACTCGAGGGCGAGGCCACCTATCTCGGCGATCGATTCGAAATCGAGTCCTCAGACTCGCTGGACGCCGACCTGGACTGGCCCGAACTCTATCGAGGCCAATGGGGAAGGGTGCTCTCGAGAGCTCGCAAGGGCCAGTGGGATGGCATTTCGAGCTGGCTCCCCTATACCCTCGGGGCCGAGGTCTACGCCCGAGGCGTCGACCGAGCCTTGCTCCTCGACTCAAGGGAGCGAGGCAACGTCCGCGGCTGGCTGAACGGACAACCCGAGCGCCCCTTGGATCCGATGTCCTGCCTTCCTCCTCTGCCCCCCGAGGGCTGGCGTCTCGAGATGCTCGACCGACTCGGTGCCTCGGCGGTGCTGGCTCGCACCCTCGACGTTTCGACCGCCCGGGCCATCGGAAACGATCGCGTAGCCATCTATCTGCGGGAGGACGAGGAGACGGTTGTCCTTTGGCACCTCGACACGGACGAGGCGGAGGCCGCGGATCTTGCCCAGAAGCTTGGAGGCGACCTCGTGGACGGCCGAGTGGTTCAGCTCATCATGGCGACCCGTCCAGAAACGGAAGCCCTCTTCGCAGGCCTCGAGTGCGGGAACGAAGAGGCGCTTGCTGCGATCGATGCTGATTTCGGTCGGATCGGAGCCTATCTCGAGGGCCTCCCCACCGAAGCCTCCGTCCTCGACCTCCATCCCTAGGTAGGCCGGTGCCCCCGGGGGTGGAACGCGACTTGAAAGGGGAGGAGGTCACCATGACCACACGCATCTCTTCTCAGGAAACCTCGCGACGCCCTCCGGCCGGCGCCGTCGATGATAGCCCGCCCCGACCTTCGACGCCGGGCGACGAAGGCCCCGCCACCTCCGACCGGACCCCCGATCGCCTCGAGGCGGAAGCCCCCGGGGCCCGCTGGGGGGCCTTCTCCGGGGGCTCACCGCTGCTCGCGCAGCTCCCAGGAGGCTTTCAGCTGCCCGAGATCAACCTCCCAAACCCGATCGAAGCTGGCCAGGAGGCCCTCGAGAACACGGTGAACGGGGGCTTCGAGCAGTTTCGGGACTACCTCCAGGGACCGATCCTGGTCTCGGAGGACCTCGAGGTAGCCTCGGGCCTTCCCGCCGGCCGAACCCCCGTCAACGGCCAGCCCGGCATCGACGGCGCGGGAGACGCCCTCAAGCACGTCACCCATGCCGCCCTCATCCAGTTCGCGGCCCCACGCGTGGCCCCCTCGCTCCTCCAGGGCAAGGAGCACTATCAAGGCGGCGATGCTGCGGTGATGGACCGGCACAATAACAACGTGGGCTTCCGCATCGGTCGGGAGGCCCGAGAGGCCGTAGGCCGAGGGGACATCACCCGCGCCGAGGCCCCCGACTTCATCATCAACCGGGTCATTCAAGAGTTCGAGGCGGCCCAAAGCCTGGGCGCCAACGGCGACATCAACGGCGGCAACGGACCGTACTGGCTCCAAAACTACGGCTTCTCGACCCTCGACCAGGCTGCGCCCGGCTGGCAGGACCGGTCCCGCGCCGTTATCAGTGAAAACCGAGAACGCGCCCTCGAGACGAACTTCCCTTGGGACAACGTGGAGCTGCCTTGGTGAGCCCACCTGTTCGGTGGACCCGACACCGTTCGGAGAGCTGAACACCTCCCCTTCGTGCTCCAAGGCAGGAAACAAGCTACATAGCCGCCATGCGCCGGCTGTTTCCGTACCTGGTCGCCCTCATCGCCTCAACATGGGCCGTCGGCTGCGGAGACGAAACGAGCACCTCGAACGACGCCGGGTCGGCGCCGCCCGACGCTCAGGTCGACGCCGGCCCCTCGGATCAGGGCGTAGCAGACACGGGAGCTCGCCCGGACCTCGGCTTCGACCCTGACCAAGAGCCCTCTGACCTCGGCCGAATCTGCGCGGGGAGCTGCAACCTCGCCACCTGCGTCCTCGCAAGCGACATGTGCCAGGGAGGTATCTGCGTCTGGCACGAGGAACGCGGCGGCGCGTACTGCAGTCGACGTTGCGCCGTCACCTGCGCGCCCGGCTATCAATGCTTGCCCACCGCGGACGAGTCCGGGCCCGCCTGCCTCAGCAACCCCGCGGTGTGCGGCAACGGGACCGTCGAGTTCGGAGAAGCCTGCGATGACGGCAATACCGCGGCCGGGGACTTCTGCGCGCCAGACTGCCTGATGGAGACCGTGCCCCCGTCCGGCGGCACCGTGCGGATTCGGGTCAACGGCGGCGAAGAGCGGAGCGTGACCGGCGTGGAGCCCGAGGTCTTCGCGGAGCGCCAGGGGGACAACCTCTTCTTTGGAGGGACGGCGGTGGCTTTCGATCTCAGGCTGGCGCTCACCGACAACGATGGTCCGGCGCCCTATCGAAGCTTCCTCGAGGCGGGCCTGATCGAGAATGCGGGAGGCAACATCTGTTCCTTCTCGGGGGCGACGCTCGCGGACGTGAGCGCACTGGACCTCGCCGGTCGTCGGGTGGAGGGGACGGCACGGGTCCTCATGGCCTGCATGGGTCCGAGCTGCCAGTTCGGTTGCGCTCGCGAGGTCGATCTCGAAGTCAGTTTCGCGCTCGACTGGGTGGTGGCAGAGTAGACGAGCTCGACGTCCCGGCCACCGCGTGGAAGGAGAGAACACCGATGCCCCTCAGCAGATATGTATTTCTCATCAAGGCGGATGGTTATCCATCAGAAGGTTCGACCGTGGTCCTCCCCACCGAGGCGTTCACGACGACGGTCTTTGCCGCCCCCCGACTTGAGGCTCACCTGAAGGCGTGCGCTCGGCTGGTGGATGAGGGCGCCCAGCTGGTGGAGCTCTGCGGCGGGTTTTCGGAGAGCGACGCTCGTGCCGTACGGGAGAGCGTCGGGCCCGGCGTTCCCGTCGGCCACGTTCAGTTCGACGCCGAGAACCGAGCGCGTCTCGAGAGGCTAGTCCCCTGTCAGGTTGATGAGTTGCATAAGTGGTGAGGCAGTTCTCGCCCCTGGCGTTCACGAGGAAGCCTACCGAGGTAGGCGACGATGAGAGTCGCGAAGCGACGGCCGAGCGAGCACGCGGCGAGAGGCGCGGCCGAGGGGTATCAGGATTTGCGCCG
>JBCBRU010000693.1:0-4592 GCA_039819565.1 Myxococcota bacterium | reverse complement strand
CCCTGCGACGCCTGGCTCTCGACGCTGAGCTCGACTCGTCGCAGGGTGCGGCTCTCGAGGGTGCTCTGCACAACTTCGCCGCGCAGCTCCCCGTGGGCTGCTCATGGTCAAGGGTCGAAGGCGAGAGCGATCTGTCGTCGACGCTCCGTCAGCGCCAGGGCTTCGGCGACGGCCGACCGCCACGGCGAGCCCACGGGGAGCTGCGCGGCGAAGTTGTGCAGAGCACCCTCGAGAGCCGCACCCTGCGACGAGTCGAGCTCAGCGTCGAGAGCCAGGCGTCGCAGGGCTCCGAAGGCGGGGACGCCCCACGCCGCCCGGGAGCGGGCCAGCCAGTCCATGGCCTCCAGGGCCACCCGGGCGAAGCGAGCCGAGATGGGTCGTGGAAGGTCCGGCAGATATCCCATCCAGGCGGAGAGGCGCTCCACCGACGCAGCGGAGCTGATCCGCTTCTCGAGATGACGCTCCGCTTCGCCTGGACCCAGAAGAGCCGCGAGCTTCATCTCGGCGGGCGCGCCGCGCTCGAGCAGAACCTTGGCCCATCGCGGATCCCGATGGCGCAGAGTGGCAGCGGTGAAGGCGAGGCGAAGCCCCGCCGCTGTCGAGCTCCGATCCAAGAGCGCCACCAGGGCCTCCGGAGGCGCTTCGAACCAGACCGACCATCGCTCCGGCGGCACCATAGCGATCATCTGCTCGACCCAAGCGTGCCGCTTTCCGTGGGGGGTGGTTGGCGGGTCGCGTACGACCCCGTCCGCCTCCACGTCGGGGTCGAGCCGCCGGGGGGCTTCGACGATGACGGTTCCGTCTTTGATGCGCAAGATATCCTGCAGCCGAGTCTCCATGCGCAGGAGCAGGGAAGATCCGGGGAGTCGGGCCAGGAGATCTGTCGCCGCCCCCCGCACCGTCTTGGCCGAGTCCTGACGGGCGCGCTCGAGAAGACCTTCGTCCTCCCTACGAAGCGGAGACAGGGTGTCGAGGACGGCGACCTTCTCCCTCGCCCCCATTTCGCCCCAGAGCTCGCGAGCGAGCGCTAGGGCTCGAGCTGGATCTCCAGATCGGAGCCCTTCGAAGGCCGAGCGCCGGACTCGAGGCTCCGCCGCCTCCCGAAAGACAGCCTCTAGATGAGCCCAAGCCTCTTCCGTATCCGGGGACACCGCAAAGGACCAGCGCGGACGAAGCTGAGCGAGCCAGGCACCCCGCGCTCCGATGACCGGCAAGATGAGCTGCCGTAACCCCACGTCCCCGAGACCCAGCTCCAGAGCCCGAGGGAGTTGGGCAGGAGGCAGTCGAAACCCTCCCTGCGCACAACGCTCGAGCCAGTCTGGAAGGAGGGCTTGCTCTCGGCCTGGACGCAGGAGCGCCGGCAGCAGTCGGCCCGCGGCCGAGGGCGCCTCGTCTCGCTCTTCGGGAGGCGCCGGGGGGAGGACTTGGGCCCCGGGCGCGAGCCGCTCCCCCCCGAGCTGAGCCCCCCGGGCGAGAGCGAGGCTGTCGAGGAGAGCGTCGGCCTCTCCGCTCAGATCCGGCGCCCGACGCTGAAGGGCGCGATCGAGATAGGGCTCGAGTTCTTGAGCGCCCCCGAGGGGGCTCCGCGCCACCCCTACCAGCAAGACCCGACCGAGCCGCTCGAGCGCCGTCACCCTTCCTCCAGAATCTGGAGCCGCTCGTCGCTCCATGCGGACAGAGGCCGGAGGACGTCGCCGTCGAGCTCGCCCCACACCCCTCCCTGGCCGCCGGTCGCGGCCAGGAGCCTCCAGGCGCGCTCCGGCTCGTCGACGAGGGGGAGGCTGCGCTCACCGTCCGTCAGGTGCCAGCCCTCCTGATCGTCTCGGTACAGCCCCGCCGAGGCGAGACCGACGAGCGTACGCCTCAGCCAGGGATGGCGAACACGCAGCTTCCGATAGGCCGCCCAGGCCTCCGGTAGTGGCTGGAGCCACGGACCGAGCCTGGCATCCCCAGATCCCTCCGCGGCCTTCGCCTCGGGACCGAGGAGACAGCGGAGGGGCACGGCGGAGGGATAGAAGTAGGCGGGTCCTTCCACGACCTGGCCCGCCTCCAAGCCCGGGGAAAAGGAGACCCCCGCCGGAGCGAAGTCCAGGATCAGACCCGCGCGACCGCATCGCTCAGCCAGGAGCCACGTGCGACGCACGCTCAGATCCTCTTCGGCCTCGACGTGACGTCCCATCACCCACCACCGATCCG
This sequence comes from Myxococcota bacterium, assembly GCA_039819565.1. Lineage (GTDB taxonomy): Bacteria > Myxococcota > Kuafuiibacteriia > Kuafuiibacteriales > Kuafuiibacteriaceae > JAHQVK01. The sequence continues at coordinate 2,396 of JBCBRU010000693.1, read as the reverse complement.
CGACCGGATCCGTATGCTCGAGGATCCGCTTCTTGGGCGTGGTCACCCCGAGGAGAGACAGAACATCCGCGGCAAGAGCGGGATCGAGCTCGTCAAAACGCTCGAAGGCGCAAGCCAGCAGGTGAAGCGCCCCCACCTGGCGGGCGGCCTCGATCGGCCCGGAGACCTCGGTGAGCTTCAGGACCCGTGAACTCAGCCCGGGAGCTTGGGCGTCCACGAGACGCCGAGCCATGGCGTCGAAGTGATCGGGGTCGTCGGCGTGCGCTCCCCAACCCTCCCGAGCCAGATCGCGGAGCCAGAGACGAAGATCGAGCAGGCCTTCCTGCATCCGGGCGAGTCGCTTCGCCGAGACCGGAGGCCCCACTAGTGTACCGGAACCGACCTACGGGCCAGACCCGCTCGCTGCGCTCGTCTCGCTTCACTCTGCATACTTACGGGGAGGCAGCCGTTTCGCGTCCGCCGCCCAGCGACGAAGTCGCTTCGCTCATACAACCCCATCTGTCGAGTCCGGTACACTACGAGAAAACCGAAAGGTCGGCCGAAGGCCGCGGTGCGAGCTGGGGGGGCAGGCGGTGCACGCGGCTCTACTCCCGAGGGGGGGCGCGGTCACGGTCGTGAAGTCGGTGGCGTCGTCGTCCAGCATGGGTCGTTCCTCGTGAAGGCAGGTTCCTGGGGCGGAAGATTGCGCCTGTGGGGCCTGTAACGCGCAGGTGGGATGTTTCCAAGTCGGACGTCCAACGGACCTGAGAATCGCCCGACCTCACTCAGCCCTCAGAAGAAGCGGCCGAAGAGAGGGACATGCTGTGGTCGGTGCTGTTCGGGGTCTTGGTCTTCGAGGGCACCTGGGACCCGTCCACGACCCGCCCCTCGCCAGCCCTGGGCCCGCGCTCGGTGGTCGCACTGCAGCTGGAGGCGCTCCGGAGCGATCCCGACCCGGTCGGAACTCTGGTCCGCTTCGCGAGCCCGCGCTTTCTCACCCGGGCCGGAGGACGAGAGGGGATCCGCCGGGCCGTCCACGAGGACTGGGCGATCCTGGCCCAGCAGAGTCGTGCCCTGATCGAGCCCACGCTCGGGCCCCCTTCCCGCCGCGCCACCCTTCTCGTCATCGCTCTGGACCCCGCCGGCCCTCCGGTGGGCTTCGTCTTCGAAATGCGTCGAGACGAGACGGACTGCTGGCGGATCGACGATCTGCGCCGCCTCCGGCCCGCCCGAAGGATGCCCACGCCGCAGACGATGAAGATCGCGATTTGACCGGGACCGGAGGATCCCGCGCATCGATAGGAGGGTCGCTCAGCTCTTGGAGGGCGCGGCGGCCGCCTCCGCCTTCTTCTCGTTGGGGCGAGCGCCGTTTGAGGACACCGCCTTCGACATCGTGCAGGTGCCGTCGAAGATCACGCCCTTCTCGACCGAGAGGGACGGCGTGGTCACGTTGCCTTTCAGCTTTCCGGGAGCCTTGATCTCGACCGAGGACTTGGCCACCACGTCGCCCTCGACGATGCCGTTGATGACGACGCTCCCCACCTCGAGCCGTGCCTTCACCTCGGCCCCAGGACCCACCAAAAGCAGGTCGTTCGTGTAGATCTCTCCTTCGAACTTGCCGTCGATGCGGACCGCTCCTTCGAAAGTCAACTTGCCGTTGAATCGGGCCTCGCGACCGAGGATGGTGTGAGCGTCAGCGGGGTTGATACGCGCGACGCCCGACGGGCCCTCCTCGCGCTTGCCTCCAAGCATGGCCATGGGGATTCGTTTAGACCGGTTCGGCCGGGCCCGCCAGTCTCATGAGTCCGAATGCTCAGACGTGCGAGGTCAGGTCTTCAGCATGTCGATCAAGCGGTGAAGCTCGTCGGCATTTGTGAAGTCGATCTCGATGCGACCGCGCTTGCCTTGAGGGACGATGCGGACCTTCGTGCCGAGATGGCGGCGGAGCTCTTGGGTGGTCCGCTCCACCGCGGGGCGGCCCCCGGGAAGGCTTGCGAAGGGATCGAGGGGCGGCTCCGGGGCTTCGCTCGCCGCCTTCTTGGCGGCCCGCACCGCCTTCTCCACTTCGCGCACGGAGAGCCCCTTCTTCACGATGTCTCGGGCCATCGCGGTCATGGCCTTGGGGTCATCCAGGGAGAGGAGGGCCCGGGCATGGCCCATCTGAATCGCCCCCGAGATGACCTGTCGGCGCACCTCGTCGGGGAGCTTCAGGAGGCGAAGGGCGTTGGCGATGGTCGAGCGGTCCTTACCCACGCGGGTAGCGAGCTGCTCCTGGGTCATGTCGGAGTCGTCGAGCAGCTTGCGGTAGGCTTCCGCCTCTTCGATCGGGTTGAGGTCCTCGCGCTGGATGTTCTCGATGAGGGCCCACTCGAAGATCTGCCCATCCGTCAGATCCTTGACGATGACCTCGATCTCTT
>JBCBRU010000692.1:0-4615 GCA_039819565.1 Myxococcota bacterium | reverse complement strand
GGCGGCGCAGTTCGGCGCGCAATTCGGCTTCGATCGGAGCACTGGAGACTGGCGTTCCTTGGTGCGGGACCCGCGGGTGGATGTCGTGGCCATCACCACCCCGAACGCGTGGCACCGCCCGATGGCGCCCGCGTCGATGAGGGCTTTGGCGTGCGTCACCGCCGGGTTGTGCAGGTAATTGTAGCCGACCATGGTCGGGACCCCAGCCCGAGCCGCGGCATCCGCCATCGCCTCGGCATCGTCCAGGTTCGACGCCATCGGCTTTTCGCAGTAGACGGCCTTGCCGTGGGCGATCGCCTCGAGCGCCATCGGGCGGTGCCACGCGTTCGGGGTGGTGATGGCCACGACATCCACCCGCGGGTCCCGCACCAAGGAACGCCAGTCTCCAGTGCTCCGATCGAAGCCGAATTGCGCGCCGAACTGCGCCGCCGTGGCGGCGCTGGGAGCACACAAAAGCTCCAGCCGAGGGGTCGGAACATCGCCGAAGGCCGCCTTGACCGCGCGAAACGCGAGCGCGTGCGATTTACCCATGAATCCGGTGCCGATGAGCCCGATCCCGATCGTGTCCATACCGCCTATCTAAGCCATGGATTTCATCCCTCCCGGCATAGGCATTCCGAATGGTGAGGATTGCGTACGCCAATGGCTCCAGACCCATTCGATAAATCAATGGCTCCCATTGCCGATACTGGGATTCCAAGAGGGAGGGTAGCGGGCCAAGGTTGGGCTCCGCTTCCTCGGGAGCGGCTGACCGAAGGACGCCCTCCATGCTCGACCTCGCACCCATTCCGCCCGCCTCCGCGCAATCCATCCTCGACTTCGCCTCGGAACCTCCGTCGACGCCGAGGCCCGTCCCGTCGCCCGGACCTGGGCGCAGGGCGCGTTCCTCCGCCGGGAGGAAACGCTCGACGACGATCGAGAGCGAGCATCTGCACCATCTCGTGCTGAGGGCGGTCCGCGACTGGAACTTGAGCACTGACATCCTCGTCGCGATGCAGCGGCAGTTCTTCGACCGGTGGTCGGCCCTGGCGCCGCTGCCGGACGAGCCCGCGATCTACGCCGTCAACCACCAGGTGGCCTGCGATCTGGGCTTTCTGTGCTGGCCCCTCGCTTTCGCGACCCCCTTCCGCGCTTCGGTCCTGGTCTCGAAGACGGCCTCCGAGAGCCAACACGGCAAGCTCATCAACGGGCTCGTCTCCCACCCGCGGCATCATCTCGAAGATCCACGGCTGCAGTTCACGGCGATCCCATTCGACCCGAGCCGACCCAAGCGGGCGGTCGGGCAGACGAACCAGCGCCTCGAGACCGAGTCCGTCATCGCGAGCGTCGAGGGCAAGGTCCAAAGCCGCGACGAGCAACCGGTGAAGCTCGGTTCATCCTTGCTACCCAACCTGGCCATCCGTACTGGCCGCCCCGTCGTCCCCGTCCGAATCAGTGGTGGGCTCCCATCTGAGCCCTCGCACTTTCGCGTCTTCCCCCACGACTACCAAGGGATCCGCGTCGTCTCCGGCGAGCCCATCGCGGCTTCGGAGCTCAAGGCTCTTTCTCCGGGCCAGCGGATCCGGCGGGTCCTCGGCGCAGTGAACGAGCTGATCGGTCGGGGCCCCGAGCCGCGCGCTCGACCCCGCGGGGTGCGTGGCGAACAGCCGTTCGCGGAGGCGGTGGCCGAGCGCCAGATTCGAACCGGGAGCTCCGCCGTCAAGTGCGCGGTGACCGAGCTGCTGATGAGAGGGCCCGCGCGCAGTGAGGCGTCCCGCGGCTACCTCGAGCTCTTCGAGCCGAAAACGGGAACCCTCCCCTCCTCACTCGATACGGAATGGGGTCGGGGCTTCGTCCATTGGTTGAGCGACGGCCTAAACATGCCCGAAGGTCCCGAGAAGTATGAGTGGCTCTGCGCTCGATGAGCGCTCGTGACCAGGAGCCCCAGGTCGAAGGTCCACCGAACCCCGAGCACCTCATGGCTGGTCTGCGCCGGCAGCTGCCAGCGGCAAGGTTCATTGACCGCTCTCGGGCACCAACGGTGGGTGACGAGATGGCCTCGGGTGCCGGAGCGCCTCGATGTAGCCGAGGCACCCCTATCTCGCGAGCCCACTACCATGACCGACCGCTTCCAGGCATCGTTTCCCCGCGATGGCCGACCCCGTCCGCATCGTGCTCCGCCGCGAGCGCCTGGTCGTCGTCGACAAGCCGGCCGGGGTCGTGGCCCACGCCACGCGAGGGGCCATCGGTCGACCCTTGTTGCAGCGGGTGCGCAACATGGTGGGGAAGCAGGTCTTCTTGCTCCATCGCCTCGATGCCGCCACGAGCGGCTTGGTAGCCCTAGCCCTCGACGCGGAGATGGCCGGCCTCCTCGGACCCACCTTCGGCACCGCTCGAGTGGAGAAACGCTACCTCGGCTTCGTGAGGGGCGTCCCCCGCGAGGAGGAGGGGGTGATCGATCACCCGATTCCACGATCGGAGGACGGTCCCCGGGTCCCCGCTCTCACGGGGTGGCGCAAGCTGTGGACGAGCGGGCGCTATAGCTTGCTCGCAGTGAGGCCCCGGAGCGGGCGGCGCCACCAGATCCGCCGTCACCTCAAGCACCTCAGCTGGCCGCTGATCGGCGACGTCCGCTACGGCAAGGGTGAGCACAATCGGAAGTTCCGGGAGGAGGTGGGCCTTCACCGCCTGGCTCTACATGCCTGTTTTCTGAAACTGACCTTGCCGGACGGAGAAGCCCTGGCCGCGACTTCGCCCCTTCCGCGGGATCTCCGTAGGCCGCTCGCGCACTTCGGCGTGCCCGCGGGGGTTTTGGATGCGGCCCCCGCCACCCCCGTGGCGCTCCCTTGAGACCTGGTTCATGGTGACCCGGAGGAGGAAAAGACATGAGGCTCGCGAGCGAAGACAAGATTCGAGACTACCGAGAGCGTGGTTGGTGGGGCGATCGCACCTACTACGACGTGTTCACGGAGGCGGCGGCGGTGCGTCCGGAGGCCACCGCCGTCGTCGATCCTCCGGACCGCTCCGCCTGGCTCGGCGGGGCCTCGCGTCGCGTCACCTGGGAGGCCCTGCGGGATCAGACAGAAGCCATGGCCGTGGCTCTCGCGAGCCGAGGCCTGGGGCGGGGCGATCGCATCATCATGCAGATGCCCAACGTTGCCGAGGTTCTCCCGGTCTACTTTGCTTGCGCCAAGCTCGGAGCGGTGCTGAGCCCCTTGCCCGTGCAGTACGGGGCCTTCGAGCTCCGCCACGTCAAGGCTGCCGTCGCCCCCAAGGCGATGATCGTCGCTCCCCGCTTCAAGGACCGCAGTCTGGCCGCGACGGCCGCGGAGGTGCTGGGCGAGGACGTGGAGCTGATGACCCTGGGAGGAGAGCCTGGGGGGCCGAGCGTGGCCCTCGAGGACCTCGCCTCAGGGGCCACCGGCGAGGCACCCCGGGCGGGGGAAGCGGACGACGCCTTCACCATCGCCTGGACCTCGGGGACCACCGGGATGCCCAAGGGCGTGCCCCGCTCCCATAACCACTGGCTCGCCATCGCTCCTGCCACCTACGAGGCCATGCAGCTTCAGGATGGCGACGTCCTCCTGAATCCCTTCCCGATGACCAACATGGCCGCCATCGGAGGGATGATGTCGTCGTGGCTTCACGTGCGGGGTCAGCTGGTGCTTCACCAACCCTTCGACCTCCCTACGTTCATGAAGCAGCTGGTCCTAGAGCGCGTGACGGCCACCGTGGCCCCCCCGGCGCTGCTCACTATGCTCCTGAAAACCCCCAAGGCGCTCGAGGGGGTGGATCTTTCTCATCTTCGGGTCATCGGCTCAGGGTCCGCACCGCTTTCGGAGTTCATGGTTGGCGGCTGGCGCGATCGGGGCATCGAGATCGTGAATCTCTTCGGCTCGAACGAGGGCGTGTCGTTGGCGACCGGCCCGCGTGAAGCGGAGAGCCCGGCGCGGCGAGCCGCCTGGTTTCCCCGCTTCGGTCACCCCGCGGCAGACTTCGAAGTCACCATGAACGAGCGGGTGGAGACGAAGCTGGTGGCGGTGGACTCCGGTGAGGTGGTGGAAGGCCCGGGCACCGAGGGAGAGCTCCTCGTGCGTGGCCCGGCCGTCTTCGAGGGCTACTGGGGCATGAGCGACGAGGAGCGGTCTCAGGTGTTCGACGCGGAGGGCTTCTTTCGCACCGGCGACCTGTTCAAGATCGCCGAGGACGAGCGCTTCCTCGTGTTCTCGGGGCGAGTGAAGGACATCATCATCCGCGGTGGACACAACATCTCCGCGGCCGAGATCGACGGGCTCCTCGAGGGGCACCCGGACCTCGCGGAGGCGGCGGCCTTCGGGGTGCCGGATGACGTCATGGGCGAACGCATCGGCGTGGCCGTGGTGCCTCGGCCCGGCGCCGAGGTCACCCTGGAGAGCGTGATCGAGTATCTGGCCGCGAAGGACATCGCCAAAAACAAGCTCCCCGAGCAGCTCCGGATCCTGGAGACGCTCCCCCGAAACCCCATGAACAAGGTCCTCCGTTGGAAGCTCGTCTCTGAGGGGCCCGGCCGGGAGTGAATCCCGACCACCCTTCTCCGCTCGCCTTCGCTCGCTGCGCGCTCCGCTTGCCCGAGGGTCCCGGCCGGGATTCACTCCCG
>JBCBRU010000691.1:0-4623 GCA_039819565.1 Myxococcota bacterium | reverse complement strand
CGGTCCTCCTGGTGAATCCTGACCCAGGCCGCTTCAACGCCGTCACCTCGACCCTCCTCTTATTCGTGGATCCAGCCCGCGAGCCCGAACCAGTGGCTCCCCATCTCGCGAGGACGGTCGAGGATATGATCCGGCGAGACATGGGCTTCCGCTACGTACCCGACCGGGTCGTGGCCCACCCTCTCACGCCTCGCTACCTCGAATCAGGGCTTATCGACCGTGAGTGGTGCCGCTTCCAGCAGCAGACGGGGGGGCTGACCCGTCGACGCCGGAGCGAGATCCATCGATTGACCTCCCTCCTGCGGCGATGGGGCGCGCAACGGGCAGAGGGGCGCATCTAGTGTCCCGCCCGCCCCGCCGAAGCAAGAGCCCCTTGCCCCTTAGACCCCAGCTCGCACCGCGGCCTTCGGCCCTCCTCTCGGGCCCCTCGGTCGCTGCCCCCCCCGCCACTCCCTCCGAGGCGGCGCGACCCGAGGCCCAACTTACTGCAGGACTGATTGACCGAACTGGGCGGGCGGTGCACTAGTGGCCATCGCCGTATCTGCGGGCACCACCGTCAAGTGTAGCTTCGGGGCTGCCCCTACGCCGCTCAGCGTGCTCCCCATCATGCGTCCGCTCGCCCCCACTCCGGCCGCGAACATCATGGACAACAAGCCCTTCTTGAACATCGTACCCTTCGGGATGTGCACCTCTCCGGCCAACCCGCAGGTCATCGCGGCCACGGCAGCCGCCCTGGGCGTGTTCACCCCCATGCCCTGCATGCCCGTCATCGTCACCCCTTGGCTGCCCGGGAGCCCGACGGTGCTCGTCGGCAACCTGCCCGCCCTGAACAACGCCAGCACCTGCGCGTGCAGCTGGGGTGGGGTGGTCAGCGTGGTGCTGCCCAACTCTTTTCAAACCATCGTACCCTAATCATGCGCAACCTTACTTTCTTCGAAACTCCCCTGACGATGGGCACCGGAGAGGGGATGGCGACCACCGACCCCCGCTTCGCTCAAGTCAATCGGCTCGCCGACGGCGAAGACCTCGCGGCGGCCGCCGACGCAGCCTCGGCATTGATCGAGGAAGGGTTCCTCGACATTCGTCTCGTCGCCCACGTTCTCCGAGCGGCGTTCCTGGAATCGGGGGTCGAACGGCTCCCTGAGATCCTTCATGGGCTCGAGCGCATGATTCGGACCAGCTGGGACCGCATCGGTCCTCGCGAGCGCCGCGAACTCCACCTCCGCAAGAGCCTGGTTTGGCTCTTCGAACGCATGGAGGGGGCCCTATCCTATCACCAGCTCAAGCGGGACGCGCAGTGGATGACGCTCGAAGCTGACGCCGAGACGACCAAGAACTCCCTGGATCACCTGAGCGACCTCGTAGATGCTCTCGATCCTGACAGCCAGAGCGTCGTGGAGGAGTCGGCGTCCAAGCTGCGACGGTCCTTGCGGGAGCTCTATACTCGAGGCGTCGCCGATGAGGAGGAAGCGCAGGTCGGCGTCGTCGAGAGCGCTCCGCGCGAGCCCATGTCCCTACGAAAGATATACTTCGAGTTCGGCGAGGGGGGCACCGTAGAGCTCAAGGGCTCATCCAAGCTCCGCGAGCTCATCGCCAAGCTCGCTGCTTTTGAAGAGCTGGCGGACCGAGGGGATTACCGCAAGGCCGCCATGGTCGCCGCCGACGTGCAAGCCACCATCGAAGGCTTCGACCCTCGAGAGTACTTCCCGGATCTCTTCGCGTCGTTCGGAGCCCTCCTCTCCAACCACATCGACCACATCGCCCCTCACTGGGATGGGCGAGAGACCGTGAGCTGGCGCATGCTCGAGCAGTTCTACCGAGTCAACCTCGAGGCCTTCGTGGAGGACGATAGATGAGCGAGCTCGAAGATCGCATCGCGAAGAAGGCCACCCGATTCGACATCCCAAGTCTGATGGCGAGCCTCGAAGCGGCGGGGTACGCCGATGAGGAGATTCGCTTTCGGGGATCGCCCGAGCCCTCGCTCTCGGCCGGCCTCGTGGTGGCCGTCGACTTCGAGGTGGCGCCTCGAAGGGCCGTGGTCACCTTAGACCTCGGCTTGAACGGGCATCGAGGCTTCCTCCCCGCCTACTTCGAGCAAATCGCCGAGGGCCTCACCCACCCCGAGCTCCTCCATCGATTCATCGAGTTCTTCGAGGACGGTCTGCTCCGCGACTACGTGGCCGCGGCTCACCCGGAGCTGAGCGTCCGCTGGCACAAATTGGTACAGGCGCAATACGCCCAGCTTGGTCTGGGGAGCATCTCGACCCTCAGCTGGTTGTTCGCGGCCTTCTTCCCTGAACTTGGGATCCGAGTGCGACGGGCCGGGTTGAGAGGCCGCACCACCGCGCATGCGCTGGTGGTGGGCCAAAGCCCCCTGGATGGAACCCACGTCCTCGGGAGCACCGCAGATGCCCATCGCAGCGGCTTCACCGTCGAGCTGTTTACGGCGGAGGAACATCTCCCTTCCGGGCGGACCTGGTGGCGAGAGGCGCAAGCGCGTGTGCACGGCGAGATCATTCCGCGCCTCGGGACCGACGTGCCCCTCGAGGTCATCCTCCGGATCGAGGAGCATGAGAGTTGGGCGACGGTGGCCGAGGACGGGCTCCTCGGCTACGACCGCGTACGGGGCCCTCGAGGTCCCCACGAAGCTTGGGTGCATCAGGATGTCACTTTTTCAGTCTAACCCCGGGAATCGTGGTTGAACCGCTTCCGCTCCGACCGATTTGCGTCGGAAGCGTATGGAGTCCTACGAAAGTTTCACGGCGACGGTCTCGGCGCCGGCTCCCGCCTACCGACCGTCACCTGCCCACAGGGTGGGAGAGACCTACGATGAGCTCGCGGTCGGCTACGACGACTATCACGTCGACAACAAGTCTCTCGCTGAGAACCGGTTCGTCGCGGGCCGAATTGCGGCTCGCATCGATGCCTCCACCTCGGTGCTGGACGTCGGGTGCGGAACCGGCCTCCTCCTGGACCTAATCGATATTCCGCCGGACCGATACCTCGGGGTGGACGTATCGGAGGGTATGTTGCAGCGGGCCAAAAAGAAGCATCCCCACCATCGCTTCGTGACTGCGGACGCCCAGCGCATGTCTTCCGACCTCGGTCGCTTCGACCTCGTGGTCTCCCTCTTTGGCTCTCCCTCTTACTGCGCCCTAGGCTCCTTCGCTCGGTCCGTTCAGAGGGTCCAAGCTCCGAAGGGGGGCCACTTCCTCATGTATTGCGGTCCCCGATATATGAAGCGGTCGACCTACATCAATAAATCGACGAAGCTCCTCAAGAGCTACGCGTCCCCAGAGCTCCGCGAAGCCTATCCCGGCAGCCGAACCTGGGGCCTGAGCTTCCTCGTCGACATCGCCCCGAAATCCCTCCCGGCGCCGGTGATGCGAGGACTGCTCGGATGGGACGCCCGGACGGTCGGGCGCCTCGCACCGGATGCGTGTTTCTTCGTGATCGTGGAGCGGTGATCTTCTTTCGATCGATACCCGCCTGAGGCATGACGGTCGGGAGTTTGGGGTTTCTACATCGCAAGTTCGAGGGCGGCGAGGAGTCCCAGCTCGAGGATATTCTCCGCAATCTGAATTACATCGTGCATTCGAAGCGCGACGCCTCACCCTTCCTGGCCGACTTTGGACTCAGCGAACCCGTGCACTCGAGTATCGAAGAGGCGCTCCTTCGCTTCTCGGAGGAGCTGGCGTCGAGCATCGCCAGATATGAGCCTCGCGTAGAGCTGGTGGAGATCGAGGAAATCTACGAGCGAGAGAGGACCGCTCTCGCCGTCCACCTGAGGCTCCGACGAAGCCAGGCGCTCATCGCGCTCACCGTCGACCCCCGGGAGCGCACCCTGCGATGGCGACCCTCGGGAAGCGAACCTCAAGAGGCGGCCGGCGGCTGAGAACGCGGTGAGATTCGTCGATGTTCGCTCCGGTGAAGAGCGAGCGATCCTCGCTTGCGGGCTCTACTCGGTCGCGGTGGGCTTTCCTCGCGCGTTCACGTTCACGGTCGCGAACACCACCTTCGTCGAAGTCTGGGGCTCGGACGCGCTCCCTTGGGTGTACGGCGTAGGCGCGATCATCGTCGCGGGCCTCGGCCTGGTCTATGTCCACCTGGTCCGCCGCCTCGGGTTGATGGCCACCTCGGTGCTGACCTTCGGCGCCTTCGCCGCTCTCCTCTCGGCCGCCATCGCCACGCTCCACCTGGGCTGGGGAGTGGCGCCCGTGGCTTTCGGCCTGGTCGTGGTCACGGAGGCTGAGTTCACGCTGACCAATCTCAGCTTTTGGAACGTGACCAACCGGGTCTTCACCGTCCGCCAGGCGGCGCGACTGTTCAGCTTCGTCAGTGCCGGACAGAGCCTCCCCGCCATCGTAGGAGGATGCGCCATCCCGTGGCTCGTCACCCGAGTGCCGCTGGAAGGTCTCTTGCTTGGCTCGATCCTCGGGCATTGGGCGGCGGCGCTTTGGGTCGGCCTCGCAATACCTCGACTCCTGCCCGGGGTGGGCCTGTCCAGCTCCCCGGTCCGGGAAGCCGAGGCGGGTCGTCGAGGCTTGGGTCTGTCGGGGCTGATCCAGGATCGATACCTCCAGCCGGTAGCTGCGCTCCTTTGCCTCCAGGTCTTCGTCTTCT
>JBCBRU010000690.1:0-4630 GCA_039819565.1 Myxococcota bacterium | reverse complement strand
CAAGCCGAGCTCGAAGGGGCCCGTGCGGCGCTCCTCCGCGGTCGACCCCTCGAAGCGCGGGCCAAGCTTCGAAGCTCCCTCGAGGCGGCGGATTCCGTGGGTGGACGTTGGCTTTGGCGCCACTCACGGGTCTCGGACCGGAGCGCTCGCCAAAGCCAACGTCCACCCACGGAATCCGCCGCCTCGAGGGAGCTTCGAAGCTTGGCCCGCGCTTCGAGGGGTCGACCGCGGAGGAGCGCCGCACGGGCCCCTTCGAGCTCGGCTTGGGCACGCTGGGTCTCGGCGCGGAGGCGCTGACGCTCCGCGGTACGTTGCCCGGCCGCGAATACGATGGCGGCGACGCCGAGGGCCGCAATGACCACCCCGACGGTGGCGCGAGCTCGCCACCGGGCGCGCGACTCGCGGGCGGTGCTCAGCTCGAGGAAGCGCCGGGCGCGCTCGGGCACTTCACCCAAGTATCCGGCGAGGGCACGCTCGGCGTCTCGGAGGGCGTCGCCTCCCCATAGATCCACGTCGCGGCGCCCCTGCCGCAGCCATCGCGCCGAGGCTCGTTCCACCTCGGCCAAGATCGCGAGCTCCTCGCTGCTCTGCGCAATCCAGGCAGCGAGGCGAGACCAGCGCTCGATCAGAGCCTCGTGCACCATTTCGAGGTCTTCGCCTTCCTCCCCTGGCGTTCGGCGGGTCACGATGAGCCGGGCCTCCATGAATTGCCCCAGGAGGGCCTCCCCGACCTCGCCTAAGCCGGCCACGAGGTCGTCGCGAGGGAGGGAGCGGCGGGTGCGCTCCGGGGTGACGAGGCGCAGCCACAGTGAGCGACCCATCACCATTTCGTCAGGACCCAAGGTCGAGAGGATCTCGTCGGCTTGATGCGCAAGCGCGCCGGCGACGCCCCCCATCGCGTCGTACTCGGCTCGCAATAGACGTTGGCCCTCTCGATCTCTGGCTTCCCACAGACGTGCGCCCGCGAACTGAAGAAGCGGCAGGCTGGCCTGACGCCCGCGCACTTCTTCGATCATGGCATCGACCACGGTCGGGTCGTCGAAGGCGTACCCCGCTGCCGCTACGGGCTCGAAGAGGACGCGGCGAAGCTCCGAGGGACTTGGGTCTCGAAGCACGACCACCTGGGAGAGGGCGGCAGAGCTCTCCGCGGCGTTCACGATCCGACTCGAGAACTCCTCTCGAAGGGTGTACACCACGCGAACGGGAGTGTTGGCGTCGTCCGCCGCCGCGGCCAAGGTCGCCATGAAGGCGCGACGCTCCTCGGCGGACTCGGCCAGCACCACGAGCTCCTCCAGTTGGTCCACGAGCACCAAGATCCGCCCCTCGACCCGTTCCGCCAGCTCCCGCAGACGGGAGGCGACGCGGCCGGGCACGAGGTCGTCCTCCGCCGGAGGGTCGGGGAGGGGCCCGCGAGACAGAGACGCGGCGCTCGAGCTAGCCTCGACGCTGTCGAGGCTCGCCGTCATCGATCTCACGGTGGTGGTCTCAGCGCGGTCGAGAGCTTCGGCCAAAGACGCGAGAGGTCGGCGACCGGGGCGAACTTCAATCACCCGGAGCGGTCCGAACTCACGAAGACGAGGAATCACGCCTGCCCGAACGAAAGAAGACTTGCCGGCACCGGAGGGACCAAGAATGGCCAGCGTAGGGGTATTCCGAAGTCGCTCCACGAAGGTCGTGACCTCCTTCTCGCGGCCGCGAAAGCGACCTGCGTCCGCCTCCGTGAATGCGAGGAGCCCCTTGAAGGGCGAGGGGAGCGCACTCTCGAAGGGGCTCGAGGCGAGGAGCCCGCTGAGCTGCGCCACCAGCTCGGTGGCCCGTGGTCGCTGGGAGGGCTCGGGGCGGAGGCAAGCCTCGATCAGAGCTTCAACCGCTTCGGGGAGCTCTTCGAGGCTCCGGAGGCTCGGGTCTGAAGACCATCGCCGCAAGGCTGCCGGATCTCTCCGGGGGCACGGGTGGGCACCGGCGAGGGCTTCATGAAGCATGATCCCCAACGCCCACACGTCGGCCGCGGCGGTGGAGGGCGCCTTCTGCCACTGTTCGGGGGCCATATAGGCAGGAGTACCTCGGAGCCCTTCTCCCCGGACGTCGCGCGCTTCCGAGGCGAGCTCGGCGAGTCCGAAGTCCAGAACCCGGAGTCGCCCGTCGGTGGCGAGAAAGACGTTGGCAGGCTTGAGATCGCGATGGTGGACCTCATGGGCGTGAGCCTCTTCGACGGCAAGCGCGACGTCCCTCGCGATCCGGAGAGCTTCCGGTAGGGCAAGGCGTCCTTCACGAAGACGAGCCTGCAATGTATGTCCTTCGAGGAGCTCGAGGGCCAGGTAGAGGCGTCCCTCATGACTTCCCACTTCGTGCAAGGTGACGATGTGGGGATGGCTGAACCGAGCCGTGGCGCGAGCCTCGGCGAGGGCGTGCTTTTCGTCCTCGAGCCGGGTGAGCAACTTGAGGGCAACCTGACGTCCAAGGCGCTCGTCCTGGGCTGCATAGACCTCGCCCATGCCACCTCGACCGATCGGTCGTAGCACCCGGAAATGGTCGACGCGCTCGCCGATCTGCAGCCGCCAGGGGCTTTGGCCCGCCGCCATCGGTCTAGCTCAGGCGTTCGCTGCGGACCCGTTGGGCCAGACGCTCGACCTCGATGTCGATCCGGGGGTCCTCTGGGAGGAGGGCCCTCAGCGCCCGACCGTGCCGGAGGGCCAGTTCGGGCATGCGCTCTGCGCAGGCGAGGCCGGCGCGATGAAGCCCCACCTGCCACGCATCGACTTCGTCTTCGGAGGCGACCCGCCACGCCTGAAAGCGATGGAGGTCAGGGAGCTCCATGCCCCCGAGAAACTTCCCTCGATACAAGGTTGCGAGGTTGTCGAGATGGTTGGGCTCGAGGGTGTCAAACCCTGCTTTGGCGGCCTCCGCCACCCTTTGGAAATCCACCTGAACCACCGAGAGATCGAGAGTAACCTCCTCGCGGGTGGTGTGGATCGCCTCCGTCTCGCCCGCCCGCAGGGCCGGGCGCAGGCGCGACAGCTGCCAACGAAGCGCCGCTCGAGGATCGTCCGTCCCCTCGCAGAACATTTCGATGAGCGCCTCCCGTCGATGGGAGCGGCCAGTACTGGCGAGGTAGGCGAGGAGCCCCCGGGCCTTCTTCGAGGGGGGAAGGTCCGCCTTCTCGGTACCCGTCCACACCTCGATGGGACCGAGGACATCCACCCTGAACGGCTTCGTCTCCGGCGAGGGCTCGATGTGGGAGGGGGTCTCGACGGGGGGAGGGAGCTCAGCCCCTCGGCTGGTCAAGCTATCTGGAAGATCCTCCAGAGCCACCGGAGCCTCTTTGGCGCGGGCGAGACCAAACGCCAAGGCGTCCGCCAACCCCTCTGCCCGTTCGTCGGCCAAGAGTGCTGGAACAAGGCGCGTACGGCCCGGCGACGGAACTGGACGACGCCCGGATCCGCTACCAGCTTCGTCAGAGCGACCTGCAGCATGAGCCCGAGGTCGGATCGACGCTCGGCCAGCGAGGGGAGGCGAAAGCGAGCGCCCTCGAGTCGCGCCACAAAGTCAGACCGCAAGGTGCCGGCCTCAATGAGGCGGTGCAGATCCTCGGTGGCGCTGACCACCAGCCGCGGGGCGCCGTTGGCCTCCGCTTCCGCTCCCCCAGCCCGTAGGACCCGAAGGAGGCCCAGTTGCCAGCTCTCGGGGAGGGTTCCGATATCGGCGAGGAAGAGGGTACCGCGAGCAGCTCGCTCCACCACTGCGGCCACGGTCTCGTCGAAGGCCTCTGGACGTCCGCGACCGTCGAGCACTTCGAAGGCGCCCTTTCGCCCCGAGAGCTCATGGATCGCTCGAGCCACCACCTCTCGACCCGAGGCGAGAGGGCCCTCCAGCGCGATGGACATCGAGGTGGAGGCCACGTCGGAGATGGCCGCCCAAGTGGCCGCCAGTGGGGGCGAGAAGGTGGACAGCTCGGGCCGACTGAGCTGTCGAGGGCGCGGGTCCGCGTCGGCGAAGACCGGGCCTCCAATCCTAAAGAGGAGAAAGCTCCGGCCGAGCTCGACGAGGGCGCCGTCCGCCAGCGCTCCCTCCCCCAGGCGCTCTCCGTCGACCCGGCTTCCGTTCTTTGAACCGAGGTCTCGAAACCGGGCGGTGGCGCCGTCGATCTCGATCTCGAAGTGCCGCGAGGACATTCGAGGATCCGGGAGGCGCACCTCAACCCCACCGTCGCTCCGGTCGATGACCACCTCGCCGCCCGAGGCGCGTCCGAGGCGAACGCGCTTCACGCCCACCAAACCGATTCGACAGCTTGGCGTGGTGGGGCGGTCGGCGCGGAGGAGAAACACCAGCTCGGGGGCGATGACGGTCTCGTCTCGACGGCGTACCCGTTCATCAAGGATGGAGAGACTCTGGGTGTCGGCGCGCCCCATTTGAGAAGGGAAACACAGCTCGCTCATGCGCGGAAAGGGTCAGGGCTGTTCCGCGGTGGAGGCGAGCTCGGGGCGAGCCGGTCCCCAGAGAAGGGCGGCCAGACCTCGGGGGAGCGGAATCAGCCGGGGGACGTCACGCACGTAGCGGAGGTAGCGATCTCCAAACTGTCGAACGAGGTCGCGCTCCTCGAAGTACAGGCCCACCAGCATGTATTCTACAT
>JBCBRU010000689.1:0-4647 GCA_039819565.1 Myxococcota bacterium | reverse complement strand
GGCCCAGAGGTCCACGGGGACGTCGAACTGCTCGCGCATGACCCGGACCAAGCTGGCCTCCTCGGCCGCCATGAAGCAGGGCACGGGGGTTAGACCCAGCCCCTCCTTGGCCAGCGCGATCTGAACGGCCACGCAGTTGGCGCCCGGACCCCCTTGCATCTCGACGGCCCCGTCGAGCACCTGCACCTGAGGAAGGGCGGCGATCCCCTCCACCGAACGAATCCCCGGATGGCCGGCCACGTCTTCCCATTGGGTGGGCGTTCCCTGCATCTCGAGGTATCTGCGGCTCGCGTAGAGCCCCGAATGGACCCGGCACAGCTTTCGACCGCGGAGCTCGTCGTCGCCGGGACGTCCCATGCGGAGGGCGAGGTCGGCCTGAGCGTGCGCCAGATCCGCACGGTGCAGGCCGATCAAGATCTGTAGACGCGCTCGGAGCTCGGCCGGGAGGTCGCGAAGGCGCGGCGCGAGCCACACCGCGAGGCCACGGGTCGTAGCGAGCCGCACCGGGGACCCGCCCCCCGATCGGTGCCGCGCCATGGCCCGATCGATGGCCACGGCCTCCCGTTCGATGCCCTCGACGAAGCGGAGAATCTCCTGACCCGCTTCGGTGGGGACACAGCCGGTGGGCCCTCGCATGACCACGCGCAGCCCCAACGCCTCCTCCAGCTGCTCGATGCGTCGACTCACGGTGGGCTGGGACACCCCCAGGGCCCGAGCCGCGGCGGAGTGGCTACCGGTACGTACGACCGTCAGAAAGAACCGGTAGTCATCCCATCCGACCACGCCGGAAACGTACTCGCCGGGTCGCCCACCCGTCGATGTAGGCTAGACCCATGGTGGCTGCGTGAGCGGGGGAGATCCCGAGAAGCTCGAGGCCGTGGCTCGGCATCGCCAGACTTTCCGGCCCTTGCTTCAGACCCTGATGGCCCCCGTCTTTGCGTCGCTGCCTCGGGAAGGGCCGGTGGTCGAGATCGGAGCCGGGGACGGCCAGTTCACGTCCCTCTTCCCGCCTGCGGTGCGCGCGCGAACGGTGGCCACCGAGCCCGGCGCCTACGGCCGGGCCGAGCTCCGTCGAAAGCTCCCCGACCTCGACATCCGAGAGGCGGAGGCCCACCAACTCCCCTTCGCCGACGGCGAGGTCTCGGCCATCGTGGCCAGCTGCGTCTTCGACGTCCTGCCCCACCTCTCCGCCGCGATCTCGGAGTTTCGGCGCGTCCTCCGTCCCGGAGGACACGTCCTGCACGTCTTGGATATGTCGGCCGACCTCTTAGCGCTGGTCACGGAAATGGTGGAGGCGGGGGGGTTGTGTCTTTTGCCGAACGTCTTCACCAACCCCACCGCCGCCGCGTGGCCGGAAGACCTGCTCGTCATTCCCAGCGGCCAGCTCGACCTCATCGTCCGGGTGCTCGGTGCCGATCCCGCCGCAGACCGGCTGCGGCCGTACCAACAGGCTTTTCGAGCCTCGGGAGGAGAGGCTTTCGCGGCCTTCGCGGCCCTTCACGAATCGGCTCAGGGGCGAAGCCAGCTTGCGCAGGCCTTCCGACGAGCCTCGGCCCTGGCCTCAGAGCCCGAGAAGACCCGCCTCCGCGCCTTCGAGGGCAAGTCGCTCAGCTCCGCCCGGGTGTTTCACGAACAAGTATTGGCGGCAGATTGGGAGGGCTTCTCGGTCCTCCAGGCCGACATCGCTCGGACCCAGAGCTCTCGAGAGACCGGCGCTCTCGGTCCCGACGATGGCTACCGAGCGGTGCGCTCGATCGTAGGCTTCGCGCAGAGTGGAGCCTTCGCGGGTCCTACCGCGCCCGGTCGCCAAGTCTTGGAGCTCGGCGTCCACATCTTTCGGGCCGTCAAGACGCCCTAGCAGCCCTCGGATCGGGCGCGGAGCTCGGCTCAGGCGTCCATGTCGATGTCGTCTTGGACCGTGTTCCCTTCGCCGAAGGTCTGGCCGTCCTCGAGGACCCCCATCTTTCGAAGCAGCGTCTGAAAGAAGGGCTTCTGCGACTGATTCCTCATGTCCCGCAGGGTGTTGTGGCGAACGCCGTACTTTGAGCGATCGGTGAGACCGGAGACCACCGCCATCACTCGGTCCGACGAGTGGGTCACTCCGATGCCCGCCCCCCATACCACCAGCGTGTTGTCGATCAGCCGCTCCGTACCCACCTGAGTATCCTTGAAGCCCTGGATCATCTCCGCGTAGACGGCGGCGTGGCGTCGGTCCCGGCGCCCGTAGGCGTCGTTGTTGGCGTGCGAGGCGGCATGGTTGTCACCGAGACCCTGCTCCCCATTCGGCCCTTGGACGTAGTGGTTCTCTCCCGCTTCGGACTCCATCATGTAGGCGACGGAGCGGACCTGGTCGCTCTGAAAGGCCACGTTGAGAAGGCGAGCCGTGTCTCGCCAATGGTAGTCGATGTGGTTGTGGCCGCGGCCGTTATAGTTGTCGTCGACGTACCACCCAGGGTCGTTGTGGCGTTGGCCGCGATGGCGGATGAGATCTCCAGAGACCGGTACCGTCACGGGATTCGAGGGCGGCTGGGCGGCGTTGTCGATCTCGCTCTGAAGACGCCGCTCGATGGTGCGAATGTTCGTGAAGTAACTCTCCAGCGTCCGCTTGTCGGCCGCGCCGAGACGCTGCTCGAGCGCGTCGATGTCCGGCAGCACTGCGTCGAGCACGCTCTTGCGCAGGGTCAGCCGGGCCGCCGCATCGTTTTGGCTCATGCCGGGGTCGAAGCCACGGAAGAGATCATCGTAGAGCCGCAGGAGATCGAACTCGGCGTCGATCCGGCTCCCGTCCGGAGCGGTAGAAACCCACTGCTTCTGGCGGTTGTTATAGCTGGCTCGGCCTCCGTCCAGGAAGGCGCTCCCGCGAATCACGAGGTGTTGAGAGCGACCGGAGGGGAGGGGGAAGGCTCGCTCATAGTGGCGCGCGATATAGGTATCCGCGGAGGAGCGGTCGCCGGTTCCCGCCGTGAAGCGGCGCATGACGGTGTCGCTGTCGTCGACGGTGTGGGTGCCGCGGAGCCAGCTCGTGATGGCCAGAAGATGGTCGTTTCCACGCCCCTGAGCCTTGGAGCTCTGGAAGTTCTTGAAGATCGTGGTCACATCCAGGTGGGGCTGAAGCGGCGCAGTGTTGAACCCGGTCAGGTCCGGACTACGCACCACGCCCGAGCCCCCCACGTTGGGGGAGAAGCCCTGCGCCCGATGTCCGTTGGGCTGGTAGATGGCCAAGAATCGAGGAGGACCGGACGCGGCCTGGGCGTAGGCGGTGTCCGTCCGGAACATGATCTCCAGGGCGGGCAGAGCCACGGTCGTACCCAGACCGCCCGCGGCCCCGCGAAGGAAGGTTCGTCGCGATAGAAGAGAAGATGATTTCGACATCGAAGTATCCTCGGACTCAGGGCTGGCCAACGACCCGGCTCTGAAAGGTCGGGGTCGAGAAAGACTGAATGAAGAGGTCGCGAACCCCGGCCTCAGAGCTCACTTGGTCGAGCAAGGCGTCGGCGGCGCAGCGGTCAGGTCGGTCGATGGTCAGGAGCCGCCGGAACGAGACCCATCCCAGCACCTTGGAGGCTATGCACCGGCGCATCTGGCTCTCGAGCACCACTCTCGACACGTCTTCGGGCCCGAGGATCTTCCGTCCCTGATAGTCGCTCTCGTAGAGGACCGAGTCCCCGTTTTCGTAGCGCTCGCGAGGCTGGCCCGCCCCATCGAACCCTTCGAAGGCCGCGCCGAGGGGATCGATGAACATATGGCAGCCGGCGCATCCACTGTCCTTGCGGAACTCGACCTGCTCCCGGTCCGACGCGTTGTCGGGAAGCCGAGCCAGCGCCGCCTCGACGAGCGCCGGGTCGGGGGCCGCAAAGTCCTGGCACAGGAAGCTCTGCAGCACGTTCACGCCGCGGTGGATGAGGTCACCCTCCTGGGCCAGGACCGCGCCCGAGGTCAAAAGGCCGCCCACGCGCGGCGTGCCCTCGGTGGAGACCTCCTCGAAAGCCTCCCCCGATACCCCGGCGATGCCATAGTGCTCGGCCAGACGCTGATTCAGAAAAGCCGTGCGCCCTTCGACGAGCCGGTCGACGGAGAGGTTGCGCTCGAAGAGCGCCTCGATGAGCAAGACCGCTTCCTGGCGCATGTCCGCAGCGAGCTGTGTTCCTCGCGCCCCCAGCGCTTCGAGCCCGAGAGGCACTGCGGTCTCAGACGGAAGGTCGAAGTGGGACGCAATGAATCCGTCGAGGAGACGACCCCCTTTTTCGGGATCCTCGAGCATCCGGCGGACCTGAGCCTCGAGACCGGCGTCGGTGTCGAGGGCCCCGCTTCGGGCCGCTTCGCGTAGCTCCGCATCGGGCACCGAGTCCCACAGGGCAAGCGCGAGACGTTCGGCCCGAGCGTAGCCGTCGAGGACCTGCGGCCCGGGGGCGCTCTCCGAGTCCGAGCCCACGATGAGAAAGTCCGGGGACATGAACACCGCCGAGAGGCCCGCCGTGAGGCCGTCGACGAAAGAGAGGTCGAGGCCGCGCGCGGTCTCCACGAAGCGGGTGTAGCGGTGCGTTCCGCCGTCGACGCCGTCCCCGGGAGGCGTCGATGAGACCCTCGCCTGCGCCGAGCGGGTCCTGCGCCCGGTGATCGAGCAGCTCCTTCGCCGACCGGTCAGTG
>JBCBRU010000688.1:0-4672 GCA_039819565.1 Myxococcota bacterium | reverse complement strand
CCTTGGGCTTTACGAAGAGGATCATGAAGCGATCGACCTCGTAAAGCCCAAGCCCGAGGCCGGTAAAGGCTACCTGCGGGTCGAGAAGAACATGTACATGTATGACCCAAAGGACGGGAATTGGGAGCGGAGGACCGAGCGGGAGCGGTTGATGGGCACCGACACCCGACGGGCCGACCTCGATGAGTGGCGGCTGTCCGAAAACTTCACGGGGCGGTTCATCGCGGACGAGAAGCTCGGGCGTTTTTCCGTTCACCGCATCGAGCTCACGGCGCGAGACGGAGCGCGGGTGCCGTACCCCAAGATGGAGATCTGGGTCGACGTAGACTCGCGCAACGTGCTCAAGCGTCGGGACTACGCTCTCAGCGGACGCCTCATGCGCACCGCCTACTATCCGAAGTGGCGGGTGGTGAGCGCCCCTTCGGGGCGTGAGGTGGCCTACCCCGAGCAGATGCGCATCCTCGACGAGGTCGAGCAGGGCAATCGCACCACCGTCGTCATCACCCAGCTCGACCTCCGCGATCTCGACCCCAACATCTTCACCAAAGCCTGGCTCGAGAGCCGGAGCCGCTGAGCGGTGAGGGCGGCCGGAGCCGCAATCGCGGGTGCGTGGGTCTTGTGGGCTGCGGGAGACGCCCGTGCCGACGGGCCTGCGCCCGATGAAGATCGAGCTGCTTTCGAGGCGGAGCTGTTCGGCGCCGTCGAGACCTCGACCGCCATCTCACCCCCAAGCGCGGCGCCGACCTCCTCCCGCTCGGATTTTGAGGAGGAGCTGTTCGGCGCCCCTCCACCTCCGCCGTCGGCGGAGAGGGCCGGCGAGACTGAGTCTTCGGGGATTCTCGACGCTCTGCAGGACAGCCTGCGCAATGCGAGCGATCGACTCGCGATCGGGGGGACGCTCTTCCTCCGCATCGAGTATCGAGCCCTCGACGAGGGAGAACCTTCGGACTTCGCACTGGTCTCGCCGAACACTCTCGATCTCTATCTCGACGCTCGACCTATGGATCGCGTCCGCACCTACGTCCGCGGTCGACTGGCCTACGACCCGACCGCAGCTGCCGATGAGACGGCGGACTCTGCGGATCTGACGGATCCCAACGCTACGGCGACCCTCGGTGGGGGCGGACGCCCCGTAACCCAGGTGCTGCTGGATCAGCTGTGGGTGAAGTTCGACCTCGCCCGCTCGGTGTTTCTCACCGTGGGTAAGCAGCGGGTCCGCTGGGGCACCGGGCGTATCTGGAATCCGACTGACTTCCTCAACGCTCAGCGCTTCAACCCGCTCGCGCTCTTCGACCCGCGGCTCGGAGTGAGCCTCGTCAAGCTCCATGTCCCCTTCGAGGACGCGGGGGCCAACCTCTATGCGATCGTCAACTTGGATGGCGCGGACCAACTCGACCGGGTCGGCGCGGCGGCGCGCGCCGAGATCGCTTTCGACACGACCGAACTCGCCGCTTCTGCCTCTTGGCGAGACGGAGAACCTCTTCGCTTCGGCGTCGACGCGTCCGCCGGCGTGGGAGACTTCGAGCTGCGGGCCGAGCTCGCGCTGCTGTACGACGACCCTCTGCCGGTCTTCTCCGGCGACTTCGATCCTTCACAGCCAGCGGCGCTCACGGGGGTCCGGGTGCGCTACCGAGAAGACAGCGTGCTGCCCCAGCTGGTGCTCGGGGCGGACGTCACCCTCGGCTACGGCGACGGGCAGGAAGCCATCCTCGGACTGGAGTACTTCTTCAACTCGACGGGCTACGACGGCGCTGAGCTCTATCCCGTGCTCGCCCTCGCCCCGACTCTAGGTCAGCAGTTTCCCGCCCAGGCTGAGCAGATCGGGCTGCGAACCCC
Source organism: Myxococcota bacterium (assembly GCA_039819565.1). Taxonomy (GTDB): domain Bacteria; phylum Myxococcota; class Kuafuiibacteriia; order Kuafuiibacteriales; family Kuafuiibacteriaceae; genus JAHQVK01. Next base: position 2,836 of record JBCBRU010000688.1, on the reverse strand, counting down.
TACTCCGGCGGTCTTTCAGCCCTTCTATCTGGGGCGCCACTATCTTTCACTTTTGGCGCTTTTCCCGACACCTCTTGGGCTGGAGGACCACTCTCTGGTGCTCACGGGCCTGGTCAATCTTTCCGACCGCTCAGCTCTGGTCCGGGTGGATCACACCGTACGGCTTTTTCGTTTCTTGAGCTTCCGCAGCTACATAAACGCCCATTTCGGAGATCTCGGGGAGTTCCGCCTAGGCTTCGAGCTGGGGCCGATCAGCCCCCTGGGCGCAGGAATTTCGCTCGTCCCTCCGTTGTTCGAGCTCGGCTTTGCTCTCTCCACCACCCTCTGAGTCGCGACCCTTCCGTCCTCGTTTGACCCTTCAGGGTAAACCATAATCCCGCAAAAGTCGGACACTTGGGTTGGCCAGGTTTCCTTTTGGTAGGATCTCCGGGACTTTGATCCGGAAAAGGGGACGAGGTGTTCGTCTATTGGGGAGCTCAGGGTGGGCACGCGGAATGCACCCACCTGCGGAGGAGGACATGATGGCCAAAAACGCTCGCTGGGGACTCATTGTATGGACGTTCCGGTCGGAATTCATTCAGGACGACCGCGCCCGACTGTCGGACGCGATCGCGGTGGCGGAGGAGTGGACCGGAGACCCGACCAGGGTCGTTTGTGTGGTCCTCGAACAGGACCGTCCGTGGTGGGGGCCACAGCTCGACTCGGGCGCGCTCGTCATCGAGCAGCCCTTTGACCGCGGCTCGGGGCCGGCCGTTTGGGCGGGCGCCTTCGCAGTGGCTCAGCGCGATGCCCACGCCAAGGTGCGTCTGCTCGGTCGAGTCAGCGGCACCTACCGCGTCGCGGAACTCGTCGATCACTGCGAGGCCCGCCTGACGGACGTGCAGCCGTACACGGCGGCTCGTGCTCGTCGTCCGGGCGCCGACACGCTGGACCTCGACGCTCTGTACCCCTTCGTGCCTCGGGTCGACTTCGAGAGCATGGCTCCGGCGATTTAGGGCCTCGCGCGGCTAGCGGCCGGAAAACGCCGCGGAAACCGAACTTCCCTTTCGGATGCGCCTCCGCGCACCCTGGGCTTCATGGGTCTCCCCGCTCGGCAGCGTCGTATCTACACGAACCGAACCCTAAATCTTCGGGCCATCGAGGCCATCGGCTTCGATATGGACTACACGCTGATCCACTACGATGTGGAGGCGTGGGAGCGACATGCCTTCACCCATGCGGTCCGGGTCCTCGCCGATGAGGGGTGGCCGACGGAGGGTTTGCGGTTCGAGCCCGACATGATGATCCGGGGCCTCGTGGTGGATACCGAGAAGGGCAACGTGGTCAAAGCGAACCGCTTCGGCTTCGTAAAGCAGGCTTTCCACGGGACCCAACCCATCCCCTACGCCGAGATGCGCGACGTCTACGCACGGGTCATCGTCGACCTGTCCGAGCCGCGATGGCGGTTCATGAACACGCTGTTCTCGCTCAGCGATGGTTGCTTGTACGCCCAGCTCGTGGACCGCCTGGATCAGGGGATGGGGCTCCCCGGCGTCGACGGCTACGCAGCCCTCTATCAGAAGGTTCGAACCACCGTGGACCTCGCCCATATCGAGGGGCGTCTCAAGGGAGAGATCGTGGATGAGCCGGAGCGCTTCGTGGTCCTCGATCCGGACACCGCCTTGGCTCTTCAGGACCTCAAGTACGCCGGAAAGAAGCTCCTCCTCATCACGAACTCGGACTGGCCCTACACGAGCTCGATGATGGCCTACGCTTTCGATCGTTACCTGCCCGGGACCACCACCTGGCGAGATCTGTTCGATGTGGCCATCGTAGATGCTCGAAAGCCGGCCTTTTTCAGTCAGCAGAACCCTCTGTACGAAGTGGCCACCGATGAGGGCTTGCTGCGCCCGGTGGTGCGCAGACTGGAAAGGGGGAAAGCCTATTCCGGGGGCGACGCGGGGCTCGTAGAAGCCTGGCTCGGGGTTAGCGGGGAGGAGGTGCTCTATATCGGAGACCACATCTTCAGCGACGTCCACGTATCCAAGAGCATCCAGAGGTGGCGGACCGCGCTCGTGCTTCGCGAGCTCGAAGGGGAGATTGACGCCCTCCAGAGCTTCGAGGAGCGGCAGTCCAAATTACGAGCCCTGATGAGCCACAAGGAGGCCCTCGAGCGGGAGAGCTGCGCGCTTCGGGTGGAGCTCCAGCGGACGGAGCACGGCTACGGCCCGGCGCCGGCTCAGTCCCCGGAGCGTGCTCGCCAACGTCTGACGGAGCTTCGTGTGGAGCTCGACGAGCTCGACGAGAGCGTGGCTCCGCTGGCCCGCGAAGCCTCTCAGCTCGCAAGTCAAAACTGGGGACTGCTCCTTCGTACCGGCAACGACAAGAGTCATCTCGCCCGTCAGGTCGAGCGCTACGCGGATATCTACACCTCGAGGGTGTCCAATTTTCTCAGCCACGGTCCCCACGCCTACCTGCGCTCGGCGCGGGGAAGCCTGCCCCACGACCCCGGGGGCGAGCTGGGCGGGAGCCCGGGTTCCGCCTCCAGCTCCTCGGTGTGAGGCCGGCCGACGGTTCATCCGGCGGGCTACTGCGCGCTCTCCGCCGGCACGCGTCGCTGCACCATCGTTAGCCACGTCCAGGCCGTCAATGCAACCTGCGCCGATGCCCGGGCGTCGATCTCCGAGATGCGCGCGTCGGCCGCCGCCTGCTCGCGAAGGTTCAAGATGAAGGGGCTGGTCGCGCCCTCCACCAGGCGCACCCGCTCCGCGGCGGCGACCACCTCCGCCACGTTGGCGGACTGAGCGGCCACCTGGGCTCGGCGCACGGCGGCATTGAGCTCCGACCAGAGGTCCTG
>JBCBRU010000687.1:0-4672 GCA_039819565.1 Myxococcota bacterium | reverse complement strand
CCGCATCTTCATCCCCGTGGTCGCGCTGCTCCTCGTCGGCGTCGCTTCTCCTGCCCGCGCCGAGGTCGACGCCGCCCGTACAAAGAAGGCTCGCATGGAGATGGCCCGAAAGGTCGTCTCGATGGTCACGACGCGCGATCGCTACAAGAAACTCATGGTCCAGATGTCGGATCAGATGCTCGCCGCCTCGAAACAGCAGGGGGCCAAGTTGCCTCCCGATATGAACACTAAGTTGATCAAAGTCGTCAGTGAGGCCATCCCGTACGACGAGATGATCGACTGGTCGGCCCAGCTCTATGCCGAGCGCTTCACCTTGGCCGAACTATCCAAGCTTCGAGACTTCTACCGCACGCCCTTGGGCAAGAAGCTAGCCGAGGCGATTCCGGAGATGGGCGGAGAGGTGGGACAGAAGATAGGAACGATCCTCCCCCGTCGGCTCCCGGCCCTGATGAAGAAGCACGGCCTCGCTCCCTGATCGCCCCCGGCCTCCCCCGATTGCCTTTAACGCCGCCAAAGTCCACGATGATGGGACTTTGAATACGAATCCGTTTGAAAGCCCAAAGACACGATCGGACATATCCGAACGCGCCACCGGGGCGCCTATTCAGCTGAACATGGTGCTTCAGCGCACCGCCGCGGCGCTCTCCGAGCGCCCTGGTGTCTTTGCGGCCATCGCGGGCGTCTCGGTCCTCAACGCGTTCGCCAACCAGAGCCTCGCGACCCCGGCGGATCCGACGCAGTTGGGAGCCCCGCAGATCCTCTCGCTCATCCTCGCCTACGTTGTCTTCGCCTGGATGATGGGGGCGGCGGTGGCCGGATCCGAAGGTCGACCTCTGAGCGCGTCCGTCATCTCGCCGATCCTACGGATCCCCCTCACCTATCTAATCCTCGTTCTTTACATCGTGGCGGTCGCCCTGGCCTCGATGCTCTTCTTCATCCCCGGGGTCTATCTCTCCATCCGTTTTGGCTTCGCGCCCTATCTGGCGGTCAGCGGGCGGGAAGGTCTCTCCGCTTTCGGAGCAAGCTCGCGCATCGTCCGAGGTCGATGGTGGAACGTATTCGGCCTCATCCTGCTGGGCATGGTTCCCTCCCTGGTGCTGGGGCTCGGAAACGCGGTGGCCTCGGGCTTCGACGTCACGGCCATGAGCACGCCCAACCCTCTGGTCACGCTCCTCGCGAGCCTACTGTTCGGCGCCCAGATGGCGTACTTTGCGGCGCTCTTTCTCGAAGCGGAACGCACCGGTCCTGAGTCGAGCTGAGCGCCTCGGCGTGGGGTGATGCCTACAGGGTGATGGGGACAAGGTGAGGGATCGCCTCGGACATGGCCTCGGTCCACGACGCCCGGCCTTTCAGGACCTTCAGGCAGCGAATCACGCCGGCATGCCCCACCAAGAGGTCCGAGCCTCCCCTTTGACCCCGTACTCCCCACCAAGCGCTGACTCGCGCTTCGAGATCTTCGAGAGACTCACCTCGGGGCGGCGAGAGCCGGGTCCAGTCCTTCGCCCAAGCCTCGAAGGCAGGGTCGCCGTGGAGTTCGCTCCACGGAATCCCCTCCCAGGCTCCGAAGTTCAGCTCTCGGAGGCGGGGATCGACGACGAGCTCCGCTTCGAAGTGGAGAGCAAGCTTCTCAGCGAGGGCGCGGCAACGCGAACTAGGCGAGCTGTAGACCGTCGAGAAGTCCCCAAGACCTGGGTTGTCATAAAGCTCAGGTCGCAATCTAAGCTGCACAAGCGCCGCTGCCTCTCTCGCGTCGGGAGCTACCGGTATTTCGAGTCGGCCGTAGCAGATGCCTGCCCTCAGCGGGGGCGCGTGACGGACGATCACGAGCGGCCCGGGGCGGGCGCTCACGGCCGCACCCACACGATCCACATCGCGAGCGCGACCAACTGCTGGACGGCTCCGAGAAAGTCGCCGGTGAGTCCCCCCACGGCGCGAACGAAGACCCGCCCGGCCACACTGGCGATGACCCAGGCCAGCCCGACGAGTAGGCAGCCGACGAACGGCCCCAGCGCGCCCCCGACTACCGCCGCGATGAGAACGATCGCGGCAGTCAATGCAGCCTGCGCCGCTTGCGCGAACTGCCCCTCCGCGATGTCCTTGCTTTTCGCAACCTCGGGCCGAGTCGCGTACGGGATGAGAGCGAGCATGATCACCGGAGGCGCCCGCGACACGGCCTCGATGACGATGAGGGCGGCGGGAGCCGTCGGCCCGGCCGCTGCCAGCGCGAGGACGCGAGCCAAGAGACTCAGGCAAAGCGCGGCCGCCCCGAAGGTTCCCACTCGACTGTCTTTGAGTATCTCTAGGACTCTAGACTTCGTATAGCCGCCCCCGAGAGCGTCCGCGGTGTCCGCGAGTCCGTCTTCATGAAATGCCCCCGTGATCCAAACGGCGAACGCGACCGTACCCAAAGCGGCCGACCATGGCCCCAAGAGCCAATCCAATCCGGTATGGAGCACCGCCTGCATTGCTCCGAGAGCACAGCCGACCGCGGGAAAGTACCCCGACGAACGACGCAACTCGTCGGCGCTGAAGGGATAGCCTCCAACCGGCAGCCGGGTGAGGAAGGTCATCGCGGCTCGTAGCGCACGGAACTGGGCTCGGAGACTGAGCATGTCAGCCCTCGGGTACGCCGGCGCCTTCAAAGGTCGCCATTCCCGAGTGGAGGGCGCAGGCCGCGTCCAGAATGGGAAGGGCCGTCAGGGCTCCGGAGGCTTCACCGAGGCGAAGCCCGAGATCGAGCAAAGGTTCCGCGTCGAGGGCCTCGAGCTGTCGAGAATGACCAGGCTCGGCGGAGCGATGGGCGAAGAGAAAGGCGCCGCGTGCGGCGGGGCGGAGACGACACAAAGCGAGGATCGCGCTCGTCACGATGAAGCCGTCGACGAGAACCGTCATTCCGAGGGCTGCGGCGCGCCCGGCGGCTCCTACTACGGCGGCGATGTCACGACCGCCCAGCCGGCGAAGGGCTTCTCCCGGAGATACTTGGCCCACTCTCTCGAGCGCGCCGCGGACAACTCTCTTCTTCGTCTCGAGAGCCTCACCGTGAACGCCCGTGCCGGGGCCTACCAAGGCCGCTCCGTCCGTCTCGAGGAGAGCGGCAGAGAGCGCGGTCGCGCAGGTTGAATTGCCAATACCCATTTCACCGAGGACCAGGACTTGCGTCTCTGGATCCAATGCGTCCACGGCGTCTCGGCCGGCGCGGAGAGCCGCGTCGCGCGCATCAGCGTCGAGCGCGTCGGTGCGAAGGAGGTCCCCCCCCTTTCCCGCCCGAGGGGCCCGGACGACGCGGGCGTGAGGCCCGTCGACCTCAGCTACGGGTCCCGACACACCGACGTCGACGACCGTGAGTGGAACGCCAAACGTCGACGCCAGCACCGAGGCCGCCGCTCCTCCCGTCGCGAAGTTCTGGACCATCGCCCGCGTCACCGCAGATGGGTACGCCGATACCCCGAGCGCCGTGACGGGATGATCGGCGGCGAAGATCAACGCCGAGGCGGGCCGGCTCTTCGGCTGAGACCGCCCCTGCCGCTCGGCCAGAGCCACCGCTAGCGTCTCTAGACGACCTAGGCTCCCGGCCGGCTTCGTCAATTTATCCTGCCTTGCCAGCGCCGCATCGCGGGCTGCCTTCCCATCGGCGGGAAAAGCGGTGTCAATAATGGAAGAAAGCTCCACGGACGGCCTCATGGCATTTGGCTCATCTGTCTGACCACCCAGGACTCAGGGCTTGACCTAATGAAAGCCCTGACGTAGCGACGATCGCGTCGGAGGTCAGGCCGAAAGGTCTGGGCAACGGGGAAGCCGGTGAGAATCCGGCGCGGACCCGCCACGGTGAACGTCGAGGCCCCATGGGGAAGCCACTGGGGGGAGCGGCTCGGGATTCCGGGTCACCCTTCGGGAAGGTTATGGGGGCGGTTCGGAGCTCGCTCCGAACGCGGCGTGAGCCCGGATACCCGCCTTCGTCGAAAAGGAACGGACGCCTCGGGGATGGCGTACCGGCCACACCGGCTCGCCTTCGTTCGGGGCCTGCGAAGTATCTTCGCAGCCTCCGCGGCCGAGCCTTCGGCCCGTACGCCTCTCCGACGTCCTCATCAGGACCGTGAACGGAGTCTCGCTCATCATCTTTCTCTCGGGGTCCGCGGGGCAAGACGTCCTGCGATCTCCGGAGCTCTCGAAGACGGCGAGCACGGCCGAGTCCATCGTGGTTCGAGGCACGCCCATCCACAACGGGCTCGCGCGGGCCTTCATCGACTTACAGGATAGGCCTCTCCGCTTCGAAACCTTGGGGGACGTGATGGCCGAGGTCCCCGGCGTCGTCCTTTTTCGGCAAGGCGGACGCGGCGCCTCACAGTTTCTCTCCATCCGAGGCGCGGCCTTCGATCAGACGCTCGTGCTGATCGATGATGTCGCCGTCACTGGACCCGACCGCGGCGCCGTCGACCTGTCGCTCTTTCCCGTAGATGGGTTCTCGAGGGTCGAGATCTATCGCGGAAGCGCCCCCATCCGCTACGGCACCGGCACCGTCGGCGGCGTCGTTCACCTCGTCGTCCGTGGGATCCGCGAAGGTTGCATTGTCATCGAGATAGGAAAAATCATTGTTCGACCAGAATGCTCCTCCGGAGGCCACGGCCCCAAAAGAGCCACTCCAGCCTTCGGCCTCCATCCGCGCCTCCTGAGT
>JBCBRU010000686.1:0-4675 GCA_039819565.1 Myxococcota bacterium | reverse complement strand
TGTCCAATCCCCGAGGTCTCCACAATCACCAGGTCGAACTTGGCGGCCCGAACGACATCGATCGCGGACTGGACCCACTTGGATAGGGCAAGGTTGGATTGCCGCGTCGCCAGCGAGCGCATGAAGACCCGGTCATGACTCACCGCGTTCATTCGAATGCGGTCACCAAGGAGCGCTCCTCCGGTCTTTCTCTTGGAAGGATCAACGGAGATGACGGCGACGTGACCGTCGGAGAAGTCCATGACGAAACGACGGACGAGCTCGTCCACCAGCGACGACTTGCCGGAACCTCCGGTGCCGGTAATGCCCAGGACCGGCACCACCGCCTCCTCGAGACGTGGCGCCAGGGCCGCACGAAGACGCTCCGCGAAGGCTTCGTCGTTCTCGGCGAGCGTAATGAGCCGCCCCAGATGTCCCGGACGTTTCTCTTCGAGCCCGGCCACGTCGGCGGCTCCATCCACGGGAAAATCGCAGCGCTGAAGAAGGTCGTTGATCATCCCCTGAAGGCCGAGCGAGCGGCCGTCATCGGGTGAGTAGATGCGGGCGACACCGTAGGCATGGAGCTCCTCGATCTCTTTCGGCAGAATCGTGCCGCCGCCGCCGCCGAAGAGCTGGATACGAGCCCCGCGCTCCTTCAGGAGGTCGAACATGTACTTGAAGAACTCGAGATGGCCGCCTTGGTAGGACGTCACGGCGATGCCCTGAACATCCTCCTCGATCGCGCACTCGACGATCTCTTGGGCCGAGCGGTTGTGTCCCAGATGGATCACCTCGGCCCCTGACGCCTGAAGGAGTCGACGCATGAGATTTATGGCCGCGTCGTGCCCATCGAAGAGAGACGCGGCGGTGACGATGCGGATCGGGTTCTTCGGAACGTATCGTTCGACCTGAGGCTCTTTGGTCATGAAACTCCCCCGCCGGGGTCTACCTCAGGCGCGGCATGGGAGCATCAAGGAGTTCAGGATGGCGGCGCCGCCCCCCCTCCCGGCGATTCTCGAAGAGGCGACTACTCGGGGCGAGCCTTGGGGTCGGACTGCAGCACGAAGGTGTAGGCCGACTTGAGCGCCCCGGCCGGAATCTCGCGATCGACCGGCTTGTATCCAGGGGCCACCACCTTGATGCGATGGGCAACGTTTGGGTCCAGATTAGGCGCGGCCACGGTGCGTTTGCCCTCGTGCTTTTGGCCGTCGATCGTGATCTCGGCGGACACCGGCTGGACGTTGACCGACACGGTGAGGAGGCCCGCCTGGCTCTTGGGCACCAACACGACGTCCTCCCGGCGCGGGGCTTCGGCATCGACGGTGACTTCCAAAACCTTGGTTTCGTACCCTTCGAGCGCGAGCTCGAGGGTGTGCTGCCCCTCGTTCATGGTGAGTTTCACCGGCGTACGCGCGGTTTGCACGGTGCCATCGATGCTCACGCGAGCGTCGGCCGGATCCGTATAGAGCTCGACGACCCCGTTGGCTCCGCCGAGCAGAAGAGAGGCGGCCATACCTCCAAAGAGGAGCACGAGCACGAGCACCACCCCGAAGGTGCGAGCGCGGGCCATCACGCTCGCCTTCTTGGAGACCGGCGGCAAAACGTCCGTGGTCCCCGCCGTAGCTCCGCCCTGCGGCTGAGGCTTGGGGGGCGCCATCCACATCAGGGTGTTCTCACCGAACCCCGTCTGACCGGACGGCTGCGGCGGCGCTCCGGGCCCGGAAGGTGCCCGCTTGCGCGCCGCCGGAGGCGTCGCACGAGCCCCGGAGGCTCCGACCGGGGTCGCTCGCGGGGCGGGACCACGGGGGTCCACCCCGGGGATGGGCGCGTTGTGGGGCGCGATCGTGGGTGCATCCTCCGCCGCGTCCAGATCTCCGCCGACCGTCCCTGAATAAATCGACATGGGCTCGGCAGGGGCCGCCCCGGGGCCCTCTCTCGGCGCCGCGGGATCCACCGCGGGCCCCGAGACTCGTGACCGCGGCTCAGGCCCGACGTCGTCGAGCGTCAGCTTGCCGTCGAAGCTCGGCAGAGCGGGCATAGCGCGGGTTGGGGCGTGGCCGATGGACTCGTCCTCGTCGGGACCGATCACGACCTGCCGTCGTGCCTCAGGGGGGGCGGAACCCTCCCGCTGGGCCTGGAGTCGCTGTCGTGCCTTGCGCAGCGCCTCGAGCTCATCGTTGCTGAGAGGGTCGAGAAGGGTGCGGTCGTCGGCGGGGGGGCGTCCTCCGCCCTGATCGTCGCGGTTGCTCAATGCGCGCGCTCCTGGCTAGGCCCGTAGCATACCCGGTTCCGAAACCCCAGACCGCGTCGAGGTTGACGCGACCGTGCGCAGCTTTGCTTTTCGGGCCTCCGACGGCGATTTCGCCGTCGTTCGGGTCGAACTGGAGGACCGCGCAGAGCTGGTCACCGCCGTGGGCCCCCTGAGTTCGGTGGGTCCGGGCGAAACACTGCGCCTACATGGCCGCTGGGTGGATGACCCTCGCTTCGGCCGCCAAATCCGGGTCGACGGTTGGCTTCCGGCGACTCCACGAACGCGGAAGGGGCTCGAACGCTACCTTAGCTCCGGCGCCATCGAGGGTATTGGTCCTGAGCTCGCTCATCGCCTCGTGGACCGATTCGGCCTCGATACCTTCGACGTGCTCGATCACCACCCGGAGCGACTCACCGAGGTGGATGGCATCGGACCGGTCCGCGCCCGGGCCATCGTGAGTGGATGGACGGAGCATCGAGACGCTCGGGAGCTCATGGTGCTCCTCCGCGGCCACGGCGTGGGGCAACGCCTCGCTCTCGCCATCTCCCGGCACTTTGGCTCCCGAGCTCTCGACGTCTGCCGGCGCGACCCCTATCGGCTGGCCCTCGAGGTCCCGGGCGTAGGCTTCGCCACTGCGGATGCGCTGGCTCGAGCCCAAGGTCTGGACCCTGGGCATCCCTCCCGACTCGCGGCGGGGGCCCTCCACGTGCTTGCGGAGGCGGCCTCCCGAGGACACGTCTGTCGTCCGTTTCAGCCCTGGACGGAGGATGCGGCCCATCGGCTCGACGTCTCCCCAACGGAGGTTGCGCACGCCGCCCACGCCTTGAGCCGCGAAGGCCAGGTGGTCATCGATGACACCCTCGAGACGGGGCCCATGGCCTACCTGCCGCGGCTTCATCGCGCCGAGCGCGGGGCCGCCGAGGGACTGCGGGTTCGACTGGGGCGCCCGCCCCCCCCGCTCGACGTCGACGTCGACGTCGTCCTCTCCGCGCACGAAGCCGTGCACCGCTTGACCCTCGCCGAGGCCCAACGGCGTGCGGTCGGCCGGGCCCTCGTGACCGGGGTGCTCGTCATTACGGGCGGACCGGGGACGGGAAAGACTACGTTGGTTCGCTGTCTCCTCGCCGTCTACGCCGCGGCCGAGCTCACGGTTCGACTCGCCGCCCCCACCGGGCGGGCGGCCAAGCGCATGGAGGAAGCCACCGGCCACAGCGCGTCGACGCTCCATCGTCTCCTCGAGGTCAACCCCGCGACGGGCGGCTTTCAGCGCGGACCTGAAGCCCCCCTAGAAGCGGACGTCGTGGTCGTGGACGAAGCCTCCATGGTGGACGTGGCTCTCTTCTGTAGCCTTGTGGATGCCCTTCCCCCGCAGGCGCGACTGGTCCTCGTCGGAGACTCGGATCAGCTGCCTTCCGTAGGCCCGGGTCGGGTCTTGGGCGACCTCATCGAAGCCGGTGTGCCTACCGAACGCCTCATTCAGATCTTTCGACAGGCGGAGGAGAGCCTCATCGTCACCAACGCTCATCGGATTCAAGAGGGCGTCCCCCTTGTCACCCCGAAAACGGGAGATCCCCTGAGCGACTTCTATGTCGTCCACCGCCGGCCGGAGAGCGTGGTGGAGACGGTGGTCGAGCTGGCCCGGTCCCGGATCCCGAAACGCTTCGGGCTCGACCCCCGTCAGGACGTTCAGGTCCTCACCCCCATGCATCGGGGACCGTCGGGGGCTCGGGCGCTCAACCAGGCCCTTCAGCAAGCGCTCAACCCTGGCCAAGGGGGCCTGAATCGCGGGGAGGAGAGCTTTCGACCTGGCGACAAGGTCATGCAGACCCGAAACGACTACGAGCTCGGCGTTCTCAATGGAGAATTGGGCAGAGTGACCGCCGTCGACGCCGAAGCGCGAACTCTGGTCGTCGACTTCGACGGAGATATCGTTCGCTACACCGCCCAAGACCTAGAGCACCTGACGCTCGCCTACGCTTGCTCGGTCCACAAAGCCCAGGGAAGCGAGTATCCGGCAGTCATTCTCGTCACTTCTCAGCAACACGCAGTGATGCTCGATCGCCCTCTCTTCTATACGGGAGTCACGCGGGCGCGGCAGCTCCTCGTGGTCGTAGCCTCGGGTCGGGCGCTGGAGCTCGTGCGTCGCCCGCCCCGGGAGGGACGGAGAGGATCGGCCCTGTCGCTGCGTATTCGGGCCCCCTAACGGGAGACGGAACCCTCCGCTCCGGCCCTCGAGCCGGCTCTACTCCTCGAATCGAGAGTAAGGGCGCCGAGGCCGAGTCGTCCTCGGGACCTCCGAAAACCACTCGACCTCGCGCGCCTGCCCCAGCTCGCCAGCCGGGGTCGCCATGCACGCTCCATGGATCGCATGATTCGAAGACGCACGCACCCACCCGTTTGGGGGACGCGAAGGAAGCGACCGTTCTCGGAGTCACCCGTCGGATC
>JBCBRU010000685.1:0-4683 GCA_039819565.1 Myxococcota bacterium | reverse complement strand
GAACGTAGCCGACTCGTTGCCGGGAGACCGGCCAGTCACGGGCCGGCAGCGCCGCGCACGCTAGATGCGCCCGGCGTGACTTGTGAGCCGCCCCTCCGGGTGATGGATCTCGCCGCGTGGTCGTTCGGCGAAAAGGAAGCCTACCGAGGTAGGCGACGATGAGCGTCGCGAAGCGACGGCCGAGCGAGCACGCGGCGAGATCCATCACCCGGAGGGGCGGCTCACAAGTCACGCCGGGCGCATCTAGCGTGCGCGGCGCTGCCGGCCCGTGACTGGCCGGTCTCCCGGCAACGAGTCGGCTACGTTCCGAAGCTCAGGTCCCGGACTCGGAGGGCTTGAGCAAACCCTCGGGGTGGCGTCGAGGTCGATCGGAACCCACCAGGGCGCGGAGCGCGAACGCCCCTCCGAAGGTCACCGCCGCCGCGACCACGCAGATGACTCCGTAGGCGGGATCGAGGCGACTCCAGAAGAATCCTCCGAGAGCCGCTCCGAGGCCCGAACCGAGCTGGTTGCACCCGTTGCGAAGGGCGGAGGTCGCCCCCCGTCGAGACTTCGGGGCCACCTCCAAGACGAGGGTTTGGTAGGGCCCGCTTCGTGTGGCCCCGGCCGCCATGCACAAAAAGAAGATGACGATCGGGGGGACGGCGTAAGGCCAGGGATCGACGCCGAAGGCGGAGAAGCCCTCGAAGGCGCTTCCGCGGGCGAGCCAGTCCCGCGACCACGTCGTGAACGGCATCAGAAGCTGCATGCTCCCCATGAGGATCGACCCCGCGAGGACCAGACTCACCCGGCCGAAGTGGTTGGAGAGGCGCCCGGCGACGGGGCCACCCAGCAGAACCGCAGGGCCGCCGGCGGCATAGACGAGGCCCCGATCCGCCGTGTCGAGACCGAAGGTCTCGGCCAACCAAGGGCTCGTGTAGACGCTGAACATGGTCATGGCCAGGCCCACGCTGAAAGACATGATGAGGACCCCGGCCACCTTGGGATCTGAGATGAGTTCGGTGTAGGCGCGAGCCGCCCCGCTAAACGAGAGGCTATCGCTGCGCTCCTCGAACCGGGCCGGCGGCAGGACCCACAATCCGACGGCCAGCGCGGCGGCGCCCGCACTCAAGATCAGGAACATGGTCGGCCAACCGAAGGCTCCCGCCAGCCAGGCACCGAGGGGAACCGCCAGAATGAGGGACGCAAAAAACCCGCTCATGACCCAGCCCACGACCACGGCTCGACGCTCAGGCGGAAAGTGGTCGCCGGCGTAGCTGGTGGTGGACGTCACGAGGAGCCCGGCGCCCGAGCCCGCGAGGGAGCGGGCGAGGAGCATGGACGTGAAGCTGTGCGCAAACGCGCAGGCGGCGGTCCCGGCGAAGAGCACCACCATGCCGGCCGCGAGCATCCGGCGTCGACCGAAGCGGTCCGAGACCGGACCGAAAGCCAAAGCGAAGAGGGCGGTGGTCACGGCGTAGGCGGTGACCCACAGACCGCCCAGGTCCGGACCGACCCCGAGGTCGTCCGCCACCGCCGGAAGAATGGGCGTCATGATCAGCAGATCCGCTCCGCTGATGAACATCACGAGCATCAGGAGCGCGACGATGAACCGATCGCCCACGAGGAGGTCGGGGTCCCATGTTGGGTCGGGGATGCCAACCTTGGCCTGCCGCCACCCCCGGAGCTCCCCCGAGCCGATCGCGTTGCGCCCGGTGCTCTCCGAGCATGGAGACGAGGAATGAGCCGTGTATGCTCCCGGGGTGCTCCCAGTCCTCCACGCTGAGGTCGATGCTCGCGCCGCCGAAGTGGCCGCCCGTCATGAAGGTCAGCTCGCATGCCGCCCCGGCTGCTCCGGATGCTGTCTCGACGGACTGACCGTGTTCGAGGTTGAAGCCGAGCGTATCCGCTCAGAATTTCCGGACGTTCTTCATCAAGCGCCCGGGCCTCGAGGAGGCTGCGCCTTTCTCGACGCGGCCCATCGATGTCGGATCTATGCCGCTCGGCCCTACGTGTGTCGGACCCAGGGGCTGCCGCTGCGCTGGATCGAAGCGGACGAGGTCGATGGGGAGGAGGTCACCGAGGCGCGAGATGTGTGCGCGCTCAACCTCGTGGACGCCGACCTCGTGGCCCTTCCCCCCGACGAGTGCTTCGAGCTCGGACCTTTCGAGAGCCGCTTGGCCGCGCTCCAGGCCGAGCGTCAAGGTGCCCGGCCGGGTGCGTCGCTCGAACGGGTGGCTCTTCGAGCCCTGTTCGAGGGGTCCGCCTGATGTGGGCGATTGACCTCGGGAGCACCAATACGGGCATCGCGCGGTGGAGCAACAGCGAAGGGCGACCGCGTATGGTCGAGCTTCCCTCGGTATGCCGGCGCCCCGGAGGCGAGGACCATCTCGAGGCTCCAACCCTCGTGCCGAGCGCGGTCGAGGCTTTTGAGTCCCTCGACTTCTGGTCGCGGGCGGGACGGTGGCGGCCGCTGGCTACGCGCTTCTTTATCGGAAGGCAGGCCTTCATTGGCCAGCGCGCCGCGGAGCGCAACAAGGACTTCCCAAACCCTGCCTTCGCCACCGATTTCAAGGTGGCCCTCGGGCAATCACCCCTGCGAACAGTGGCCCGCCTGGGGAAGAAGCCGCTCTCGGCGCGGGATGTCGTCAGACTCTTCGTGCGGGAGCTCCTCAGGGAGATTCGTGACACCACCGGGGAGCGGGTCCGCGACCTGGTCGTGACGACGCCCGTCGACGCCTACGAATCGTACCGCGCGGAGCTCAACGAAGCCTTCAAGCAGGTGGGGGTGCGGCGAGTACGCTTCATCGACGAGCCGGTGGCGGCGGCCCTCGGCTACGGCCTGGGGCTCAAGCAGGGGCGCATGGCTCTGGTCGTAGACTTTGGCGGCGGAACCCTCGATGTGGCCCTCGTGAGTCTCACCGCCAAGGACATGGAGCAGGGGATGTGCAAGGTGGTGGCCAAGGCGGGGCGCCCCGTCGGCGGGCGTACCGTCGACGATTGGATCCTCGACGAGACTTGCCGCCAGCTGAAGTATCCCGTCCCGTCCGCCCAAGCCGGTGAGGCCTTGGCCCAGTGGGGCCGACTCATGCGGGGTGAGGCCTGTCGTCTAAAAGAGGCGTTGTTCTTCGAGGAGGAGCAAGTCTTCTTTCCGATGCCTCCAGACGAGCTCCATCGCTTCGAAGAGAGGCTGCGGGGGGAAGCTCCGCAGGTGAGGTTTACGAAGACGGATCTCGAGAACCTCCTCTCCAGTCGAGGTCTGTATCAGACTTTGGAGGAGTGCCTCGACGAAGTCATGGACAAGGCGAAGGAGGAAGGCGTCGAACCAGAGGCGGTCGAGGACGTTCTCATGGTGGGGGGTTCGACCCTGCTCCCGGGGGTCTATCCCCTGTTCGAGAGGCGTTTCGGACGGGATGCGGTGCGGGCTTGGCAGCCCTTCGAAGCGGTGGCCTTTGGGGCTGCGGCCTTCGCCGCAGACGTCTCCGCGCAGTCCGACTACATCGTGCACGACTACGCGTTCGTGACCCACGATCTCGAGACCCACGAGAAGCAATACTCGGTCATCATTCCTCAAGGGACGCGCTTCCCCACCCCGATGGACTTCTGGAAGCGCCCTCTCGTGCCCACGTGCTCCTTGGGGACCCCCGAGACGATCTTCAAGCTCGTCATCTGCGAGGTGGGACGGCGGCACGGAGAAGATCGGCGCTTCGTTTGGGACCGCGAAGGGCAACTGCACAAGGTCGGGGGCAAGGGCTCGGGGGCTTCAGGCGCGGAGCCGAGTTCGGGAAAGAACGGAGCCGCGCCCAAGAAGGACGACGCCCTCGTCATTCCTCTCAACGAGTCCAACCCTACCCTGGGCTACCTCCGACCTCCCCATCCTCCCGGAGACAAACGCCCGCGACTCGAGATCGCCTTTGGAGTGAACGGAGATAGATGGCTCTGCGCCACCGTCTACGACCTCCGCTCGAAGAAATTCATGATGCGCGAGCAGCCGGTCGTACGCCTTCTGTAGAGATGGCCAGGACGTCAACGTCCCATGCGAACCCGCACGGCCTCGGCTACGGCGTGGACATGCGGATCCAGAGCCCCGATCTCGTCCAGGGCGCGGTCCAGCTCCAGGACGTATTCGGTGTTGGACCCGCTGGGGCCGTGGCTGCGAAGGACCTGATCGGCGATGGCGTCGGCCGAGGCCGGGCCCAACCAGTTCGGGTTGTCGGCGGTGGCGAGGTACACCGCCGCCTCTAGACGGCGGCCGTCCGCGGCCTCGAGGGGCACCATCAGCCGGTCGTAGCCGCCTTGCTCTCGGTGATCGAGCTGAGCCACGACCCGACTCACCATCTTCTCCGGGACCTCGAAGGCGCGACCACGGCACTGGGCTCGGGGGTCCTCGACGAGCGTGACCACGCGCCCGGGAGCTCCCGGCACGCCCCGATGGTCGGTCGAACCCTGCCAGAACCGGCGAGCGTACCCGGCCAGGTCGGCGACGACTTCGTCCTCGAAAGGGATGGCGGGACGCCAAATGAGGGACCCATAGCCGAACACCCACACGACTTCTTCAGGTAGGGAATGCGCGGGTAGAGCGGCAAGTCCCAACCGGGCGTGAGGGCGGACAGCTTCGATGGGGACTCCAACTCTTCGGAGCCGTCTTCAGAATTGCCGCCAAGTGAAGCACCTCTGCGTGAGCGCTCCGTCACATTCAGAGGG
>JBCBRU010000684.1:0-4692 GCA_039819565.1 Myxococcota bacterium | reverse complement strand
TAGCGGAAGGGGTCGTGGGGGAGAGTCAGCCGGGCTTCAACACTCTGATGATGAACCACCAGGGCACGCGCTTTTCGTTCGAAGCCTTCAGTCGCGGCTGGACCAACCGCCTGGACCTCTACAGCTACACGGTGGTGGACTACGATCTCGATGGCGACCCCGACATCATCGGCAACGGCTCCGTCGGCCCGGTTCAAGTCTTCGAAAATCATCGCGCCGCCGGGAAGGGCTGGCTCGGTCTTCAGCTGAGAGACGAGGTGGGCAATCGGCGCGGCGTGGGGAGTCGGCTCATTCTGGACGTCGATGGCCGTTCCCTGACCCGCGAGGTCAAGCTGTCCGGGGGCTACCAGAGCTTCGACGACCTCTCGCTACGGGTCGGCCTCGGCGCCGCGGCAAGCGCCAACCATCTGGAAGTCGTCTGGCCAGATGGGAAGCGCACAACCGTGGCTGGACCCTTTAGCTCTGGTCACGAGTATCGAGTGACGCGTCTTGCAGCCGCCTCCATACCCCCTCGAGTTCATTGAGGGAGACTTCACCATCATTGTCCGCGTCGACCGCCTGGAGGGCACTGGAGAGGTGATTCCGGAACTCGATCACCGTAATGAGGCCGTCTCCGTCCCGATCGGCAGCCGTGAACCCAATATCGGATGTGGCGGGTTCTTGAAGATGGATGCGCTCGTACTCGTTGCGGCTGAGGTTGATGGAATGGTCGCTATCGTATCGGCGAAAGACCTGACTATTGTGTTCGTCGACCTCGCCGACGTCCACGACGCGGTCGAGCTCGCAGTCGAGGTGGGGAAAGACCTCGAAGAGCACCGTGACCGCCGAGCGGAGCTCCTCCTGGGGGCTGGGGGGCGCGGCCACGGGGGCTTCCGGCGCGGGAGCTGGCGCGCTCGCGCATGCAGCGGCGTACGAAGCTAGGGTGGCCAAGGCGATATCTCTGTAGTGCATGTCTTTCCTCAGTGCGGCCGAAGGACCAGCGCGATCATGATGAGCCCAACGGCGGTGAGCCAGCTGGCCACGCTGCGTACTGCGATCGCAGCCCAGTTTGCTTTATCGGTGGCGGTGGCGACGGCGGCGGTGACGGGTGTGACCACCACGAGGCCGGTCACGGTCACGCCAGCCACGAACAGAGTGACGGTCACCCGCTCGGTCATCGCGAGACCGTTCTCGAAGCCCACGAGGGCCCCTGCGATGAGGCCGAGCGCAATTAAGAGCGTTTGGGGAAGCTTGGCGTGGCCCGCCGTCAATCCACCCAGCACGATGAGCGAAGCTACGATAGCGACCTGCACGGAGACGGTGCTGAAGCCGGCCGCAGCTAGGATACCGCCGAGGGCCAAGCCGATCGGAACCGCCCCGAGCATCCAGCGTCCCACCTCCCGGGGTTGGAGGCCTGCCAGAAGACCGAGGGCGAGAAGCACCAGGGCATGCTCCAGCCCGCTCAGGACATGCAGCGCACCTCCGAAGAAGTCGCCGAAACGCACGCTCACGAGATGAGCGTAGGCGGGCCGGGGAAGCAGGAGGACGAGGAGGGCGAAAAGAAGCGACCGCATGTCAAAGCCCCAAATGAGAGGAGAGGAAGACCAAACCTAAAACCGCCACCGCACCCCCGCAGGCTCGGACCAGCATCGGGCCAGCCTTCGGCCAATGCTGCAGCATTCCAATCAGGATACCCACGAGGTGAAGCAGTCCCGTGGAGGTCACGAAGCCGAGTCCGTAGGCGAGAGGGTTCATGGCGCTCGGAAGCTCGGTGCCGTGGGCGTGGCCGTGAAAGATTGCGAACACGGACACGATGACTACAGCCACCCATCGCGGGGCTCGGTACGCGAGAAGGACCACCGCACCTAGGACTACCGCCGACAGGGCGACGCCGACCTCGACGCCTGGGACGGGGACGCTCATGACACCTAGGACGCCACCGACGGACATGAGTAGAGGAAAGGCGATGGGGAGCATCCAAATCATGGGAGCCCCGAGCTGAGCGCCCCAGAGGCCCACCGCCACCATCGCGACCAGGTGGTCCGGTCCCGTGATGGGGTGAAGAAATCCGCTCGTCAGGCCGTCGGCGATACCCACTTGCTCGTGGGCGTAGGCGGGAGCAGGGAGCAGGAGCAGAGCGAGGGCTGCCGCGCCTCCGAGAAGGCGAACCACCCGGTCGATGGTCCAGAAGGAGGCCACCGCTCCGAGAGCGTAGACCGGGACGAGCTCGGCGCGCCGCGGCCAGCTCACCAGCATGGTGCGATAGGACCAGGCGAGGAGGAGTACCAACAGTACGAAGGCGATCTGGCCGATTTCGACCCCAACATTGAAGGCCACGAGAGCGAGGGGGAGCCGATCTATGGGAAAACCGAGCTTCGTCAAAGCACTGGCGAACCCGAACCCATGAAGGAGACCGAAGGCGAAGGAGACCACCCACGGTCGGTGCACCGTCAGGCCTTCTTCACCCCGCTTGAGCTTCACGACCTCTACGGCCACGAACACGATGCTCAAGGCGATCAGGGCATTCACGAAGCGCTCTGGGACACCCACATATCCGAAGGTGACGGCGGCCAGCGTAAGACTGTGGGCCACGGTGAAGGCGGTGATAGTTTTGACCAGCCGCCATCTCGACCGAACGAGCCAGATGAGCCCGAGAACGAACACGAGGTGGTCCAGGCCCATCAAGATGTGCTCGATGCCAATAACCAGGTAGGCGCGAAACACGCGAGACACCCCCGTGAACCCCTCCGCCGCGCCGAGGTTGGAGATCTCGATGCTGGGCTCAGACGGAGTCACCGTGTGGACCTGGGTATCTCCTGAGGCGAACCGAACTCTGAACATCGCGGCGGACTGCTTCGCACCCAATCCCTCGAGGCTCAGAGCGCCTTCCAGCCCCTCCTGACCGCAGTCGAGGATCGGCTCGTCGAAGGTACAATGACCTGGAAAGACAGGTTTCGGTCGTTCGTTCGACATCGCCCGAGCGGCGGTTATGCGCACCGTAAAGCGCCCCGGGCGAGCTTCAGCGAGCTCAACCACCGTGACTGAAGTGTCGTGCCCCCGAGCCTGCTTCGGCACGGCTGCGGACCCCAGTAGGGTCAGCCCGGCGAGGGCGAGGAAGCTGACCCGCTTCACACGTCGTCTCCATCCCCGGAGGCCGCTGCGGATCCGTTGGGTGCCTCGGCCCTACGTGCTTCGACGAAAGTATTCAGATCCGCCTGGACGATGTCGTACTTCCCGCGAACGTCCTCGATCGCTTCCCACGCCTGTCGGTTGAGAGTGTCTTGATGCCAGTCCTTGAGGGCTTGGCTCTTCGCTCGCGAGAAGTCGGCGGTTTGACCGCGGAGGACCTCGTCCATCCGGACCATGTGCCAGCCCCGGCGCGACTCCAGTGTTGTCCACTCGCCGGATGCGAGCTTCTCGAGGGCCTTCGTGAAGTCGGCACCGAACATCGCCTCGACGTTGGAGCGAGGCCGCCGGGTAAAGCCGATGACACGTAACCCCCCAGCATCGAGGGTCTCACCCTCCGCCGTCGCTCGCCGGACCTCGGCGGCCTTGGCTTCCGCCGCGGCTTTGTCGTTCCCGAATTCGACGAGGGCGAAGCTCAGCAGGTCGGGCTGCGCATAGCGCTCGCGGCGAGCCTCGAACCACGCTTCCAGCTCTCCCTCGGCCGGTTTCGGGACCACGACTCCACCGTGCACCATGACCCGCATCTTTTGGATGACCCGCTCTCGGATCATGTCATCTCCGCGGTCCAGCTGGAGAGAGCGACCCTCCCGGTAGAGGACTTCGTTCGTCAGCCAACTATCCACAGCGGGCTGAAGGTCGATGGCGGTAGGCTCACGGCCGTGTGTCGACTCGAAGACGTCAGCCAGCTCGCGATAAACGTTCTCCGAGACTTCGATGCGATGAGGGTCATCGCCCCGTGGGCGAGCGCGGTCGAGAATGAAAAGCACAAAACCCAAAATGAGAAACTGAAGCAGGGGTTCCCTGAGAACCGAGCGAAAGACCGAGACCATGACTGTTACTCCGGCAGGGGCGAGCCGCCGCAAATGTGCCCGACCCGACAGCTCGGTCAAGGAGCGTCAGGGAGTACTTCTATGACAGTTGTGTGGCGGAACGGGGTCGGTGTCTAGATGCAACTAACTTGCATAAGAAGATGCAACCTGGTTGCATCTTCCGATGAGGCTGGGTTGCCTGTTGATGCAAGTTGGTTGCATCTACTTGCTTGGCTCGACCACATCCCTTGGTGCAAGGAGCTTGCGTCTGGCAATGCAACCAAGTTGCATCTAATTATGCAAGTTGGTTGCGGCATTCTTTCCATACTTGTCACCTTCGAGTTTTGGTGGCTGCCAAGTCGTGCGGTATCGACAGCCCGGCGTTCTCCTGTTGGAGAGCGTGATCTGCCGGGCACTCTTCCGGCGATCGTTATTGGATAATATTTGTCCTCTCATCTATCGGGAGGGGCAAAGGGAGCACCAAGTGAAGAATTTTACCCTCGGCATGTCCGCAGCGACGAGCGCTCTTTTCGCGTTCTCACTGAACGGACAGCCTGCTCGCGGAGAAGATGTCCCGCGCGCGACCACGGTTGGCGACGCGGTCAGCCGCCTCAAGAACAACGGCGCCTACCTCACGACCGACTGATCGACCAGGACCTTCGGGGATACCGCACCATCACTGCAGGTGGTGTGGTTGTGCTTGTCGCCCGTGAGGTAG
>JBCBRU010000683.1:0-4697 GCA_039819565.1 Myxococcota bacterium | reverse complement strand
TTCACGTGAGAAGGGCGCATATTGGCCATATGCAACCGACGAGAGGCGAAGCCGGCGTGGGCGCCAGGGGCGAAAAGCGCCCTCGAATTATGTAAGGAATCAGCCTGACAGGGGACTAGGTATTTCCGGGGGAATGACAGACGGCGAGGGCTGCTCCCCAGGCTCCCCCCGCTTCGCCGGGTTCGGGAGGAACCCAAACCTCATCGAACATCCCCGAAGAGCGAAGGGCGCCCTGCGCCCACTCTGTGAGGGGGCCTCGACCACAGAGGCACAGCCGGGAGACGTCGTAGCGCCGCCGCACATGCCAAGCCATGCAGAGCGCGACCTCTTCCACCATCTCGCGAAGAGAACGGACGATGTTCTTGTCTCTCTGAGTAAGGGGCGTACCTGCGCCTCGAGGAGGTCCATCCAAGAGTTCGACGAAGCGCGGATAGGCAGCCTCTGGGTCCAGTCCCAGGGAGCCATCCTCTCGAAGATCTATCCCCCCGTCGAGAAGGCGATCCGTATACGTTCCATGCCCCTCGAGAGCGAGCCGGCTCAGCTCGGGTGCATTCGCCGCCAAGCCCACGAAGTCGGTGAGGGCCGAGGTGACCGCCCCGAGGCCGTACGGAAAGATGAGCTGCTCGTTCAGCTCCAGGGTAGATCCCCGCCCGGCCCCGATGGTCACGGAGTTCTCCTCCAGAGCGTCGAGGACAAGGATCCCCGCCTCCGCGAAGCGGCTGGGGAAGAAGGCCCTCGCGGCCCGAGCCCGATGGTGTTCGGGATAGTGAAACGCGCGCACCTCGCCGACGCCCAACGCCCCCAGCTCGTGGCGGAGCCGGGGCTCAGCGAGGCGGCGACTCACGATCTCCCGCGGCAAGGAGCGCTCTTTGCCGTGTATCGAACCCATCCAGGGCTTGGCGACGCGGGACGGGGCTCGCCGCACCCCGGTGTAGACCGCGACAGCGTCGATCTGGGCGCGCGCGCCCCCCGCGTTGGCGAAGCAGCTCTGCAAGGCTCGTTTCGGAAAACCCACGAGCGAGGTTTCGCCGCCGCCCACTTCGGATCGGGCGGATAGAAGCTTCCCGTCTTCGACGAGACAGGCAGCGGCGGCCCGATGGCCACAGCTGAGCCCGAGGATACGCATCACTGGCCCTCCCGAGGGCGAGTGCCGCAAATGAGGTTGCGATATAAGGAACGAGACAGAAGCAAAGGGGAGCTGTTCACGATCACGACCTCCTGGTCGTCAACGTGCTATGCCCTCACCGAATTTCCTGCCCCCCGAAGAGGTGAGAGCCCCGTAGGCTTCCGGGATTACTTTGGATGGGCCAGAGGGAAGGCGCTCGCCATCCAGGACCACTGAGCCCCCTCGAAGGCTCGATCCATCCGGACCAGCAGCAGGGCCGCGTGCGCCTCCCGCGGCCCCACGAACAGAAAGCTGGGGTCCAACCGGTACCCCACCACTCCCCGTCGTCGGCGGGTCCCGGACTCGATGATCCGCGCTCCGCCGGGGCCGTGCAGGGTGAGCCGAAAGGCCGCTCCTTTCTCGGCCTCGCGGGAGTAGATATCGTCGGTCGTATAGCGTTCCTCCAGCTCGAAGCGGAGCGGTCCGGACGGCCCCGACGCGGTGAAGAGCCCGTCTCGATCCCGTTTGGGGGTCACCGGGGGCGAGGGCGACACGACGATGCCGTGCGCCCCGAGAAGGCGGGGCCTCTCCCAGGCCAGCTGGGCCTCGAGGTCCGCGCGACGACAGCGATCGCCGTCGGGCTCAGGGTGGGTGACATCCACCCGCCCCACGAACTCGTCGTTCGATGCATCCACCACCCTCAACCATGCCCGCGCGCTGCAGCGCGTGCCCTGGCCTTCTCGCCAGACCTCGAAGGCGAAGCGACGGCCGTCTTCCGACCATCCGTGAAATCGCAGGAGGTCGGGCACCTCCGGGGGCCGAAAGGCGCGCCGTCGCAGCTCCCAGGGCTCGGGAAGGGAGGGAGGCTTCCCCTCTTCGGGGCGCAGGGGAGCCGAGGGACGGGTCGCCGTAGGAGGGGCCTCCGAGGAGGGCTTGGTCGACGGCGAGGCCGGGCACGCCGCGAGCGCGACGACGAGCGGCGCTAAGGAGCGGGACACACCTGATGAGAACAACCCTCGGAGCCCGCCGGCAAGGGTCCGCCGTGTGCCCGGGACCTCACGAAACTCGAGAGGCGCGCTTCTCTCGGGCGCGCTGCCGCGCGTAGCCTCGCGGGTCGAAGAACTCGTCGATGCGCTCAGCCCCTTCACTGGCCTCCTCGAGCATGCGCTCTACGCGATCGATGGGCGCCTCGGCCTGGACGGTGGGCCGGTCTTCGTCGGCCGCCTTCTGGTAGCTGCTCTCAGCGGTCTTCTCGAGCCCCCGAAGCTGAACCAGCTCTCCCTCGGAGAGAACGCGGCTGGGATCGAACTTGAAATCGACCTTCTTCTGACCATACCAGCCGATGCGCCCGAGGTCATAGAAGCGTCGCTCAAAGCCCGACTTGAGCACCGCCCACAAGCATCCCAGCATATATCGCCGCATGAAGCTGTCCTTGAGCCAGGGATAGCTGAATAGGGTACGGCGCATATAGAACCGCCGGTAGTTCTTCATCACCGCGGCGAGGAGTTCGCCGCGAGTCATGGCCTCAGGCTTCATGATTGGCGTCACGAAGTTGTAGCGGGCGTAGTCCCGAACCTCGACCTTGTCCCCGAGCTCCGCGAAGAGATCGGAGAACGGCCACGGGGTGTACATGATCCAGTTGGCCATGTCGCACTCCCAGTCCATGGCCCACTCGAAGGTATCTTCGACGGTCTTCTCGGTTTCGTTCTCCAGCCCGACGATGAACTGAGCCTCGGCCACGATGCCGTTCTTGCGGAGGAGCTGGATGGCTTTCTTGTTCTGGGCCACCGTCGTCTCTTTGCGAAAGCGCTCGAGATTCAGCTGGGCCGAAGCCTCCGTGCCGAGCGACACGTGCACCAGGCCTGCCTTCCGGTACAGGGGGAGCATGTCCTCATCCCGCAAGATGTCCGTCACGCGGGTGTTGATGCCCCACTTGATGCCGAGATCTCGGCGAATGAGCGCCTCGCAGAGCTCGATGAAGCGCTTTCGATGGATGGTCGGCTCCTCGTCCGCGAGGATGAAGAAGCCCACGTCGTGCTCCTTGACCAAGGTCTCGATCTCATCGACGAAGCTCTCCGGTGAGCGGGCCCGGTAGGTACGCCAGAACTTCCACTGAGAGCAGAACGAGCAGGTAAAGGGACAGCCTCGAGCGAAGTTGGGGATGGCCACCCGCACGCCCAGAGGCGTGTAGATGTAGCGTTTCCAATCCAGGATCCCCCAGTCGGGCTCGAGATCGTCGAGGTTCTTCATGGGGGGCTGAGCCGCGTTGCTCACGACCTTGTCTCCCACTCGGTAGGCGAGTCCCGGGATACTCTCGCGGGTCTCGAAGAGCTGCCCCGCCTCGAGGGCCTGGACCATAGCCACGAGGATCTCCTCGCCCTCGCCGCGGACGATGAAATCGATGTGAGGGGCCTCACGGAGAACCTGCTCGTACATGAACGTGGCGTGCACCCCCCCGAGCACGGTCACGGCCTCCGGGTGGAGCTTCCGCGCGATCTCGAGAGAAGTCTGCGCCTGATAGATACTCGGAGTGATGGAGGTACACCCGATGAGGTCGGGGCTCTCGATCTCGGCCAGCCGACGGCTGAGCTCCTCGTCCTCGAGGCGCTCGGTCATGGCGTCGATGAAGATGACGTCTTCGTAGCCCGCCTTCTTGAGAGCGCCCGAGAGGTAGGCAACCCAGGCCGGAGGCCAGTTGCCCGCGATCTCGGCGCCTCCCGAGTGATAGTTGGGGTGAATCAACACGATGCGCATCGAAAGCTCTCCTTCAAGCGTGAATCTCAAACTCGCAGCACGCGTCTCCGCGTCTCTGGCACATAGTTTCCTCGACCCGCACGCCGGGAGCGGCGAGAGCGAGGAGTTGAGTGAATGCAGCCCGGTAGAAGCTTCCGCCCCGGCCGGAACCGCACGATCGACAGGTAGGAACGTCGACGAGGCGAATGGCGGGGGTGGGACCCCATCGCCAGTCGAACCGCCCGCGTCCGGTGAAGGTCCAGGCGTGGCGCTGGAAGGCGACGAGCAGAAGGTAGAGCCCCCAGCGGCGAGGAAGCCACCGCAGGAGGCTCCGAAAGGGCGCAGGAATCCGGTGCTGGCTCACGTAGCGGCCGGTGAGGACACCGGCTCGCGCCAGCACCGTCTCAGCCTCTGAGGGGGTCAGCTCTTCCCGGAGCTGATCCACGAGACGCTCGAAGTCGGCCTCGGGAATGAGCCCGCTCTTCGGGCTGGGCACCGCGACCCCGGAGCGGGCCAGGACCCCTGGATGCCCGCGCTCGCGGAGCGCCTGGACGGTCTGACGAACCGCGTTGGGCCCGATCCGGTCGAGTGAGGCCTCCACGGAGGCGGACTAGAGCAAACCCTAAGCCAGTTTCGAACTCAGCAGCCCGAGCCCCGGAGATCCCGCGCCGGTAACCGACACCTTCAGACGGCGTCACCTAAACTTGACGTCAAGCGGGAGCGACATCGGTCTGCGAGAGGCGGGCCTGTCCGGGGGCGGCATCGTAGGACCGCCGCCACGCTTCGCGACGTCGACACCGCGGCCATTCTCATCGTCATCTGGGGGTCCGCTCCAGCCGGGGCGCTCATCGCCGAAGCG
>JBCBRU010000682.1:0-4704 GCA_039819565.1 Myxococcota bacterium | reverse complement strand
GGCGTCGTATCCGCCGCGAAGATCGAAGCTCAGGAGCCCCCCGAAGCCGCTCATCTGGGACGCCGCGAGCTCGTGCTGGGGGTTCGATTCGAGTCCCGGATACATCACCTCTGCCACTGCGGGATGGTCGGAGAGAAAGCGAGCCACGGCCATCGCGTTGGCGTTGTGCCGAGCGACCCTCAGAGGGAGGGTTCGAACGCCGCGCAGGGCAAGCCAAGAATTGAACGGCGCCGAGAGCGCTCCGATGGTCATGCTCGAGTCCCAAACCCGCTGGAGCGAGGCCCTCGAACCCACTACTGCCCCCGCTAGGAGGTCGTGATGTCCGCCGATGTATTTGGTCACCGAGTGGCACACGAGGTCGATCCCCAGGGCGATGGGACGTTGATTGATGGGGGTCGCGAAGGTGTTGTCACAGATCGTCGTGATCCCATGGGCCTTGGCGAGCGTAGCCACCGCCTGGAGGTCGGTCAGATGCATCGTCGGATTCACCGGCGTCTCGACCATGAACAGCTTGGTCGTCGGACGAAGTGCGCGCTCGAAGGCTTCCGTCGAGCGCTGGTCGACGCGCGTGACCTCGACCCCGAAACGAGGCAGCAGCTCTTCGACGAGGTGAGTGGTGCCGATGTAGTGGTTCGTCTGCGCGACGACATGGTCTCCGGCCCGCAGGTGGGCAAGAACACTGGTGGAGATGGCGGCCATCCCGGATCCGAACATCATCGCCGCCTCGCCGCCCTCCAGGTCCGCGATCACCTGGGCGATCCGGCTGCTCGTGGGATTGCCGTGACGGCCATAGAACGCGTCGAAAAGGGGCTCGGTCGCTCTGTAGGCGAAATCACCGGCATCGTCGGCGAAGTAGGTCACCGACTGGCTGATGGGGGGGGCAATACCGTGATTCGTTTCGAGGTGCCGATCCGCATGGAGGGCGATCGTGCTGGGTTTGGACGTATCGGATCGCATGAAGTTTGCGCATCAACCTAGGGGCGATAGGGGCCCAGCTCTTGTACGTTCCTGACCTCGTCCCGTCGGCGCTCAGGCCGTGCCCTTGACGAACTCGCCGGGCGTGCAGCCGACAATCTTCACGAAGTGGCGGTGAAAGTGCGACTGGTCGTAGAAGCCGACCCGAGCCGCGACCATCGCAATGGCCTGACCGGCGATGAGATCGGCTTTCGAACGCTCGATCCGCAAGGCGCTCTGGTAGGCGCGCGGAGACATTCCGAAGGTCCGGGTGAAGCTTCGGATCACGTGGGTCTCCGAGACCTCGGCGATGGTTGCGAGGCGTGCAATGGAAACCCTCTCATCCCAGTGTTCGTGAAGAAACTCCCGTACCCTGTGAGCGCCTCGCGGCGAGCTTGCGGGAGAGGACAGAGTCGTCCCCGAGTGGCGTACGAACAGCGTGCGTAGAAATCCGAACAGTTGGGCTTCCTCGAGCTCGTGACCGTTGGTGCTTGCCGCCTCACGGTGAAGTATCGAAAAGAGACGGTACAAACCGGGATCATCGATCACATGGCCCTCGAAGCCGACCCGATGAGCAACCCTGGAGCTCACGTCGAGAGCGCGTGCGACGAGATCCACCGAAGGATAGATCATCCGGTATCGCCATCCGCTCTCGTCGGCCGAGCGGCCCCAGTGAACGAGGCCGGGGTTGACGACGCAGAGCGTCCGTCGGGGCATGACAGTTTGGCCTGCACGCGTGGCGAAGCGCTGCCCGCCGGCCTCGATGATCCCGATCGCGAAAGTCTCGTGAAGATGTTTGGGGTAGCGAAAATCGGTGAAGGCGGCGGCCAGAAACTCGAGCTCCTCGCCTAGATCCGCGTACCAGCTTCGCTTTCTGTTCCGAGCGGCTCCAGCTCCGCGGGCCCGGGCCGGTTGGCCGCCGGGTTGAGGTGGAGTCGGCATGGGGTCGTCCTCCTGCGTGCACACCGCAACCCCATCTTGGCATCGAAGCGTCCTTCGGCAAGCCTCACGATCCCTCGCGTCGAGAGCCCCACGGCCTTCGGGCGCCCGCCTCGGTTGGACAGGGACTCGAGAATTGGGCATCGTGGATCCGTGGCTTCCCGTCCTGTGCTCCAGGGGTTCGCCGCCGCGATGGAGCTCAGTCAGAGCGGCGGGGGCCAGCGCAAAGGATCAGTGCGGCGAGGACGCCATGATCGTCTTCGAGGCACGGTCCGATGTCCGAGGTCGGCTTCAACGATCTGACCGAACCCCTCATCTTCGAAGCGCGACGGGCTTTACGCCGAGCCCTTCCCCGAATCGCCGCCGGGCGCCGCCTGGGCCTCGTCATCTATGGCCCGGGTACAAAGGAAGCATGCGAGAACATCGACGTGCGCTTTCGGCCCCGGGCCGACGCGGCCGGCCGCATCCTCGCGGAGGTCGAAGCCACGGAGCTCCACGAGGCCCGGTAGAGAGGGGCCGCGATAGTCGGCGAGGTTCAAGGGGGCAAATCGCCTCCTTCAGCCATATCCTCGGCGTCAGGCCTTCGACTCGGTTCGAAGAACTCGTTCAGGATTCTTTTCATCGCAAGTCGCTCAGCGTTCGCTCTGGCCTGAGATGCCAGAGAAGGTCAAGCAAGAGGCAACAAACTTCATTGTGGGCCTGGTTTTTCCGTTCCTCCAACGTGACTGGCCAGTCAAACTTTGGATCTTCTGGGCATTAAGTTACGTACCTGTCGTTGGCTTTATCGTGGCCCGGGGTTGGCGCTTGGATCTCATCCACCGAATCGCGTGGGATTACGACCGGGTCCTTCCTGAGGTCAAGGCTCTCCCTCGTCATTTCATCAGGGGCCTGGTGCTTTGGCTAATTACCGCCGCCTACCTAGCAGTTCCGGGTTTCATAATCGTCTATCTTGGACTGGGTGGCGTCTACGATCTCTACCAGGACATTCTACAGATTTTTACGATGCTTAGGGAGTTCCTCTGGGAAGGGACACGCACACCCACACAACTACTAGTTGGCCTATGGGACTTTACCATCAATGAAATAGTCGCCACTATTGGCGCAGTACTCATCGAGAACATATATCTATTCATCTACATCCCCGATACCGGATCGCGATGATCCGATCTGCCGTTTCAGGCTCGTTCGTTCTGGGCCACCTGTCCGTCCGCTCCAATCTGGTCTTTTTCTTCCGAAATTTTCTCGATATCCTGCTGCTGTACCTCTTCACCCTCCTCGACTTCCTGCTCGTCATCATCGTGGATCTCATCCTCGCGGCAACAGTCGTCCTCATCCCACTCATCCCTATAGTAACCACCTACATGTTCTACTGGGCCACGGGCTACGAGTACGGTCAGCTTGCGAAGCTGATGCGCGAACAGCAACCGCAGTCCTTTGTCCATGCGGCGCGCAAGCTCGGACGGAGGGGCGCTAGTCTAAATGATCAGGTCACTCCCGCCTGACGAGGTACCGGTACGTCGCTGCTCGGTGCACTTAATTAGACCATCGATTCGACCCGCAGGGTCACGCCCGAAGTTGACCTGGAGCCTGTGGGGCTTGCCCTCACGGCTGTATCCGCTCGAAGCGAGAGGATATTTGTCCCCTCCACATAGGTAGATGTGAGGTCATAAAGGACCAACCCGCAGGGCTCGAGGTGCCGCTTGGCCAACCGCTTCTCGATAGCGGGCTGACGCTCGAGCAAAGCGTCCATCGCGGCGTATAGCGCGTCCTCGGTGGGCCCCTCCACGCCGAAGGTCTCTGCGAGGGTCGTCGCATCCCAGGTCGAGGCGGTCGCCAGTCTGAAGAAAGCCATTCCGCCCATGAAGACCGGAAACACTCGATCAGGAGCCGAGTCTCCCACTCGGTTCTCGGAACTTCAGCCTAGGCCATCGCTCCGGAGTGATGAGACTCACACGTTGTCGAGAGCCTCGGCGGGAGCGTAGGCGTCTCGTATCTCCCCTGTCCGTGCGGCACACCTGGGGACAGACAGAGTTTCATTTCCTTCGGGACCCACACCCTCGAGGGGCGGCTCCTCATCCCCGGTCTGAATTTGTTCTTTGGGGCCCCAACGATCGTGAAGGGCAACTGCCGGGCGGGGACTTCGTAGGTCTTTCCGAGAGAAACAACAGCCGCCCGCGAGCTTCGCGGTGGCCACCTCAAGGAAGAAGAAAGATGAAGATCACACGTACGACTCCGATTGCCACCCTCGCGATGATCGCGACCGCTTCGCCGGCTCTTGCCTCCGAGGCCGACCGCCCCTCTATCCCCTCCGTGGTCGTGGAGGTCGAGAACCTCGCGCCGGAGCGCGGGACGTTCATGACCCCGGTTTGGATGGGTCTTCATGACGGGACCTTCGATATCTACGATCGCGGCGTCAGCGCCGATGCGCTCTTGGGGCCGGGAGTCCTCGAGGCCCTCGCCGAGGACGGCAACAACGGCCCCATCACCGAGACCTTCGAGCTGCGCAACCCCGGCCAGCCGCAGGCGAACCTCACGGCCCCCGGCGGCCCCTTCCAGCCCGGCAGCCGCGCCGCCATCACCTTTCAGGTCGACCCCTACCGGGACCGGTACTTCAGCTACGGCTCGATGGTGATCCCCAGCAACGACTTCTTCGTCGCCAATGGTAACCCTCTCGCCCATCTCCTCTTCGATGACGGGATCTTCGTCGGCGGAGACTTCATCGTCTCGGGCGCCGAGGTGCTGGATGCCGGCACCGAGAGCAACAACGAAGTGGCCAGCGAGACCGCGTTCCTAGATCGAAAGCACACGTCT
>JBCBRU010000681.1:0-4726 GCA_039819565.1 Myxococcota bacterium | reverse complement strand
GGCGACGATGAGAGTCGCGAAGCGACGGCCGAGCGAGCACGCGGCGAGATCCATCACCCGGAGGGGCGGCTCACAATTCACGCCGGGCGCATCTAGTCATTGAACCTTCGCACCCACAAGAGATCGAGGCTCCAGGCGTTGCGATCTCCCGTCACCAGCTCCAGGAGCCAGCCGGGGAGGAAGCGGTAGCGCACGATGGCCTCAGACTGGTTTTCCGTGGTGTCCGACGTGGCGTCGTAGCGGTACGCCAAGAAGATCTGGCGGTTGAGCCACTTGCCGACGGTGAGGCTGGGGTTGTTGTTCTCGTCTACGTCCGCTTCGAGGGTGTCCAGGCGCAGAAACTCGGGGAGCTCTTTGGTGAGCGCCTTGACCTGGCTGGCCAGGAACCCCGCCGCGGCGCTTCGGGCCGCTCCGAGGGCCGCCTCCTCGCCGCCGGGTCCGTCCTTGCCCAGATCCCCCGGGTCCGTGCCTTGGAGGATCTGAAGGAGCTCGTTTTTGGAGTACCGAGCGGGGGAGGAGCTGAGCTCCAGCTCCGGCTTGTCGGCGTTGCCGCGGACCCGCACGAAGAAGTCGATCCCGGCGTCGACGAACTCGTGGCTGAGAAGGACGTCTAGCCGTGGGTTGGGCGGCTGTCGACCCTCGAGGATGACCTCGGCGCGGTCGATGCGGTAGCGACGTCCCAATAGATCCAGCTCCCCGTTCGGGACCCAAACCCTCCCGCGCACTCCTGATTGCGCTTCGACGTTGGTGCGGGAGCTGAGATCGAGATCGACGCGGGCGTCGACGAGCTTGGATTCGCTGAACACGTCGATCGGCTGCCGAGTGTCCACGATGATCACGATAGGGGGGCCGGAGGGGGCGGTGCTCGTCTCCACGGGAGGGCTGGGCTCCGGCGGGGCGGTGTCGATTCGGGACACGAAGCGGACCTCCCCCGGGTCCGACACCGGGTGCAGACTTCGGGTGGACTCGTCGGCGAGCAACACCTCCCCCCGCTCGATGACGACATCGAGATGGGTTCCGTCCTCGGCGAGAACTCGACCTTCGGCGCCGACGTCCATCGTAATCCGGGCGAGCTGACCGGCTCGCACCGGAAAGCTCCTGAGCTTCACGAAGGAGGCCAAGCGACCCACGGAGCGATCGTCGAGGTTGCCGTCGGCGGTGACCTCGATGCGGCCGCCCATGGCTTGTGCCTCCAACCGGAGCTTGGCCTGCCGCGGCTGGATCTCGGCCCGCAGTTTCCCCTGGTTCAGGGGAAGAAGGGCGGGTTGCGCGAACACGATCCTCAGCTCTCTCGCCTCGAGCCAACCCTCAGGTCGAATGTCGGTGCCCCGAGCTTCGGCGTCGAGGTCGGCGTGAAGCTCCCCCTCGATGCCCACGGGGAGGCCGAAGCGCGAGAGGAAGTCGAGAGGCAGACCGTCTCCGTCCACCTGGACATCGAACGCGGTTCCCTCGACCTCGGCGGCCACCGTAGCGCTCCCCGTGATCCGGAGCCCCCCGGCTCCCGGAGCGGCGAGCTGAGACTCGAGCCCGACGTGGGGCCCGTCCAGCCGGGCGGAGAGGGTCGCCGGAGACAGGCTTCGCGAGCCGACCTGCAAGCTATCCACCCCGGCCGTCAGCCGCGCATGGAGATCTCCCGGAACGCCATCGGCCTCCAGATCTGCAGTCAACCGCCCTTGGAGGACGCCGTCGGCGAAACCGGCCGCAGCTCCGACCGCGGCCAGGGGAAAACGGAGCTTGGCTTGCACCGCTACGGGTGTCTTCTGCAGCTTCTCCTGCGGTCCGGCTACGATCGCCTCGAGTCCGACCGGCACGGAGGCGCGAGCGGTCAGGGCTTCCGCGCCGTCATACTGGATATCGATGGCGACAGACCCCGTGTCGACCAGATCGGCTCTCAGGTCCCCGTCCCAGCGTCCGTCGAGCGGAGGCACCCTCACATCCTCGGCGAGCACTGTGGCGGCCAGCGGCCGCGCGCCCTCCTCGGCGTACACATGTACGTCGACCAGGCCGCTGATGCCCTCGTAGAGGCGGAGTTCGTCGAGGGCATCCAGGCGGAGTCGATCGAAATCGACGCGCGCCCCGCGGAGGTGCTCGGGTCGGCGGGCCTTCCACCCGTCCACGGCAAAGAGGTTGCGGGGGCCCGCGACGGTGGCGCTGAGGGTCCCGTCGCCAAAGGGACGTCCGGCGAGTCGCCCGCCGAACACGACGTGGCCCCGGTCGAACTCGAGGTTGAGGTGGGCCTGGCCTCGGGTGTTCTCGAGGGGGGGCCCGGGGCGAACGTCCCGAGCCGTGAGCCGCACCTGAGCGCGTTCGCCGCGGCCTCGTACGTGCGCCTCCAGGCTCAGCTGCCCGTCCGCCTTCGCTTCCACCCCGAGGATGCGCTGAAGGCGGCCGAGATCTAGGCTGCGCACTTCGATCACCGCCTCCTTCACGGGCCGCGCCCCCATCGCCCGCTTCCAGTCGGCGGCGCGGGTAGCGTCGCTGGGCGCGGGCAGTTGGGCGGTGGCTCGGACCCGATCCCCGAGCCCGGTCACTTCGACGTCGGCCCGGAGCGCTCCGGGCTGAAGGTTGACCTGCGCGGTGGCGCCGACCGGCTCCCGTCCCGCATCGAGGCGAAGGTCGGCGAGGCGAAGATCGACATCGGCCGATGTCGCCCCTTGGGCTCGCTCCGCCGTGACCTCCAGGTCCACGTCGCCTTCCAGGTCGCCCAGCTCCGGGATGAGGCTGCGGGGGAGGGCCCGGGCGTCGACATGGGCCTCGACCCGAGCCTCGAGATCTGCGCGCTCGAAATCGGGACGGGCCAGCCGCGCCTCGCCGTTCAGCTTCGCGCCGGGTCCGGTGAGGGCCAACCCCGTCCATGAGACCGGTCCTTTCTGGGAGCCTTGGAGCCGACCCCCGGTCCCCGCCCACGTGGCGGATCCACTCGTCAACGAGAGCTGCGGAAGAGCGACATCGAGAACGCCGTCGTCGCTCGCCGCCTCCAGGCGCGCGTTCACCCGGTCGATGCGCCGATTCGGCAGGCGCAGGTCCCGTGCCTCGACCGAGGCCTGGCCCACGGGCAGAGAGGGGAGGCCGGTGAGCCGCCACACCATGTCCGCGGAGCGGAGGCGGGTGGGGCCCGCTCGGATCTCCCGGGCCCGCAGCTGCCCCGCCGCCTCGAGGCGATTCAAGCGACCGCTCACGGTCGCGGTCAGGGTGGCGGCGCCGTCCAGCTCGTCCCCCGCGAGCCGCGCCAGATGGGGAATCTCGACCTCGAGCTCGCTGCTTCGGATGCGCGGATTTCCGCCCAGGAGTTCATCGAGGGCGGCCTTCAGCCTCACCGTGCTCTCGTCGATCTCGCCCTCCGCCGAAGCCTCCACCCTCGAGCCGCGCCAGCGTCCGTCGAGAGCGAGCTTCCGCACGTCGAGGCGAGGAAGCTCGGCGCTCGGGTCGAGCCAGCCCTTCAGATCGACGTCCGCTCGAAGGTCGGGGGTGGCCTCGGCGATGCTCCCAGAGACCCGCGCGGCCACGTCCAGCTGGCTGTCGGGCAACGTTCGAACCAGGCGGCGAAGGTCGAGCCCGCGGACCGTCAGTCGCGCCTGGGCGTCTCGCCCTTCCGTAACGGTCGCGGTCAGGGTGAGCGGGGATCGAGCGAGGCGGCCGCTCAGACCCAGCTTCCACCGAGGCACGTCCGCCTCGCGGTGGGCTCGAAGCTTCAGGCGGGCCCCGAAGGGGAGATCCGGCAAGCCTAGTTTCGCAAGAAGCCCTTCGGGGAGGCTGATGTCCGCACGGCCATCGAGAGGCCCCGGAGGCAAGGTGGTGACGAAGCGAGGGACGTCCACTCGCGCTTCGCCCAAGGTGAGGCGGAGGTCTTCGATGTCGAGGTCGTCCCCCTCGAGGCGCGTCTTGGCTTCGATGTTGAGGGGAAGGTCGTCCTGGATGCGGGCGCTCAGCCGAGACAGCTGGGCTTCGACGCCGTCCCCCTCGCCCTGTCCCTGGAGGGCGATCTCGAGGTCTCGGACTCGGGCCACCGCGCGACCGTCGGAGACGACGTCGATGCGGCCCCCGGAAATCTCCAGGCTCCCCAGGCGAAAGCGCGGCAGAGCCAGCGGGGCGCTCTCCTCGGGTTCCGGATCCGGCTCCGAGGGGGGCACCAGCCGGGCGAGGTTCAAGCCTCCCGTGGCGGTGCTCACGGCCCGAATGGTGGGGTCGACGAGCCGGACGTATCCGACCTCGATGCCGCCCCCGAGGAGGGCCGAGGGGGCCCAGTTGACCTCGAGTCGGCCGAGCGACACGGCCGGGCGACCCTCGTCGTCGGTGATCCGCGCGGCATCGATGACGAGGGTCGAGAAGGCGGAGCCGGAGAGCTGGCCCACCGTGAGCTCGCCCGTGAGGGCGGAGCTCACCCCGTACTCGACCAGGGGGAGGAGCAGGGACAGGCCGGCCGAGGTGCCGAGGAGGGCGGTCAGCCCGAGGACCACGGCGAGCCCGAGGGTCAGGGCCGCGACTCCCACGCGGGCTCCGATGCGAAGGGCCGGCGCGAGGTAGGAGCGAGCCTCCATCAGAAGGCCTGCCCCAAGGTGAAGTGAAAGGCGGCGCAGTCGAAGGTGCCGGAGCAGGTCCACGGCGCCTCACTCCTGCGGTTGAGTCGAAAGCCGTAGTCGAAACGGATGGCTCCCACCGGCGTGAGATAGCGAAGGCCGAGGCCGGCCGCGTAGTGGAGGTTGGGGAGGTCGAGCTCACCGGGACG
>JBCBRU010000680.1:0-4728 GCA_039819565.1 Myxococcota bacterium | reverse complement strand
AGGCTCATCACGACGAAGAGGCCCACGAGCACGAGGAGGCCCATCACGACGAAGAGGCCCACGAGCACGAGGAGGCCCATCACGACGAAGAGGCCCACGAGCACGAGGAGTCGGGCCACGATGAGCACGACGAAGAGCACGAAGAGGCGGCCGCTGCGCACGCCGACGAGGGCGAGCATCTCGAGACAGTGAGCGCGGCGATGGTCGGCCTGCGCTCCAAAATGGGCCTCTTTCGTATGCGGGCCTGGATCAATAACTTCGCCGATGAGCCCCTCATGGCGGTGATGCCCGCCCGTGCCTTTCAACGTTTGTGGTCAACGGTGGGCGTGGCCGAAAAGGCCCTGCGCGTCATCGGGGTGCTGGTATCGCTGGCGGGCATCATCGCGCTCGTGGCCACTCTGCTGGCCACCGTCCAGGCTCGCCGCCGAGAGATGGCCCTCCTGCGGTCGGTGGGCGCCTCCCCTCTCCACATCGCGGTGCTCATCGTGGGAGAGGCGCTCATCGTCGCCCTCGCGAGTGCCACGGTGGCGTTGGTGGGGGTGTACCTGCTGGGTACGCTCGGACGCAGCACCCTCGCGGGGTACGGTCTCCGCCTCACTCAGCTCCCCGTGACCGGGTACGAGCTCTTGTGGGTGGCGGCATTTCTCGCCACCGCGACCCTTGTATCGCTGATTCCAGCTATGGTGACCTACCGAAGGTCGCTGTCTGACGGCCTCTTGGTGCGAACATGAGATCGATTTTTGCTCTGACGGTGTGCGGCCTTCTCCTCGTGGGAGGCCACCCCGCGGGCGCCGACACTGGCAAGCGGCGCCGCGGCGCCGCCAAGCCCATCAGCTGGTCCGAGCTGGGAGAGCTCGACTACCGCACCGGGAAGATGCCGGGAGCGCTCGCCAAGAAGCTCAAAGCCACGGTGAAGATCGAGGGCTACGTCATCCCCCTCGAGGGCGACGGCAAGGGCATTACGGCCTTCGTGCTGGTGTCCGACCCCATGTACTGCGGCCATGTCCCGCCGCCGCCGCCCAACCAGCTGATCCTCGTCGAGCTCAAGAAGCCGCGACCGTGGCGGGACTTCGAAGGGAACATCTTCATCACGGGCAAGCTCGCCGTCACCGACCAGAGCTCCGATTTCGGGGGCCACATGTACGAGATGAAGAAGCTCGCGAAGCTCGAACCCGGCCCCAGCATCTTCGACGTTTTCCGGTAGGGCCCCTCGGTTTCGTCCGAGGGACCGTCGCCATCAGCGTTCGCTGCGCGCCGCCCGGCTTCGGATCTCGCGTTCCACCGCCGCAATCATGAGCGAGCGCCGCTCCATGCCGTCGGGGTCGATGGCTTTATCCCAGGCGCTCTGCGTCACTACGACCAGGCTCAGCTCCGGGTTGAGCCAGAGCCCCTGACCGTAGATACCCGAGGCGCGGTAGGCAGGTCCTGGAGTGGTCCACCACTGAAGGCCGTAGCCCGCGCGGCCCTTCATCGTCTCCAAAGCTCGCTCCGTGGAAGTCGTGGCCGCGCTCACCCATCCGTCGGGGAGAATCGAAACCCCGTCGACGTACCCTCCGTTCATGAAGAAGACGCCGAATCTTCCGTAGTCGCGAAGGGCCGCTGATATGCAACAACCTGCGATCTCCCGACCGCTTTGGTTCAGAAGCCAGGCGCCCTCCTGCTCCATGCCGATCCGGGACCAGACCTTCTCGGACAGATACTCCGCGAGCCGCTTGCCCGTCGCCGCCTCGACCAGGGAGCCGACCAGATTGGTCTCGCCGGTCTTGTAGAGCCACTTCTCGCCGGGCTCGGCCTCACGCGGCAGCCGCGCCATATAAGTCACCGTCGGGTCCGAACCCTCCTTGGACGGCTCGGCGATGAACATCGAGACATCCGACTTTGGGTCCGTGTAGTCCTCGTTCCACCGGACCCCCGAGGTCATGGTCAGGACCTGGCGAATCGTCACTCCGTCGTAGCCCGAACCCGCCAGACCGGGAAGGTATCGCACGATAGGATCTTCGAGCGACGCGATGTCACCGTCCTTCAGGGCCGCGCCCACGAGCGTCGAGGAGAACGACTTGGCGACCGAGAAGCTCGTCCATCGCCCGTCTGCGGAGTGTCCGAGACCGTACTTCTCGTAGACGATCTCGCCATCGATGATGATGAGAAGGCCGGCCGTGAGGTTCTTGTCGACATAGTCGTCGAGCGTCCAGACCTCGGCGCCAACGCCAAAGGAAACACTGAGCGGCGCCGAGGCGCGTTCGAAGGCTCGAACCCTATCGCCTTTAGGGATGGTGCGAGCCGGAACGACCTCTTCCATCCGGGGAAAACCGAGAATCCTTTCTTCCCGCGTCCACTGAAGGACCGTCCGCTCGTTTAGGGAGGCTTTGAGCGCATCGACGGCCGGGTCGATCCCGGTGGCGCTCCCCTCCTCGAGAGGCGACGAGGCCTCGGAAGCTGCGGTTGTGGCCGCGGAGGACGCGTTGTCCGATCCGACGAGACCTCCCTGGGCGCAGCCCGCAAAAAGGGCCAGGCCCGCAAACATCATGGTCAAGGTCTTCGTCACGACGGATAGCTCCCCGAGCGAGCCTACCGACCCCCGGCAACGGAGGCAAATACGGCGCCCATAGTTAAGCGGGAGTCCGTACCCTTCGCCTCGCCGCGAAGAGTGCGGGCGCGGCGGTCATGACCTTGCGCGAAGGCGAAAGCTATCATTAGGTCTGAGTGCCTCTATGTATTCGCTACGGTCGGGAACGTCCAGACTCGGCACGCCTTGTTCGAGCGCTGCAATTTTCGTCGCCGCCGCTAGGGATACTCGCGCCGCTTACCACATGCAGCTATCGTGCTGCCAAGGAGTCTGAAAATGTGCACGGATCTATTCAACGCGCGACTGTCCCCCATGACCGCCACCCATGCCGCGGAGCTCTGCGAGATCTTCCCTAGGGAGGAGAGCTTCATCTCTGATCTTTTCCGGGTCATGACTGAGCACTTCTGTCCTCAGGTTAATCTCCTCGTCATGTTCAGCGCCCTCAAGCATCTCGTCCGGGAGCGCCTCGACGGAGCCCTCGGAGAGAGAGGCTTGGGCTATGTGCCCCTTTCGGTCGTCACCCGAAGTGGGGAGCATGAATACACGAGGTACCGGCCCCGAGCCGTGCGAGAGCTTCACACCTCTTTCCTTCCGTTCATGATGGCCAAGCGAAATGTCGAGAGCGTCGAGAACGTCTGCGACCTCTACGGCACCAAGCTGAGTCGCAATCACTGCTGCGGGGTGATCTTCGGACCTCGAGCGGCGGTGGAGGCTTATGAGGGCTCGGAGGACTATCGAGCCCGGTGCACCGTGCGCTCTTACGCCGAGTCCATGGGTATGCCCATCGTCGAGGTCGAAGAAACGTCCGAGGTACCGGGCGCCAACATCGACCTGCGCGCGGCCGAGCTCAGGTTTTTTGAGCTCTACGAGTCCTGTATGCATCGCCTGACCTTGCCGCGCTCCCGAAGGGAGGTCGACCTCGACCCTGCGGCCATCTCGGAAGCGTGGCGGAACATCGTCGCCTCCGAGGAACCTCCGAG
The DNA here is from genome assembly GCA_039819565.1 of Myxococcota bacterium. Taxonomy (GTDB): domain Bacteria; phylum Myxococcota; class Kuafuiibacteriia; order Kuafuiibacteriales; family Kuafuiibacteriaceae; genus JAHQVK01. The sequence goes on along the minus strand of JBCBRU010000680.1, from coordinate 1,182 downwards.
TAAGAAGCTGAGAAATACGGTTCAGGTCGACGCGCCGAGGGGAAAGGAATCCGATTCGAGGCTGGTCCGGGCTTGAGATGATTGTCGGGTTTCTAGGAAAGGGCGGCAGCGGTAAATCCACGATCAGCGCCGCCTTCTGTGAGTTCTTACTCTCTCGCCGCCACCGCGTGCTCGCCATCGACGCCGATCACAACATGGACCTGCTCTTCAACCTCAAGGTCGCCGAGATGCCGAACTGGCTCGGGGCATCGATGGAGGACCTTCTGGCGCTGGGGGGTCTCGCGAAGAGCCGAGGAGACTATCGGTCGCTGTTTGACGTTCAACCTGCGCTGGAGTTCCGTCTCGCCCCCATGGACGCATTCACGGCCAAGTACTCCCGGCCAGCGCGGGCGAATCTATGGGTGATGGCCGGAGGACCGCACACCGACCAGATCCTATTCGACCGAGCGTGCAGCCATGTCTTGACGACGCCCCTCAAGGTCGTCCTGCCACACTTCCGGCTCGACCCGGGCAGCGAGTTCATCGTGGTGGACGAGAAGGCAGGGTCGGACGGGGCGGGAACGGGCGTGGCTGCAGGTCTCGATGTGGGTGTGGTCGTGCTCGAGCCCAACCACCACGGCGTCAAGGCAGCCTGCCAGATATCGAAGCTTCTAGAGTTCTTTGGGACGCCCCACTGCTTCCTCGTCAACAAGGTCACCCGCGGCGACCGTCTCGCGTGGGTCGAACAGATGCTCCCGGCCAAGCCGCTCCTGTCTTTGGGTTTCGAAGAGAGCGTGGGCTGGGGCCCGGGAGAGGACGACGAGGTCTCGCTCCCCCCTCGGTGGGATTTTTCGCCGCTGCTCTCGTTCGCTCGTCGTCTCGAGCTCAAAGGCGAGGCGGGCGAACGGCCTCGTTATCGACGGGCGCTGGAGCGGATGACTCGAAACCAAGAGTACGCACGACGATAACGTGCCTCGGCGAGAACCTGTTCATGGCGCGGTCGCATCTATCCGAGGCGCGGGCGCTCGCCTCGCTCTCAGCCGTCGAAACGGATACTTAATGAGCGTACCCAGGGCGAGGAGGAAGCCCACGAACCCGGCGCCGGCCACGCACCCCTGTCCGCCCCCACAGCAAGGACAGCTTGCGGAAGATGCATACAGGCCGGTGAAACTCACCCACCAGTCGTTTCTTCGGGTGGTGGGT